>DMFQ01000239.1:540-1011 GCA_003450555.1 Ktedonobacter sp.
CCACAGGAAAGGATTGAGGAAAAGAAACGCCGTTTTCCCCCCAATCACCAGTTGTAACGAGGCAAATTCACGCAAGCGGCCTGGACGCAAATAGCGCCATGGACGGCGCATATTGATCAGGTACGTCTGCATATAGCCCTTGATCCAGCGCGAACGCTGGCGAATCCAGTTTTTGAACTTCGAATTTGCCTCTTCATAAGTCGTCGAATTCAAGACAACCGTTTCCATCTGGTAACGTGACAGGCGCAGGCCCAGGTCGCAATCCTCCGTCACATTGAAGGCATCCCAGCCCCCCAAAGCACGCAGAATCTGCGTTGGGAAGTGATTCGAGGTCCCCCCTAGCGGAATTGCTAGTTTTGCTTGTTGCAATCCCGGCAGGATCAGGTCAAACCATAGCGAATACTCCGCTGTAAACCAGCGCGTCAGCAGGTTCTGGTACGGATTGTAAAAGTTGAGCTTCGCCTGCACGCA
>DMFQ01000239.1:1217-1781 GCA_003450555.1 Ktedonobacter sp.
GGAATATCTTCGGCATCATAGATAACGACGTACTGGCCCACAGCCTGCATTAAACCAAAGTTGCACGCGCGCGGCTTCGTCCGCGGTGTACCATCCGGCACAGTCACAATCTTGAAATGCGCGGGCAGCGCTAGCTTGCGGATGGCGTTGCGTGTCTCAGCATCGTCTACCTCTGTCAAGAAAAGTATCTGCAATTTCTCAGGTGGATAATCCAGAGCCTGCATCGCCCGCACGAATTGAGGGACAACCCGTGCCTCGCGGTACAGAGGACACAGGATCGTATAATAGGGCCAGTTCGCGTCTCGTAAGGCCGTGACGATTTCATCGTCGATCCCTTCTTCCGCTGGGCGTCGAAAAGTGAGGAGCGATAGTCCAATGTTCATCAGTAGGTGACCAAGATAGAGAGCCGTGATGAAGGTCATCGTCACAATGAGCGTCTGTTCGCGGAAGAATTGCAACCCAACACACCAGCTCAGCACCAGTACGATCAGCGCGATACTCTGCCACCTGGTCATCACCCACAGCGCGGAGTGCTCCGATCGAAAGGGAGCGAAAATATTCACT
>DMFQ01000239.1:1914-3480 GCA_003450555.1 Ktedonobacter sp.
GCGTGTTCCGCCTCGTCTGCGTCGTGAGCCATTCCTCGTAACGCGCAATCAGCAGGCGCCTGTTTCTTTCCCCTGCGCTATCTACGATTTCCAGTTTCTGTGTTGCTACATCTTCCAGTTTCGGGTGTTTCATCAAGTCTCCCTTAATACCATGAGATCGTTTCGAGTGAGTCGGTCAGGTGATGCTAGGACTTTGGCGAGGTATACCATTTATTGAGCACCACCAGGGCAGGCTGACCGGAGAGCTTAAAGCCATTGACACCGTCCCAGCCCCAGAAAAAGATACCTGCGATATGCTGGTCGGGAATGACATTTCCAAGGGCAGCGTCACATGCCGCTGCCTGCTCCTCAGGGTCGGGCGGAGAGACTGTTGAATATGGTAACCACGAGTGATACAGAGCATCGGCACTATTGCGATAGCCGATCTCTGAGATGATGAGGGGCTTCTTCACCTTCAGTGAGAAATTATCGAGCGCGCTTTGCACGATTGTTTTCCAGAGGCCAGGCATGTCCTTCGGGTCAACGCGTATGCGATCATTGACCAGGGGGATATATTCAGAAACGCCGATCACCTCAAGTTGCGCATTGCTCATCCAGCTGGGCGGCGCTTGATCGAGTGATGACCAGTTCATATCGTACGTCAGTTTGCCGGGGAAAACACTATGTACGCGCGCGATCAAAGTATTCCATAAATCGGCTGGTGGCGGACTGCTGGAGCCACACAAGTTCGGTGCCGATGGCCACCTGGTCTGCTCCATTCTGCGCCGCGGCAGCAACATAGGGCTGAAATGTCTTCCAGTAACTATCGAACCACTGCGCCTCATCCTGATAGTTTGAGAATTGAATCGTCCCTGCCCACTGGCCCGCGGGAGAATCAACCCCCATCAATGGCACTACAAAAACATGATAGCCCTGGTCATGCGCGGCCTTTACTCCATCGGCAAACGACTGCACCGTAGGGCTACTCTGATTCGTTCTCACCTCTGTCGAATTCGGCGCGGCCTGCGATAAAAAGACCGTCATCTCCATCCACCGCGCCCCAGACTGCGTCTTTATCGTTGGCAACTGCTGTTGCCAACTTGCCCCATACCCATCTGCAGACCACTGTGGAAAAACAATGCCCGCCTCGAAATCGGGGCGTTTGTAGCGGACCGGTGTCTGCGTTGACCGCCTGGAGACGATATTATTTTCATTTTCAAAAAGATGCGTAGTGCTACTCACCACCGCTGGCTTCGCATTCCGAGCCGCCGCGGAATTCAAGAAATTATCATTGACATACAGAAATACTTCCCAGCTCGTAAAAAGTAGCAAGGCCAGGACAAAAAACAACATCGTATATTTTTTAAAAGCACTATTACCCGGCACGCCGCGCTGTCTCTTTTGCTGTGGCGGCATACCCGCATTCATAGCTTGCCATGTGGGATTTTTCTTGACATTTGCCATGTACAGTTATAGCCCTTGGTTGATAGATAACTACCCGTCACCCCAAACTCTCCAACTACTTCGTCTCATTATAACAGAGGAGACGCACATTCCTTCATTACAACCCCCATAACTCCTACTCAC
>DMFQ01000239.1:3638-4188 GCA_003450555.1 Ktedonobacter sp.
CGTCCAAAGCATGAGTCATCCCGCCAGAAGCATCCGCGCGTTTCGTCTGGCAAACCGATCCAAAGGGGCAGCACCCCTGGTATGGTGATGCTCTCTGGGATGAAAAAGATGGCTATCTGTGGAAAGTAGACCCCAGGGCTACAGTACAGGAAGCTTTGGCCTTCATCTGAAAGCGCGTGAAATGGCCAAATTCGGCTACCTCTACCTCAACGACGGCCAATGGAACGGAAAACAGCTCATTCCAACCAACTATATAAGAAAAACCACCACAAAACAACGTCGGCCCTCCCGTAAATCTCCCCTACGGGTACCTATGGTGGGTCACCCAACACGAAAACCACCCCGCCTTCCTCGCCTCCGGCAACGGCTGCAGACTCATCTACATCATCCCAACCCTGGATCTCGTCGTCGTCACAATCGCATCCACCGAAGCCGCTCGCAAAAACCCCATCAAACGCAAGAAATCCAATCTCTCATCCCCCACTTCATCCTCCCCACCCTCCCCAAATTGCTCAAATAGAGCTTAGAAATGTACGGGTAGGGCTTGCCC
>DMFQ01000107.1 GCA_003450555.1 Ktedonobacter sp.
GCACCGTGCGTAATGCCGGCAAAATTCTGCTCATAGATGGCAGGTCATCTCGTCGCACAGGGAACGCACGAAGCATTGCAACAAACGAGCTGCCTCTACTGCGAGCTGCTCGAGTCGCAGCTCATGAACGACCAACAAGTGGCAACCGTCGCATAGAACAAAAAGTGAACTATGGCACAACGCATAACAACAGACAAGGTACATGTCTACGGCCCGGCAAGCGGCGCAAGCAACAGCAATGAAAAGCGTACCAGCAGCGGCGCGGTATTGAAACGCTTACTACCCTATCTTGCCCCATTCCGCCTGCAACTTAGCTTCGCATTTGTCCTGGTCGTTGTCACCGCACTTGTGCAAGCAGCAGGACCGGCGCTGATTGGGCAAGCCATTGACTTCTACATCGTAGGCAAAGATCATAACGGCCTGGCCCGCACTATGCTACTCCTGTTGGGTATTTATATCGTGGGACTGGTCGCGCAAGGCGGACAAATCTACCTGATTAGCTCGATAGGGCAACGCTTCCTCTCAGAACTACGGGCTCAGATATTCGACAAAGTGGAGGCGCTCTCCATCGCCTATTTCGACAAGCACAAGGCGGGCGATCTCATGTCGCGCCTGCTCAACGATATCAACACCATCAACCAGTTGCTCAGCCAGGGATTGACGCAGGTTATCGGCAGCGTCTTCTCACTGGTCGGTATTGTGGTGGCGATGATTGTGCTAAGTATTCCGTTGGCACTTGTAAGTTTCATCGTTCTGCCCATCATGATATGGATCACGGTCATCTTCGCGCGGCGATCACGTGTCACCTTCCGGCAGACTCGCGCCGTTATCGGTATCGTCTCCTCGGAACTGGAAGAGGAGTTGACAGGCATCCGCGTAGCGCAAGCCTATAACCGCACCGAGGCCAACATTGAGCATTTCGCCGAACATAACGCCGCTAACCGCGATGTCAATGTACGAGCTGTCGCCATCACCTCCGCCTTCACACCGACAATTGACCTATTGAGTACCCTCGCAACGGCAATTGTCGCGGGTTTTGGCGGCTGGCTCGCCATCAATCATCAGATACCGGTTGGTACCGTGGTCGCCTTCTTCCTCTATGTCCAGCAGTTCTTCCGCCCCATCCAAATTATCAGCAACATTTATACGCAGGTGCAGAGTGCCGTAGCCGGTACAGAGCGCATCTTTCAACTGGTGGACGAGCCAGTGGAACAAAAAGATGTTCCAGGAGCGCAACCGCTACCACCGGTAGTCGGGCGCGTTGTCTTCGATCACGTGAACTTTGCCTATAACGCTGACGACGCAAAACCCGACTTTGTGCTGCGCGACATCAACCTCACCGTCGAACCGGGACAGACCATCGCTTTTGTCGGCGAGACCGGCGCAGGAAAATCCACCCTGATTAGCCTGATACCGCGCTTCTACGATGTCACCAGTGGCAAAGTGACGATTGACGGCTACAATGTCCACGATGTGACACTGGCAAGCTTGCGCAAGCAAATCGGGTTGGTCCAACAGGACACGTACCTTTTCTCCGGCAGTGTCGCCGACAACCTTCGCTATGGGCGGCTCGATGCCACCGACGAAGAGGTTGAGGCGGCGGCAAAAACCGCCAGCGCCCACGACTTCATCATGACGTTACCACAAGGGTACAAGACCATTTTAGGTGAGCGCGGCTCCGGTCTGAGCCAGGGTCAACGCCAGCTTCTGGCCTTTGCCCGTACCGTTCTTGCCGGCACGCGCATACTCATTCTCGACGAGGCGACGTCCAGCATAGATACCCGTACAGAGGAACTCATCCAGGAGGCCCTCAAAAGATTACTCAAGGGGCGCACCTCGTTCGTCATTGCGCACCGTCTCTCGACTATCCGCGACGCCACCAAAGTCATCGTCATAGACAAAGGACAAATTGCCGAGAGCGGCACTCACGAAGAATTGCTGGCACGCAATGGAAAATACGCGGATCTGTACCACAGGCAGTTTCCGAGATGAGCTTTTGCAGATAAATGTACATACAAACGTCCGCTAATGGGTGTCATGAAAGGAAGCGTTCAGCGTGAAGAATACTGCCTATCGAATCTTTGATCCTGTGCCCTTTACAAGGGTAACAATAGAGGATACTTTTTGGGCGCCACGCTTACGGGTCAATCGAGAAAAGACGATACCGCACATTTTCACAATGCTCAAAAAGACCGGGTGCGTCGACGCGTATACTCTGCAATGGAAGCCTGGACGGGAGAAAGCGCCTCACCAGTTTTGGGACTCGGACGTCGCAAAATGGATAGAAGCTGCCAGTTATAGCCTGGCAGTACATCCTGATTCAACGCTTGATGGCCTTCTCGATGAGGTGATTGCGTTGATCGCTTCTGCACAGCAGCCGGATGGCTACCTCAATCCGCACTATACCATTGTCGAGCCGGACAAGAGATGGACGAATCTCCGGCATGGGCACGAACTCTACTGTGCAGGGCATATGATCGAGGCAGGAGTGGCGCACTTCCAGGCAACCGGCAAATCTAAACTGCTGGATGTCGTCTGCCGTTATGCCGACTATATTGATACGGTCTTTGGGAGAGAAGCTGGAAAGAAACGCGGCTACTGCGGGCATGAGGAGATAGAGCTTGCATTGGTCAAGCTCTATCGAGTGACGGGCAACACACGCTACCTGCATCTGAGCCAGTATTTCATTGATGAACGAGGGCAATCCCCCTGCTACTTCGATACTGAGCCAGCTCCTGATCTACATAAGTTGAGGTAGGACTAGGATCACTGCAAAAACCACTCATAAGATAAAATGCTTGTGATAGATTTTCGCAGTGATCCTAGTCCTACCTCAGATTATCGCCTATATCAGAACCTCGACAGACAAACAGGATTTGAACAACCAGAAATTGGAGATCCTGGAGTGGGCTCACAAAAAAGAGGTGAAAGTGGATGCGTTTGTCGAGATCACCATCTCCTCGCGCAAAACCAGCAAACAGCGACGCATCGAGGAAGTCCTGCAGATGCTGACCGACACCGATACCCTGGTGGTTACTGAGCTTTCACGCCTGGGTCGCAGCACGGCTGAAGTCATTGCTCTTGTAAACGAGCTGGTTGCCCGCAATATCCGAGTGATCATTCTCAAACAAAACCTGGATATTTCCCAGCACGATATGACCTCCAAAATTGTGATCACCCTCTTTTCGCTTTTTGCAGAGTTGGAGCGCGATCTCATAAGCTTGCGAACCAAAGAAGCCCTCGCTGCGAAAAAGCAGCAGGGCATCACGTTGGGGAAGCCAAAAGGCACTATTCAGAAAAGTAAGTTTGACGCAGACCTGGAGCGGATCAAGGATCTCCTCAAGCTGGGACTCTCGGTGCGCAAAATCGCCTTGCTCCTTGGATACAAGAACCACCTCGCCCTCAACACCTACATCAACAAACGCAAGCTTCGTGGGCAACGGTCGTAGCTGGCATTATTTTGGCTTAGCGGGAACGATTCGGGCTTCTTTTCGCTCTGGCAAGCCTTAGCGGGGAAACGTGTACGAAAAAATGTTATGACCCC
>DMFQ01000315.1:0-6516 GCA_003450555.1 Ktedonobacter sp.
GCCTATCTTGGTACAGCTAAAACTGACGGACAGAGTGCTCCAACAGAGGGGGGCGCTCCGGCGTAACTGGCGGAGAGCAGATCTATCCTCTACTTTAGGGAGAGGATGTAACAGGGAATCTAAACGAGGTTTGTAATGTTGCGACTGACAAATGTAGATACGTTTTATGGCCCGAGCCAGGTGTTGAGAGATGTTACGCTCGAAGTGAACAAAGGCGAAATTGTCTGCTTGTTGGGAGCCAATGCTGCCGGTAAGACGACAACAATGAAGACGATTTTTGGCCTGGTGCGACCGCGTAAAGGGTCAGTGGAATTCGAGGGGCAGCCTATTGAGCGAAAACTGCCGGGAGATATCGTGCGTTTGGGGATGGCACTTGTGCCAGAGGCGCGACGTATCTTTTCGCGGATGACGGTGTTGGAAAACCTTGAGATGGGGGCCTTTTCCCGCCATAATCGAACCGAAATAAGGGAAGACATCGATCACGTTTGCCAAATCTTCCCGCGGATCAAGGAGCGATTAAAGCAGGTTGCAGGTACTATGTCCGGTGGTGAGCAGCAGATGTTGGCAATGGGGCGCGCGATGATGTCTCGTCCCAAAATGATGTGCATGGATGAGCCATCAATGGGACTCTCACCCATTCTTGTTGAAACAGTATTCAATACCGTCCAGCGTATTCGAGATGAAGGCGTGACGATCTTTTTGGTTGAGCAGAATGCTTCTATGGCATTGAGCCTGGCTGATCGCGGCTATGTGCTGCAGACCGGAAAGATTGTGCTGAGCGATACTGCTAAAAACCTTCTGACGAATGACCTTGTACGGCAGGCGTACCTGGGCGGTGCATAGCGAGAGGATTACCAACAAGGGGGAAGTGTGGTTCGGCTTCAGGTTTCATTGAGCGTCCTGATATGAACCACTCTTCCTTATTTACTATCCAACTGTTTGTGCATCTCTTCAATACGCTGAATGACTTCCGCGAGGGAGGTAACTCCCAGGTCTTCCATATCCTCACGCACTGTTTCTAGTCGCTCGAGTAGTTCCATGTCGTCGTATTCTTCACCATCCATTTCGTCTTTATCTCCAACGTTTGACGGCAAACCTGTGAGTTCCTTTTTACTCATTGACCTCGAAGCCTTCCTTCCTGATCTGGTCTAAAAATACTTTTCACCATTGTACACAATTTTTTGCTGTCAGGCTACTGATTATGTTGATCAGGTGAACTGTTAGAACAAAAAAGAGGTATTGGGATCCTCATAGCTCCATCCAGCCTGTGTATCGTTTCCCGAGTCGACCAGGAGGGGATCACCTTGTGGCTCTCCATGGCTATCGATGGACAGTGTATAGAGTCCACTACCAGAAGGCAAATCTTTTCCCAACCAGTGGGTGCGTCCACGCGTCGAAAAAAGAAAATGGCGGCTATCGTCTGCCCACAGGCTATTCGAAATGGGTTGGAGCAGAGCATTTACACCGGGGATAGCAGCAGAAGATGAGACTATTCCAGTAAATGCAATGGAATCATGCAGCAAAAGCTGTTTTCGCTGGCTATTGACCTGGACGAGGACAAGAGAATGTAAACCATCGAGGAGTAGAAACAGGCTATCGGGTGACCAGTAAGGAATGCTTCCATCTTCGCCATCTATGGAGAACGAGGAGCCATCGTTCAGATTGTATATAGTAGAGGTTGGTCCGTTACTATAGATAATATGATTACCATCGGGAGCCCAGGCAAATTGGGTGCAGGTACACGCGGCGAGTGCGGTCGTATGACCATGTAAGTCGTTGAGGATAAGTTTAACTGTGATAGAGCCAGTATTTGATGCTCCCTGTTGGGGAGGAACCGAGCTTTCGAGAGCGTAAAGGATTTTTGGATGATCGTGCGCTGGCTGCCAGAGTGCGCGTTCCAGGGTGGCAAAGAGTGGATGCCCAGGGAGGATACTATGAGAGATATAGTGTACGTCAGTTCCGTTCAATGTGCTGGTGAATAATCCCTGCTTTGAGATTCCCAGGGCCAGTGAATTGTCTGGTGCTATAGAAGGTATAGAGAACGAATTGGGAAGTAGCTTACGAGCGATACCGCCGGGCTGATCGTTTTGCGATACCCACCAGAATACCTCATTGGGAGAAGGGGTTGCCGCTGTTATTTCTTCCCGGTAGATCAAACGGCTACCCGTCGTATTCCACCAGGCGTTGCTATTTCGCAGCACGGTGTTAGAGAAGATAATAGGGATGGGAGAACCACCATCAATACCTATCGTATTCAGGGTACTTGGCAAATCGCCTGGTAACGAGGTGATTGGATTGCTCGAGAGGTGTTTGGCTGCGGAGGTTTTAGCGAAATCGGCATCGAGCGTGCGGAAGGAAAGAATCTGGTGAGTTGGCGACCAACTATAGCCAACAACAGGAGTGTTGTTGTCGGCAAAGACCGCGAAAGCATTGGCGCCATCAGGGTCGATTGTCCACAGGTGACCATCGCGTAGAAACGCAATTTCGTTGCCGCCGACATGCCCTGGGCTGCATCCCACCGTGCTGACAGTGAAGATCAGGAGTAGCAGGATGAAAAAACGCTGGTGTTTCATGAGAGAAAGTATAGCTTTGTGCAAGGATAGAGTCAATATGAATTTTATCTGTTCCTATTGACAGTAGGTATTCCTATCTCCTATGCTAATGTCATCACGTGTTGTCTAACTGTCTACCTATCCTATAGTTCTGTTGGCGGAGTCATATGGGACAAGGGCACTAAGGAAAACGATGAGCAAGTTAGAACGCATACCCTCGGTGGAAGCGCGCGAGGGGCCACTTTGGAGACGGTATCTTATTGATAGCATATTGGCGATATCGGGTTCCTTGCTGATAACGGTCCTTTTATTTGCACTGCGGCTCTACCCCAGTATCCCGAATATCTCTCTGACTTACTTACTACTGGTGTTGGCCCTGGGAAGCACACGTGGACTCTTTGCAGCTGTTCTTTCTGCACTGGTAGCCTTTTTCTCCTTCGATTTTTTTCTTATACAGCCTCTTTACACTCTGACTATTGCCAAACCTGAAGAATGGATCGCTCTCTTTGTTTTTTTGGCAACGGCAATTATTACGGGTCAACTAGCCTCGGCGCTACACCATCGTGCTGAGCAAGCGAGCCGCCAGGCGCGTGAGACACGTATACTGTATGAATTAGTACGCGCTACGAATAATGAAGAGGAGTTGGAACGTCAACTGAGCGTGGTGGTACACTCTGTTGTGGATGTATTCTCCTCCTGGGGCGTACGTGATTGTACCATATTACTTCCTGATGCCAGCGGGAAACTGACGGTCCGGGCCAATGCAATAAGCTCAGGAGAGCAACTCGTGCTTTCACCTGACGAGGAAGCAACGGCTTCATGGGTGATGAAACAGGCTCAAACGGTGGAACTACACGATGTCTCGCTAGCGCCTCAACAATCTACTGGTTATGCTCCGCGCGCGATAGTGCGTAGTACGGTTTCTCTTCACGAGGTACGCCGCTATTTGCGTATGATCCCATTGACACTGGGGACGAAAGTAATCGGCGTCTTGCGACTCCAGTTAGAAGATGATCCACGGCATTTTACCCATGAAAAGAGCCTGGGTGTAGATTGGGAGAGAACAAACCCCAGTACCGCCTTTTTCTGGACATTTCTTGAACAGGCTACATCGGTGATTGAGCGCGCGCGACTCCGCAATGAGAGCCTACAAATTGAGCTATTGCAGCGTACGGATGCGTTGCGCGCAGCACTTTTATCCTCTATCTCGCATGATCTTAAAACACCTCTCTCCTCAATTAAAGCCGCTGCCAGCAGTTTGCTTCAAGCAGATGTACAGTGGGATGAGGAAGCGCGGCACAGCTTTGCCGAAGCGATTGAGCATGAAGCTGATCGGCTCAATCGCCTGGTGGGGAATTTGCTAGATATGTCTCGCATCGAAGGAGGGGCGCTCAAACCTGAAAAGGAGTGGTATCCTGTTGATGAATTAATTCATGATGTACTAGGTCATATGCAGCCAGTTTTACAAGATCGGACTCTAGTGACGGATCTCCCTGCTGATTTGCCACCGGTAGAGTTGGATTATTTGCAGATGGATCAGGTATTGACAAATCTCATTGAGAACGCGGTGCGCTACACGTTGCCAGCTTCGCCTATCAAGGTAAGGGCACGCCTCGAGGGCGAACAGATGGTAATTAGCGTGGCTGATCGTGGACCAGGAGTTCCCCCTGTCGACCTGGAACGGATCTTTGACAAATTCTACCGGGTGCTCGGTACTCAACGGACTACGGGTTCTGGACTGGGTCTGGCGGTTTGTAAGGGATTGGTTGAAGCTCACGGTGGGCATATCTGGGCGGAAAATCGGGAGGGTGGGGGAGCAGTATTTCGTTTCACATTACCAGTAAGGAAGACGAGGGTAGAAACAAATGACTAAGAGTGGTGCACGGATTCTGGTGGTTGACGATGAAGTTGAGATTATGCGTGCATTGCAGCGCAGCTTGACGGCACATGGTTTTGAGGTATTTACCGCGAGTAATGGTGAAGATGCTCTTGAGGCTATCAGTCATTACCGGCCAGATCTCATGTTGCTCGACCTGGGATTACCGGGGATCAGTGGCTTAGAGGTCTGCAAAAGGGTACGTGAACAGTCGAATTTGCCTATCATCGTGCTCTCGGTCAAAGATGCCGAACGCGATAAGGTGCAGGCTCTAGATCTAGGTGCTGACGACTACGTGCCCAAACCTTTCGGTATGGATGAAGTGCTGGCGCGAATTCGAGTGGCGCTGCGCCATAGTGCACAGACGCAAGCTGGTACAGAACCTAGTTTTACATCTGGTCCTCTGAAAGTTGATTTTGCGCAGCGACTGGTACAGATCAATGGGCAGGAGGTGAAGCTCACTCCTACTGAGTACGATTTACTCAAAGCGCTGATAAAGAATCGTGGCAAAATCATGACACGCCATATGTTACTTTCCCAGGTGTGGGGTACCGGTTATGGAACTGAATCCCATTATCTTCATGTTTATATTGGACAGTTGCGCCGCAAAATTGAACCGGACCCAGCCCATCCACGCTTCATTCTTACCATATCGGGCGTAGGTTATCGTTTCAGTAGCGAGGACTAAATGCAGTCGATCACTCCTCTGAGAAAAGAAGCAACACACGCCTCCTGAGGATGCGTTACACCGCTCTTTTACCAGTGTTTGAGCATATGGGCTACTTTGCCGCTCGATGTGAGTTCATAGCGGATGCGATCCGGGTTGATATCTTCACACTCTGAAGCGTTCTCTGCCGCTATCACGGTGTCGCGGGGGTGTACTGCTTGCCATACGCGCGATACCGTCCCTGGCTCCTGTTGTCGATAGACGAACCTGCGGGAGATCTTTGCTTTTTGCGCCAGATTTTCGGCTTTACCAAAGTACTCTTTGGCCTGTAGATCATCCAGGTACGGGTCAACCACTTCGAACATACTAGGTGTGCGGGTTGTTTGGGGTTTCCGATCGGTTACGTAGAGAAACACTACAGGGTGTCCTTCAGCGTTAGTGATGGCTGTACGTATAACCGCTTCGTTATGCCCATTCCTATTGGTGAGTACTGCCAGTATAGAGCCTGGCAATCTTCCCTCAACACCTGTAATCATGACAGGTGTACGTCCTCCGCGCTTGTGTTGCATATAGTTGACGTAGGCCACAAGCATGCCAACGCTTGCTACACTTCCACCAAAGGCAGTCGCAAGTGGCTTATAGACTAAATTGGTCGACCAGGCAATCATGACTAACGCGGTTGTCAGGATACCGAGCCAGAAATCAATAGTAGACCACAGGCTAATCTTTGGTGACTGATTGGTTTGAGTAGAAACTGTGTCTTGCCTCTGAGATATCCCCGCAAAGGTGTCTCGATTCAATGTGTCTTGCTGACGAGTGGATAGTGAAGTGGTCTCGAGGTCCTCGTGGGCAGGTAATGATTCGTTTCCATTGTCTGTCTGAACTGCGGATGGCTGATATCTTTTGGCGCGAATCGCCTTTCGTTCGCGGTAGCGCACCAAGTCCAGGCCCAGACATGTCAAGGTAAATGCGCCTAATAAACCAAAGGCGTACATGTCCCCGAGGGTGGTGATATTGCCTTTGACCAGGAGTAGTACTGCGATGGGAATAGCGGTGGCCAGGGCTATCGAATAGTGGGGTGTGCCTCGTAGCTTGTTACGTTGGAGAACAATAGCCGGAAAGAACTCCATCCGAGACAGCGCCATGAACACGTGATAAGCCCCGATAATGGCTGTATTGCTGGCAAAGACCAGGAGTGCACTGGCGCTAATTGCAACCTCTGTCTGCAAAAAGACACTGCCCCAATGCCCAGCGAGCAGTGAAATAAGCTGGGTAGAAAGATTTAGATCGGCTGCCTCCTTTGGCTGTAATAACGTTGAAAGGATCGTCAAGAGCGGGCTAGTCAACCCAATCGTGAGCACCACGAGTAAGAGCGCCATACTGGCAACCTTCTTGCGTGGCGTTTTCATGACTGGAGAAAG
>DMFQ01000315.1:6616-7019 GCA_003450555.1 Ktedonobacter sp.
GGCGTTTTCATGACTGGAGAAAGTTGCGAGATGCTCTCGAGGCCTGAGAAAGCCAGAAATGAGCCAGCAAAGCCAATAAGAATAGACAGGGGTGTGAGTGAGTGGTTAGCAAGCATGGTGGGAATGAGCGAAAAAAAGTATGGGAGCGAGATATGGGTAAAGACCATGACAAGAATGGCAATATCACTGAAAAAGGCGATGACTGCTCCTACCAAGCTCACCTTTGCGCTTTCGCTGATACCTACCCAGTTCAGAATGCCTAGTAAAATAAGCACGCCGATGGTAATCCATAGAGCGAGTGGGCCGATGGCTGGAAAAACAACGCTCAGGTAGAGCATCCCCGAAAGGCAGCTTATGGCGGCTGTGAGGAAGTAATCCACCAGAATAAACATTCCTCCAAGCG
>DMFQ01000315.1:7095-22165 GCA_003450555.1 Ktedonobacter sp.
ATAAACATTCCTCCAAGCGCTCCAACCCAGTGATTCATGGCTTGCGCTGCTACGGTAACGACACCGCCACCTTGAGGGAAACGATATGTCACCTCTGCATATTTCAATGTCAATAAAACAAATACCGACATTGTTAAAAAGACAAAGAAACCAGCTAAAGGCCCCACGGTGCCATAGAGAATGCCTGGAACGTAATAGACTGAAGTACCGATATCAGCAAAGACGACTGCCCAGCAAAGGAGAGGCCCGAGTAAGCTTCCCCCGTGGTTTTGCTCATCTCCATGAGCCTGATTTGATATTTCAGATGTTGCCGCTTCCTGTGTCATAGTATGTATATTCCTTCGGGAGGAAAGTCATTCATCCAATAGTTTCCATTAGCCCGCAACTGCTATAGAGGTGGGGCTGATTAGTATATAGTGTAGCATAGCGATTTAGTTAGTTCAAGCAAGGAAGATTATTGCTATTTTTCATGTGACATAAAACTAAGTTGCGGTTGCATAACCCTTGCGTTTTATCCTTTGAAGCGGTAAAATCAAGATGGTTCCACCCGTAGATGGTACAGTGGGAACATGTAGGATTGGTTGCCTGTCCCCTGTCCCACACATGCATTCCACTAAACCAGGCCCCAAGAAAGGTAGCACAAAACCGAATGACCATTACTACTCGACCACGCACTATTAACGAGTTGCGTGAAAGTGGATATAGGTTGCTTTCTGTCAAAGAAGAGTTGCGGAAAAATCTCATCCAAAAGATTCGCAAAGGGGAAGAGTTGTTCCCCGGCATTATAGGCTATGAAGAGACTGTCATTCCACAGATAGAAAACGCCATTCTCTCCGGACAAGATATCATTTTCCTTGGCGAACGTGGCCAGGCAAAGACACGTATGGCACGGAATCTCGTCAACTTGTTAGATGATGTGGTGCCGGTTATTGCTGGCTGTGAAATCAATGATAATCCTTATGAGCCTATTTGTAAGGCGTGCCGCGACAAAGTAGAGGAACGTGGCGATGATGTAGAGATTGACTGGTTGTCACGCGATAAGCGTTACGGTGAAAAACTCGCGACCCCTGATATCACCATCTCAGATCTCGTGGGCGAGGTTGACCCTGTGCGCGTGGCGGAGGGCCGCTATCTCTCGGATGAGCTGACGATTCACTATGGCATGATTCCACGAACAAATCGTGGGATTTTCTGTATAAACGAACTACCAGACCTGGCTGAACGTATTCAGGTAGGTCTGCTGAATATCATGGAAGAGCGCGATGTCCAGATCCGTGGCTATAAAATCCGCCTGCCATTAGATGTATATGTCGTCGCCAGTGCCAACCCGGAAGACTATACTAACCGCGGTCGAATCATCACGCCGTTGAAGGACCGTGTTGGTTCTGAAATTCGCACACACTATCCGCGTACAGTGGAGCATGAGATTCAAATTATGGAATCTGAAAGCAATCACTTTATTACTGAGGGATTGGAAATCATTTTCCCGCAGTTTATGAAGGAAGTGATTGCCGAGATTACTCAACTGGCCAGGCGTAGCAACGATATCAGCCAGCGTTCGGGCGTTAGTGTGCGTGTGTCTGTTTCGAACTTTGAGAATGTGCTCAGCAGCGCTAGCCGACGCGCTCTGCGGCTCAAAGAGCGAAATGTGGCACCGCGTATCAGCGATCTGTCGGCCATATTTGCCTCCACCTGTGGCAAGATTGAGCTTGATACGGTCGGTGATATCAAAGAAGATCGGGTTGTACAGAAACTTATCAACGCTGCCGTGCTCAGCGTCTTTGGCGAATACTTTGAGAACCGCGAATTCGAGCAGTTGGTCGCGGGATTTGAGCGGGGTTTGAGCGTACATGTGGGTGACGATATGCCCTCTATGGAGTACGTAAACCAGCTTTCAAAGGTGGGTGGCCTGAGCAAAGCCATCGATAAGTTGAATGGACGTGGTAGTCCTGCCAGTATCGCGTCAAGTATCGAGTTCATACTCGAAGGTTTGCATCTGAATCGGCGTCTTAATAAGGATGAAGTCAGTGGTAAGATACGCTATCGACGCTAAAGGAACACTACCATGTTCGAACGCTTTTTTAAGAACCGCTATGGATATTCGCGCTGGGATGGTACGCAGCAGATCGAGGGACTCGATGCTGATGACATTCTGAAGGCGCTTTCGGATGATTACATGGAAAGTGGGAACCTGCAGCAGGCGCTTAAACGCCTGATGCAGGATGGTATGCGGAGCGATGATGGACGCCGTACCATGGGCCTGCGGGAGTTGATGGAGCGCATGCGTGAGCAGCGCAATCAACAACTCAATCGCTACAATATGGCCTCTGGCGTGATGGATGATTTGCGTGAGAAGCTTGAAGAGATCAAGCAACTTGAGCGCGAGGGCATCCAGCGACGCCTGGACGGGGAACAGTCAGGCCCGCAGGAGACTCAACAAGCAGGTCAACAACCTGAAGCTGGAGCGCAGGGACAGGAAGGCCAACAGCAGCCATCAGGGGGCCAGCATCAGCAGGATCAAGCAGGGCAGAAGGGTCAGGCAGGCCAGCCTGCTGGCGAGAATGATGACGATCTCACACCTGAACAGAAACGCAAAATGCTTGAGATAATTGCCAAACGCAAGCAGGATTACCTTGATAAACTGCCTGAGGATATCCCAGGCCAGGTCAAAGGCCTTTCTGAATATGATTTCATGGACGACCAGGCGCGGGAAAAATTCAAAGAACTGATGGATAGCCTGCAACAGCAAATGATGCAGCAGTTCTTCCAGGGAATGCAGCAATCGCTACAGAACATGACCCCCGAAGATATCGCTAAGATGCGCGAAATGATTCGCGACCTGAATAAAATGCTACGCGAGCGTCAGGAAGGCAAAGAGCCTGATTTCGACGCGTTTATGCAGAAGCACGGCGAGTATTTTCCAGGTGTCAATTCGCTGGATGATCTGATCGAGCAGATGCAGCAACAGATGGCGGCGATGCAGGGGATCATGGATAATCTTTCACCAGAGCAACGAGAAGAGCTACAGAATCTCATGGAACAGCTCATGGGAGATGATCGCATCCGCGTAGACATGATGGAACTGGCGCAGAATCTTGAGGCTGTAGCACCAACAGAGGGGATGCGCACGCGTTTCAACTTTCGCGGCGACGAGTCTCTGCCTTTTAATGAAGCAATGCGCATGATGAGTCGTTTGCAGCAGATGGAGGGACTTGAAGATCAGTTTAGTGAAGCTCGTCGCATGGATAACCTGGAGGCGATCGACAGCGAGAAGGTAAAAGAACTACTCGGTGACGAGGAATTCCAGTCGGTTGAGCAGTTAAAAGAACTGATGAAGATGCTTGAAGAGGCGGGCTATATCCAGAAACGGGGCAAACGTTGGGAGTTAACGGCTCGCGGCATCCGTAAAATTGGCCAGAAGGCTCTCCAGGATATCTTTAACAAACTCAAGCGCGATGGCTTCGGTCGCCATGTCAGTCCTTTCAGGGGAGTAGGCGGTGAGCGTACCGATGAGAGTAAAGCCTATCAATTCGGCGATCCTTTCCTGCTCGACCTGGAAAAGACGCTGATGAATGCGCTGCACCGTCGTGGAACGGGTACACCTGTTGGACTGCAAAAAGAAGATTTTGAAGTCTATCGCACCGAGTTTACAACCCAATCATCTACCGTGCTGATGATCGATATGAGCCTGAGTATGATTTACAATGGCTGTCAACCAGCAGCGAAGAAGGTGGCAGTCGCGTTAGAGAGCCTGATACGCTCGCAGTTTCCACGTGACAACCTTTATATCGTGGGATTTTCACGTATTGCTCAGGAATTTAAGCCCAATGAGTTAATCGAGATGAGTACTCTTGATAATCAGCAGGGCACGAATATGGCGCACGGCTTGATGCTCTCGCGACAGCTCCTGGCGCGTCACCGCGGCGTGAACAAGCAGATCATCATGATCACCGATGGAGGTCCAACTGTTTGGTACGAAGATGGCGAGTGGCGTTTTAACTGGCCTTACAACCACCTGGCCGAGCAGCAAACGCTGCTGGAAGCACAGCGTTGTACCCGCGAGGGCATTACCATCAATACCTTTATGTTGGAGGATGATAACTGGATGATTGCTTTTGTGAACCAGATGTCGCAGATTAACCACGGGCGCACATTCTACGCGGATAAGAACAACCTGGGCGAATACCTGTTGGTCGATTATCTGAATAGTAAGAGGAAGTTCGTCTCGTAACTGATACTCTCACCCCTTGAGGGCTCTGTTGGTGAATGACAGCTCTGATAGAAATGAGGAGTGAAGTCTCGAGAGGGCGATCGCTTGCGGTCGCCTCCTCGAGACTTCACTTATTACAAACGGTCGCGAAAAGCAGCGATTTGAGCATTATGCTCACGTTTGTGTCCATAGTACATGTACACAATGACATCATCCAGGGCATAATTCATACACCTCAGCAATGGCCTATATTCCGTTCATGGATTGCACCATTTCGAGAAAAAACTGATACAATGGGACTATCACTAAGGAAAGCATGGAAGGTTACCCAATGGGCAATGATGCGCTGGATACATTTGCTGAAATGCTACATGTGTTTGTCTTAGCAGCAGATAGGCGAGAAGGGACTGCCTTAGCACGGTTTCTGAGTTACCGGCAGGAACTGCTAGATTGGAACACTCGTATGAACCTCACCGCGATAACCGATCCAGAAGAAGTGCTGATAAAACATTTTCTCGATTCGTTGTCTGTTTTGAAGGTCTATGACAAACCTCGTGTTCGCCTGCTGGATATTGGCTCAGGTGCTGGCCTTCCAGGCCTGTCGCTCAAGATTGTGCGCCCACAATGGCAGGTTGTGTTATTAGAAGCTACAGGTAAAAAAGTAACATTCTTGCAGCATATGATCGAGATGTTGCATTTAGAGAATGTTGTAGCTGTACATGGCCGTGCCGAGGAGGTTGCCCATAAGCAAGAGTACCGGGCAACGTTCGATGTTGTTACTGCACGAGCAGTGGCATCACTCCCAGTGCTTTTGGAGTATGGAGCCCCATTTTGTCGCGTAGGTGGACAAATCATCCTACTCAAAAAAGGTGCGCTAGAGGAGGAGCTGACCCAGGGAAAGAGGGCTGCTAAAGAAGTTGGAGCTGTTTTGAAGTCCGACGTAGCAGTCACTCTTCCTGGCCTCGCAGATGGTCGGCGCCTCCTGGTGTGGGAGCAGCAGAAGCTGTGTCCTAAGCAGTATCCGCGCAGTGGGGCAGCAATGGCAAAGAACCCCCTGGGTGTTGAAGGTTAATAGGCGCGATACTCAGGACAATGAGTATCTATAAACACGAAGACTCTCTTGAACATTATTGAGTGCGTGAGGAACATTGTACTCTGTTACGCTGTTATCTCATAGCATTCCTTGGATAACGATCGTCATGCTCCTGCATTGCCAGAACATCCTTAACCTGGATTGTCTTACCGCGTTGAGGGCTGACCGATATCATGGCGATGGGTGTTTCGAGCAACTCTTCCAGGCGCTTCAGGTACTTCTTTGCTGCCAGGGGAAGGTCATCGTAGGTACAGATACCTGTGGTGTCGCTTTGCCATCCTTCAACCTCTTCATAGACAGGCTCGCAAGCAGCGAGATCACTTATGCTAGCTGGCAGGTTGTGTATGATTTTCCCATGAAGCTGGTAAGCAGTGCAGATATTAATGGTGGGGAAGGTGTCGAGGACATCAAGCTTGGTGATAACGGCTGCATCCAGCCCGTTCAACTGTGCTACGAAGCGACCAGCCACAGCGTCGAACCAACCACAACGTCGCTCTCTCCCAGTATTCGTTCCGAATTCGTGCCCACGGTCCCGTAATTCGCGTCCACTAGCATCGAAGAGCTCGGTGGGCATAGGACCGCTACCTACTCTGGTAATATAGGCTTTGTAAACACCGACGACGCGGTCAATCGAACGTGGGGATAATCCCGCACCACCAGCGGCGTTAGCAGCCATTGTCGAGGAGGATGTGACGTAGGGATATGTGCCAAAGTCAATATCGAGAAGGGCACCCTGAGCGCCCTCTAAAAGGACCATCTTGCGTTCAAAAACTGCTTCATGCAACATCGATTGTGTATCGGTAATATGAGGGCGTAGTTGCAAACCATAGCCAAAATACTCTCCGTGAATCTCTTCGAGTGAGAGAGGCGGCTGGCCATAAATCTGTGTAATCATACGATTCTTTTGTTGCAGGATGTTAGAGAGTTTCGCGCGGAAGGTATCGACATCGAGCAGGTCCGCCATGCGAACACCAATGCGGGCATGTTTATCTACATAGGCAGGGCCAATACCGCGCTGCGTGCTATCGATCTTATCTGCTCCTCGCGCCTGTTCTTCGAGCCGGTCCAGCAGGAAATGATAGGGCATAACAACATGGGCTCGTTCGCTGATATACAGATGTGAAATATCTATACCTAGACGCTTGAGTTCGTCCATCTCGGCAATGAGGCCTTTAGGGTCAACTACTACGCCGTTGCCGATAATGCAGGTAGTATTGGGGTAGAGAATGCCTGATGGGACGAGACGAAAGGAAAATTCGCCCTTATCATGCACAACCCGGTGTCCTGCATTGCTGCCGCCCTGGTAACGCACGACATACTGCGTATGCATCGATAATTCATCTACAATCTTTCCTTTCCCTTCATCTCCCCATTGTGCTCCGATGACTGCAACTACCGCCATTGTGGAATCCCTTCTCGTCTTCTAATGATACATTGCCATTGCTACAATACCTCAGATTTTTAGTACGTGTCAATAGCACTTGCTAGTGTTGTTGTATATAGCTCAACAATAACTGGTCAGTGATTTGTTCGATAGGGGCACGATCATCCGTGAAGACGATCCCTCCATCGCTGTGCCCTTGTGTGACTACCGGCGATACTTCACTGGCAACCTGACCCATAATACTTGAGGGAGTAAAATGAGCCAGGTTTGCGCGGAATGTCGTGATAGAGGTGGGCTGAACCGATGCCATGATTTCAGTGTTAAATGTTCCTGGAACGTCGAACACGTAGACGCTAGGAAAGACCTGGCTCATTGTATTGACAAAGGCCTGCACTAACCTGTAATCGTGGGTGGTATGTGCCGTATTGAGCGCTACCACTCCTGTTGAAGACAGGTGAGCGCGAATAGTAGAGAAAAATTCACGTGTCGTGAGTTGAAATGGTATATATGGCTGCTGAAATGCATCTATCGCTATTACATCGTATTGTGCCTGCGTTGTCTCTAAGTAAGTGCGGCCATCTTGCACATGTACGTGAAGATTAGGCTCATTCATGGCGAAGTACTTGCGCCCCACATCGACGATAGCCGGATCGATCTCTACCCCGTCAATAGGTACCGGACCGTAAACCTGGGTGAACTGGTGAGCTATTGTGCCTGCTGCGAGTCCAATAATACCAACTCGATGCAAATTCTGTGGCGTAAATCCAGGATTGAAATATGGCGCAGCTAGAAAATAATCCCAATACCAGCCTGTTAAAGTGGTATTGGGATTAGGATAATAGATCGAATGGATAGCCTGCCCCTCGTTCAAGATAAGTTCTCTCGTTCCATCGTGGAGTTGGGTGACCTGGATGTAATTGTAGAGCGATTCTTGCTCATAGATCAGGCCTGGTATGTCCTTCAGTGGCCCCAGTGGTAATACCAGCGCAATCAGGACCAGGGAGAATGCAGGTCGCCAGCGGGGTCTTAGTCCCCAGAGCGAAGCGGCAAACAATAAGACGCCGAAGATCAGCAGCGTGCGGCGCACACCGAAGGTTGGGATGAGCCACAGTACGGGGAGAAATGCACCAAGGATGCTGCCAAGCGTTGATATCGCATAGAGAGAGCCACTTGTCTTTCCGCTTCTTCCCAGCTCTTTGGTCGCGAGACGAATGGCGAACGGTGAGACCAGTCCGAGTAGGGTCACGGGGACCGCGAAGAGGAGGATGGTTCCCAGCAAGGAACTGAAGAAAATGCTGACTGAGACTTGCGCCAGGCCCGTAATCGACCAGGTAAGTATAACCTGGCTAATGAAGGGTAGTATTGAGATAGAGAGCGCGGCCATCGCGGTAATGGTGCAGAGTACCTGATCGGATGGATAGCGGTCAGCGAGACGACCCCCAATAAAGTAGCCAATGGTCAGGTAGACTAAGATCAGCCCGATAAGATTTGCCCAGATGAAAAGCGACGTGCCGAAATACGCTGCCAGTAGTCGTGAAGCACACATCTCAAGTGCCAGGCTGGTCATGCCGCTGACAAAGACCAGTAGTAGTAGAAAAAATCTCACCCGTTCCTCCGTCTTTAGTAGATACTAAGATGAACTTGGTAGGAACTGAAAGCGAGCAATCATAGTGGAAAAGTATTGTGTGTTCACAGTATCAAACTGACTATCATTGGCCTGTAGCTCAATTACGTAACCCTTCTTCAGGTGGACAGTCGCAAAGACCTCAACCCGCTCTTTCTGATCATTCAGCTTATAATATGCAGTGGCATAGGTCCAGGTTTCACCCCCGATAGTAGTGACCGATTTTGAGGTCGGTGGAGTATAGTCCTTCTGGGATGCAAAGACGTTTTGCAGGTCCGCGTCAACGAGGTCACTTGCATTGGGCGTTCCCTGGATAGTGGGAACTTTGAACGCAGCATACTGATCTTGTGGAGAAGGATTCAGAAACTGTACGCCGGTTTTATCATTCGTTTGCCCTTGATTCCAACCATTTGGGTACTCAACCATGAAACCATTACTAGTACAGGCTGTAGTGCACCAGGAGAAATTCTGGTCTGGCGGAGGTGTTGGTGTCGGCGAAGGCGTAGGACTGGGCGTAGCTGTCGCTGTCGCCGTAGGCGTTGGGCTGGGAATTGTGGTTGGACTGGGTGCAGCCGTTGGTATAGGAGTAGGGGTGACAGTGGTTTTTGCGGGATTTCCGCGCGATACATAGAGTGCGCCAAAGACAATCACGGCTAGCAGCGCCAACACCAGCAAGACACTCGCAACGATTAAGACGGTGTTATTCTGCTTTTTAATTGGTGGGGGCGTAAGTCCAGGAAACTGTGGATAGCCAGTATAACTCTGCCCGCTTGAGTACGGTGGAGCAGGTGGGTAACCCTGCTGCGTTTGGTTTCCAGCCTGATAGCTCTGCCCCTGTTGAGGTGAACCGTATTGAACAGGGCCAGGATATCCAGCCTGCGAAGGGGGACCCGCGTAGCCCGTTTGTGGATAATTGGCCGGGTGGTTTTGAACAGTATTCGGAGGCAATGATGACATTGCTTCTGTGGCATCCTGATAGAAGCCAGTCTGTTGGCGTGGATTGGCAGGGGTAACAGCCGGTGGTTGGTTAGGAGGGACCATTGAAGACCCCTGGATAGGCGGCATGGGACTTGTATAGTATGCGTCAGGTGCGGCCTCGGGCATAGGTGAATTGTTCTGATTATATGTCTTCAGAAGTCCACTGCGCGGCGCCTGCACCATTTCAGTTTGTTGTGCTAATGGTCTTGTGGGTGAACCACATTGCCCACAGAACGCTTCGTCCTGACTAACCTCATTACCGCACTTAGGGCATCTCATTGCCTGGTTCCTTTTCCTGGTAGCATCAAAAATCCTGTTTATGCCGATACTGCTGTACCTGCCAGCGTTGATTATAACGCATTTGAATTGATATGACTACCCTTTGACCCGATTATCTCAGGGTTTCCGTACGCCATCATCTTGTGCATTCTCGAATTCGAGCGTTATTTGCTGCAGACCTATAGTATCGTAGTGGTGGTAGGCGATAAGCGATGAGTTGGTGTCCTGCTCGTAATCTCGTTGAAATGTTCCATTAAAGGGGCCACTGAAGATGAACCAGATCCAAGGAATCTGCTGTTCTTTATTCACTCGTTTCATATTATCGCGGTCAGTACTGCTAGCGACTTTCAATCCTCCGGGGTGGCTATGATATGCTCCAATGATCGCTCCCGGGTGATCAAGTTCAACAGCCAGTATATCTTCTGGTGCAAATTCAAAATAGACAGGGGAGTTACATATGTTACGCAGCGGGTGTGCTCGATCGATATGCCAGTTTCCCAGGCCGTCTATGTGCCCTAGCAGAAGCCCACATGCTTCAATGTGTCGGCGCTGGCAAACGTCGGTGTAGAGTGTATGCCGCGCCTTCATGCTAACCGTGGCTCGTGCGCTTGGATGTTTTCTCATAAAGGCTCAATTCGATAGTTAGTGTGCCTCTACTATACCACAAGCCTAAAAACGAAGAAACGAGCCACCCAACTGGATAGCTCGTTTCTTCTAGCAAAGGGCTGCTTAACCTGGCATTTTTGTAACTTCGTGCATAAGGGCCTGGCCTTGACCTTCCTCACTTTGCATGCGAATCAGATTGGCCACCAGTCCTGTCCAGCCTGTCTGATGGCTGGCACCGATACCCGCCCCTATATCGCCGTGGAAATACTCGTAGAATAGGATCAGATCACGCCAGTAAGGATCGCGCTGGAATTTCTCTACGCCGCCATGGACGGGTCGCTGACCTTTTTCGTCGCGGAGGAAAATGGAGCTTAGACGCTGTGAGAGAGCAAACGCGATCTCCTCCAGATTTAACTGGTTGCCAGAACCTGTCGGAAACTCAACCTTTAACGCGTCACCGTAAAAGTGATAGAAGGTCTGTAACGACTCGATAATCAGGTAATTTACCGGAAACCAGATTGGACCCCGCCAGTTGGAATTTCCGCCAAATAGGCCGGAGTTAGATTCCGCAGGTTCGTAGTCAACAGTATGGGAAATACCATTCAACTCAATCGTATAGGGGTGTTCCAGGTGGTAGCGCGAGAGCGCGCGCAGTCCGTAGGGGGAGAGAAATTCCGCCTCGTCGAGCATAACTTTCAAGATTCGTGGCAACTTTTCGCGGTTCACTATGGAGAGCAGCAGGTGCTCACTATGTCCAGGCTCCTGCATCCGCTCCATATGCTTGTCAATGTCTGCCCAGTTATCAATGAACCACTGCATGCGCTGCTTAAAACTGGGTAATTGATTGATGAGTTCGGACTCTAGAATCGTGATTGCGAACAAAGGGATCAAGCCAACCATTGAACGCACCTTAAGTGGAATAGTCCTGCTGTCCTGGTAATGTAGAACGTCGTAGTAGAAACCATCCTCCTCATCCCACAATTCTATGCCATCTACCAAAAGGTCATTCATGGCATGAGCGATATAGATGAAATGCTCAAAGAACTTGCTGGCAATATCGCTATAGGCGCGATTTTGTTGCGCAAGTTCCAGGGCAATTGTGAGCATGTTCAGGCAGTACATACCCATCCAACTCGTGCCATCCGATTGCTCGATGTGGCTTCCATCAGATAGAGGCTGATTGCGATCAAAAACGCCGATATTATCCAGGCCCAGGAAGCCACCCTGAAAGACATTCTGCCCTTCGTAGTCTTTGCGATTGACCCACCATGTGAAGTTCAGCAGGAGCTTCTGAAAGATCTTCTCCAGGAAGTCACGATCTCCTTGACCCGTAAGAAGCTGTTCGATCTTATAGACGTGATAGGCCGCCCAGGCGTGAACGGGAGGATTGACGTCGCTAAAGGCCCATTCATAGGCGGGTATTTGTCCGTTAGGGTGCATATACCATTCGCGCAGCATCAATATCAACTGCTCTTTGGCGAAATCAGGATCAATGAATGCGAACGTAACGCAGTGGAAAGCCAGGTCCCACGCTGCATACCAGGGGTATTCCCATTTATCTGGCATAGAGATGATGTCGGCGTTGTAAAGATGGGTCCATTCATGATTGCGTCCATGCAGGCGTTCACGTGGTGGAGGTGGCTGTGTTGGATCTCCCTCTAACCAGATTTTGACATCATAAAAGTAGAACTGTTTACTCCACAGCATACCGGCAAATGCCTGGCGCTGAACATTGGCTGCATCTTCTGAAACGTCCGGTGGTATGACCGCCCTATAAAAGTCGTCTGCCTCGTGTATGCGCTGACTGAAAATATCCGTAAAAGCTTCGTCAAAAGGAAGCATATCTGCCGGTGCCTGGTTGCTGAGGCGAAGCTGGACAGTGTGGGTAGCGCCCGCTGCGAGTGAGAGATGATAGTGCACTGCTACCTTTGTGCCTTTCATGGCTGGATTGACCGCGTCATGTTGCCCGTTAAGCAAGTAGCTGTTGATGCTATCTTTCACATAGGGGCTGTTGTTGGGAATGCCATAGAGCCGTTCTGTGTTAGTTTCATTTTCTGTGAAGAGCAGGTCCGGGTCTCCCTCGCAGTAGAGCCAGTACTCTCCATCGTTCGTACCCGTGCCTACTGCCGAGTTTCCTGTACTATTGCTTAATTTGGTGTGAACAACGCTGTAGCTGGGAGTGCCGGGAGGACAGGTAGCTTCATAGTAGCTCAGCGATGGGTGGATAGCGTTCTCAAGCCACGACCAGGTATTGCGAAGCCAGAGTGTTGGGAGCAGATCAAGCGTAGCCTCCTCGGGTCCACGGTTAGAAATAGTGAGACGAATCAGTATATCTTCTGGACTTGCTTTGGCATACTCGACGTACACGTCGAAATAACGGTCTTCATCAAAAATGCCTGTGTTGATTAATTCGTATTCGGGGCTTAGCCGTCCACGCCGTCGATTCTCCTCTACAAGATTGGTATATGGGTATTCAGACTGCGGGTACTTATAAAGGTATTTCATATAACTGTGGGTCGGAGTGTTGTCGAGATAGTAATAATATTCTTTGACGTCCTCACCGTGATTGCCTTCTTCTCCAGTCAGGCCGAAGAGTCGCTCTTTAAGAATGGGGTCGCGACCATTCCATAATGCCAGGGCAAAGCATAACTGCTGGTGACGATCACTGATACCCGCCAAGCCATCTTCTCCCCAGCGAAACGCTTTGGAGCGTGCCTGGTCATGAGGCAGATAATCCCAGGCTGCGCCATCAGCGCTGTAATCCTCGCGCACCGTGCCCCAGGCGCGCTCACTCAAATAAGGCCCCCAGCGCTTCCAATACATCGTACGTTCTTGTGATTGTTGCAGCCTGAGTTGTTCAGGTGTCATCTATTGTTTCCCTTTCCAGGTAAAAGTCTGTCGATATGCTTAAATAAAGTACTGCGAACGCAAATTGTGTTACAGCATGATACGCAATAGATGGGCTATATGGATGTGAAAATGAGTGAACCGTGGCGCGCAGGTTGCAAAGACGCCTATCCGGCGTTTCAATGAAAAAAACTTGTCTACTGGCGGGTGGTAAGGAATTGCTCTGCGGTATAGGAACGTAAATCAGCTAGATGAAGCACACTGATGTCAGGTGTGAATCCGTGTGGATGCTGATCTGTCGCGTAACTTCCTTGCTGGACGAAAACGGTAGTCAGTTTCGGCCCCATAATAGCTTTTGAATCGGCCAGTATTTGTGGCTTATCATCGATCATCGCGTAGTGGTTGGCAGGGTACTTTCTCATGACCTCGTCCAGGTGCTCTTGCTTATGGGTATAAATCAATACACGTCCCTCGACAGCATCGGCCAGATTGCTGGAGAATATTTTCTCTGCCTGGAAGAACATGTCACCATCTGAGACTATTACTGTCAGGCCTATGCTGCGCAAGTATGCCAGCGTTTCAAGAGTGTTTGGGTAAAGAGCCTGATAGAAGGGATAGTTGTCAAAAATGGAATGGACGTGGAGGTATGTTTGTTCATCCAATTCCTCAGGTGAAGTTTCTTCGCGTAGTCTTTTTAAGGCAAGCGGAATGTTTACAACATTGCTTTCTTTACGCACTTGCTCATAAATATCCCAGAAGCGGGCCGTCAAATCCCGGCCCATTTCAACCTGGATGTGGGTGTCGTAGTTATGTTTCACGTCATCGTTTGCAATCAGGGTATTATCTACATCGATCAAAAAAACGAGTGCTGGCATGGTATTTATCGCTTTCCTATAGTCATAGACTATAAATAAGCCCCGTCAATTGTTGTTGGAAGGTAGTATAGCATAGAATAGGCCGACGAGGATAGGACAAAGATAGCATGACAGCGTGTATAGGACTATCAATCGCTTCTTTATTGAAGTGATACAGGGGTTAGATATTGAGATGGAGGATGATAGGCCAAATGTGTGAGGAAGGATGAAACAACAAAATGGTTGATTATGCGAAAGATTATGGTAATATCTATATGAAATGCAATGTGTGGCGTTTTCAGGCGGGATATAGGGCAACGAATGTAAGCATATGAAGGTTATCTTTCGCAGCAAAGACTTTGCCAGTGTAGAGGGCATTGGCTTTGGCTTCAACAATCGACGTCCGGCGGTTCAGGCGTGGCATTATCTTGGGAGAGTGCAGCATGTGAAATGGGAAGGCTGGTATGAATGCCATTGGGAAGGTGCTGAACTGGTCTGGGTGGTGCATGGTAATGAGCGGCTTTTTGGTCTGGCGGCGGCACTCAAATCGAAAGGTTTTCTGGTTGCAGTCAAACAGGATAGAGAAGAGTAAACGCATGAGCTCCGAGAACGAGGATAAGAAACGAATCATATTACTGATGTCTCCTGCTAGCTATCGTGGAGGAGCGTTTTTGAGCGCGGCTAAACGGCTGCATCTCGAAGTGGTGGTGGGCATCGATCTGCCGGAGACGCTAGCAGAATACTGGCATGTGCCCCTTGGCGTTGATTTCGCTGATCCACAGGCGTCGGTGCAGACTATTGTCGAGTACGCCAAAGAACATCCCATTACAGCCATACTTTCCGTCGATGACGGAGCCAGTGAACTGGCAGCACTTGCAAGCGCGGCATTAGGGTTGGCTCATAACTCTCCACGAGCGGCTGAAGCGGCGCGCGACAAGTTGTTGATGCGCACCTTGATGTCAAAAGGTGGTGCACCCTGCCCTATCTTTCGCCCCTTCCCGCTTGGAGACGATCCTGCCCGGGTGGCCGAGCAAGTGACCTACCCGTGCGTCGTAAAACCGTTACGTCTCTCTGGCAGTAGAGGTGTAATACGCGCCAATGATCGTATGGAATTTGTGACTGCCTTCAACCGCTTGAAGCGCCTCTTGCTCTCTGAGGGCTATGCTGAACAAGACTCTATACTGGTTGAAGACTT
>DMFQ01000315.1:22189-27006 GCA_003450555.1 Ktedonobacter sp.
ACCCCATCACGTTTGCCAGCAGATGTACAGGAAAACATTGCCAAGTGTGTGACAATCGCAGCCGCTTCGCTGGAACTGCGAGAAGGGCCTGTTCATGCCGAGTTGCGTGTCAACGAACATGGGCCATGGATGTTAGAAATTGCTGGACGTTCCATTGGCGGCCTCTGCTCGACCATACTGGAGTTCGGTGCTGGCATGTGCCTGGAGGAACTCATTTTACGCCAGGCTATCGGAGAGGAAATCACTTCTATCGAACGTGAAGAACGCGCCAGCGCGGTGATGATGATCCCCATACCAGCGGCTGGTATGCTCAGAGCAGTCGATGGAGTGGAAGAAGCGCTGGCTGTGCCATTGATTACCGGCGTCGAGATTACCGCAAAATTGCGGCATGTCCTGGTGCCTTTACCGGAAGGGACAAGTTATCTCGGCTTCATCTTTGCCCGTGGCAATAGCCCTGTCGAGGTGGAAGCAGCGATTCGCCGAGCCTATGCCTTGCTGAAGTTTGACATCAGGCGGGAAATACCTGTACTCAAGTCGATGGTGGCCGCTCTTCCTCGCTAAGCAACTTCCTTTATCATGGCAGCTATGGTGAATGCAAAGGCCATGTGAACCACTAGGATGCCCGCGAAGTTTTGTGTGTCTCCTACCATGGCGCGTGTGCCGCAGCCAAAAAAGACAAGGGTGAACGTCCCGATACATTCAGCAGCATAGCTCCTCAACATTCCTGTTTGCATAGCCGTTTCTCCATGTGCTTTTGTGTTTACTTTCACATACGTGAAAGGATAGGTAGAAAGTATAAAAACTATCGATGCAACGCGCTGATGGGGCTGGTTTGCATGCCTTTCTACTATTCACGTTTGTAGCTCTGTTTTCGATACGCCAACCCGCCACCAAGCAAACAAAGCGAGAAATCACGATGGCTGTTCATGACACTTTTCTTTATTGCACATCGTGCCCAAAGTACAGAGAGATGCTTCTATCAAGGGTATCGACTGAGTGTAATTGTCAATCATGAGCAAGCGAATCCACTCAATAAACTGCTTTACTCGCTTATGGCTTAAAAGAAAAGGAGATCGAAATGGCTACGAATCGAACGAACCAACACATTGTAATGGCAACTTTTAGTTCCTCTATGCAGGCAGAGCAAGCCGTGGAGGCGCTCCATGACGTTGGCTTCACCAGTGATCAGATCAGATACTCGGGTCAATTTGTGACGGAGAACTTTCTGGAGAGCGTCAAAGACTTGCTGATCTTCCCCAACGAAGCGCAAAACGAATCACAGGACGATATCATGACCATGCTTCAAAATATGGGCATTGGGCGAGACGAAATCACATATTACATGAATGAGTTCAAAAGAGGCCAATTCGTTGTCGTTGTCCGGCCAGATGGGCGTGATCAAGAAGCTACCGGGATTTTACAATCGAATGGTGGCACGCGATATAAGCGATAGTCCAGATTCAAGGAGTTTTTTTACAAAGCCTGATCAAACTGACCAGCGGTAGGCTCTGCTCAGCAGAACCATGATTCTGTGAGGTGGGGTAGCACCCTCGGGGTACCATACTCTTGTACCGCCTCAACTACCTTCAGGTCTTTTCCTGCGGCAGCGAGCGCCATCGCTTTGATGAGGAAGAATGTCTCGATGGGATTGGATTTCGTGCGTTCAGCCTCTTCTGCCACTCTGGTAACCTTCTTGTGAAGAGCATCCATGCGCCAATCGGGATGCCGCCAGCGATACGTAAAGGCGGCCGAGTCGAGTTCACATAACCATTGCTTGCTCTCCACTGTATCCAGGAGTGCCGAACCAGGAGGGACAAGCAGGCGAATCGAAAAGTGGACCGGATCAACCTGTTCGATGAGTCGGCGCCCTTCAAAAAAATTCAGTAGCGTGATGTAACTCTCAAGAGTCTCCCATGGCGAGAAAGGCATGAGCGATGGGCGTAAGGATATCCCCACCTGTGCCATCAGGTCAAAGGCTGCAGCGATGTCTGCGCTTGTGTGGCCCTTGTCCAAACGGCGCAGTACATTGTCATTGAGTGACTCCACCGCAGAGACTATGAAGGAACAACCTCGGCTTTTCAATTCTGGCAGCAGGTGTTGGTGCTTCAGCAAATGCTCGATTTTGATCGTGGCATCGAAAGTGATATCGGGGAATTCTTCATGTAAAGCGCGGGTAATACGCATGGCGTGGCCTGGACCATTAAAGAAGTCGGGGTCGCCGAAGGTGATGTGGCTTACCCCCTGATTCACCTGCGCGCGGATATCAGCCAGCACAATCTCTGCTGGTATAGCGAAAAAACGCCCATTGTAGATTGGTGTAATAGGGCAATGCAGGCATGTGTGTTTGCAACCGCGCGTGGTTTCTGTATAACCTGCCAGTAATGCCTTGCCGTTTGTCTCCAGGCGAGCATAGCGATCAGGCGAAGGCAAGTGCTGCCGTGCAGGTATCGTGAAAGGTGTGCGTTTGATCCAGGGGCCGCTATTGGATTGTCGGGAAGCAACACCTGGTAGAGTCTCGGTTTTGCCCTGCTCTAACGCGCTGACTAGATTGAGAAATGGGCCTTCATATTCACCCCCAATGGCGGCATCGATCGTCTCTTGTAACAGGTAATCGGCGTTGAGAAGTGCGTAAAGCCCATAAAAACAGATAGTAGCGGAAGGATTGATTGTACGCACGCGCAGCGCAACTTGTTGCCCCAGGCGTAGAGCGGTGTGCATTGGCACAGAAATTGCTACTAATCGTGCGCGGCGAATCACATCGTCGGTCAGAGTCTCAACAGCGGTATCAACAGATACAGGCGTATACCCTGCTTGCTGGAGCATAGCGGATAATAAAGCGAGATGAAAGGGTTGGTGCCCCAATTCGTAGCAGGAAATGAGCAGGATATCGCCGTGGGTTCTCATTTCTTACTTGATGCTCCGCCGCCACCACCTTTGCTACTCTGCGAACCACCTTTTGCACCGGCTCCCGCTGTTACCGGGGTATCTGTATCTTCTGATTCCGGCACCCAGCCCTCTGGCATCTTTGCGTCATTGCCGAAGAAAAACTCTTCCATTTGTTCGCGCAGTAATTTGCGCGCATCGGGGTCGGCCATATTCAAGTTGTAGTGGTTGATAATGAGCGTGCTTTGCGCTGGCCACATATCGTAGGCTTGTTTAGATATATTCTCATAAATGCGCTTGCCCAGTTCGCCAGGAAAGGGTGGCTTATCCAGGCCGGGAAGTTCACGCCCCAATTTGACACATTTGACCATGCGTGCCATGATAGATACTCCTAATGCAGATTACAATGTACTTACTACGTACAGTATAGATACTACCCGATGTGGAGGTTCCTGTCAAATTTATGGAAGGTCGACCACGTGTCCTCTTTTTCGGCATGCATGGCAATTTTTCATTGCCATCCCTGCACGCATTATTGGAGAGTGATATTGAGGTTTGTGCAGTAGTTGTACCTGCAACTCATGTGGACCAGTTCCAGAGTGACAGCCCTGATCAGGTGGCGTTGGCATTATATCGGCGGGAACAGGTTCGTCCGGCGCATTCTACGCTCCCAGTGCTTCAATCATCGCACGAAAGCAGTATTGTACAACTGGCATGGCAACGAAAGATACCACTGTGGGAGGTACATCGTCTAGCAGATCCCAGCACTATCTCTATCCTCGCTTCGTATCAACCCGATGTGCTTTGTGTGGCTTGCTTTTCGCAGCGAATTCCGCGTGCTGTCTTAGATATAGCGCACCTTGGCTGCCTTAATGTGCATCCATCCTTGCTGCCCACTAATCGCGGACCTGAGCCTTTATTCTGGACGTTTCGGCACGGGTGTAGACAGACGGGAGTTACCATTCATTTCATGAATGAAGAGATGGACAGCGGTGCAATCCTGGCACAGGAGGTAATACCTGTAGCCGACGGCATGAGCTATGTGCAATTGGAGCTAGACTGTGCCCGTCGTGGTGGGAAGCTACTTTCGCAAACAGTATGGGATCTTTATCAGGGAATTGCGTTCTCGCAAAACCAGGACGAGAATAGCAGTAGTTATTACGGCTTTCCCAGCAATGAAGATTTTGTTGTGCCTGTTGCTGATTGGGATGCCGAGCACGTCTATAATTTTATTTGCGCGGTGGCGCACTGGGGCGGACCCATCGTGTTGCAATTTGGCGATGAGCGTGTAACAATACAAAAGGCAACCTCTTACAACCATGAAGGTACAGATGATTTGCCCTTCAAACACTATTTCTGGCAGGATGATAAATTATGGATACGTTGCAAAAGGGGGTGGGTAGCAGTAGTTAACCCAGTAACTTTTCAATAGCTTGCAAAAAATCATCTAATTCGAGCGGTTTGCTCATAGCGACTATATTCCGTTTCGCAATCTCTTTTCTTGGGAGACGGGCGCTGATCATGATAGCCGGTACATCTTCCAGCCCTTTCGTCGCGTGTAGGTGATCATAGATCTCTATTCCGTTCATGTGCGGTAGCTGATAGTCCAAGATAAGCAAGCTGGGTTTGATGTTTGAAACGGCTTTGATAGCCTGCAAGCCATCTGTAACTAGCATAGCGTGATGTAGAGTTTCCTGTGTGATGGCCTGGACAAGGAATGAACCAATTCCAGTGTCATCCTCGACAACCAGGACAGTTTTCACAGTAGCGTCATTGCCAGAAGGATGTTCCTTACTTTGAGACACCCGTCATCTCCATGTTAATCTAATAAGTGGAAGTACGTAGAGTGATGATAGCATACGGCACCCCACGCCTTTGATGCCAAAGGCGTGGGGTACCATTCATCTTATCAATTTCGTTAACCACCAAAATTG
>DMFQ01000315.1:27067-27981 GCA_003450555.1 Ktedonobacter sp.
AATTTCGTTAACCACCAAAATTGGCCTTTGACGAATTATAGCACTCTCTGTCAAGCAAAAGCATCAAGTTTAGCTACTTACTGCCATGTATCCTTGTATCCTTTCTAATCAAGGACTCGTGTTAGCAGTAAGAAATGTAAGAGCTTTATTACTTCACAAAGGCACGCCCACCATGCTGTTGTTTGTACAAATCCCGACTCTCACCAGAACGATACTTATCGTGCTGATTACCACGGTAACTCTCATAGGCATCATGGTTCGCCCATGGAAACTGAATGAAGCCGTAACCACCATGACAGGAGCAAGTCTGCTGCTTATCCTGGGTCTCATCAGTCCCTATGATGCTTTCTCAACACTGGTGCATGATTGGAATACCTTTTTCTTCTTTCTGGGTATGATGAGCCTTTCAGCACTGGCGGAGGTAGCGGGGATCTTCGGCTGGTTAGCGGTGCAAGCAGCGCTACTCTCGAGGAATAGTGCTCGACGCCTCTTTTTCAATACGTTTCTGCTCGGAAGCCTCATCTCGATGCTTCTCTCCAATGACGCTACTGCCCTTATTTTAACACCGCTTATCTATACACTCGTCACGCGTCTTCGACTACCTGTTCTTCCTTTCCTCTTCGCCTGTACTTTTGTCGCCGATACTGCTTCATTCTTGTTACCTGTCAGCAATCCCATCAATATCATTATCACCTCGCGTTTTCCCCTGGACCTGTTAACCTTCCTGCGCCTGTTCTTTCTCCCAAGTCTCGTCGTTATTGGCATCAATCTTGGAGTGTTTTATCTACTCTACCGTCGGCAACTGCATGGAAGCTTTGATATGAAACGCCTGCCACCGATCGAAGATTCTATCAAGCATAAAGGGTATTTTCGGCTATACATGCGCTATTTTGGTAATTGTGGCAATAGCCTAT
>DMFQ01000142.1:0-1826 GCA_003450555.1 Ktedonobacter sp.
GACGATGAAGAAGACGAGCACGACCGCCAGCGCCACCTTGGATTGAATGCCGAGGCCCAGCCCGATAGCGAAAAGAGGGGCGAGCGTAACGCGTGGAATCGAATTGGCCACCTTGACGAAGGGGCCCAGCACGTCAGCAAGGAAGCGATTGCGTCCAAGCACCACGCCGAAGACGATCCCGAGTACTGCTCCGATTACGAAGCCAATGATGGCCTCCTCTAAGGTGACGGCGATTTGCTCCCACAAGGGACCTTGCGCCGTCCCCTGCGTCACCCACGTAACGATCTGCGCCCAGATACCGGAGGGTTGCCCCCAAAAGAAGTGATCGATGATGCCGACACGGGTGGCAAGTTCCCAGCCGCCGATGAGCACGACCAGCAGCAGGACGCGCAGTATATTGACCACAATGCTATGACGGCGGCGGGCCGCGGTGGCCGATGACACTCCCTGGCTCTCAGAAGTAGTGAGGGTCTCGTTAGACTCGTTGTTTATTACGCTCATAGCTAATCAATACCTCGTTGCGAAGATCTTCCCAGATTTCGTGATACAGTTGGACGAAACGCGGCTCGAAGCGGATTTCCGCCACGTTGCGAGGGCGCGGCAGGTCGATGGTATAGATACCCTTAACGGTGCCAGGCCCAGACGTGAGGACGCACACCCGGTCGGCCAGGGAGATGGCCTCCTCGAGGTCGTGGGTAACGAAGACCACGGAGGCCGAGAGGGAGGACCACATCTGGAGCAGTTCGTCTTCCATCATGGTGCGTGTCTGCACGTCGAGAGCGCTGAACGGCTCGTCCATCAACAGGATCTGCGGCTCGTTGATAAAGGTCTGGGCCAGTGCCACGCGCTTGCGCATGCCGCCGGAGAGTTGGTGTGGGTAGTGGTTCTCGAAACCAGATAGCCCCACTCGCGCGATCCAATCGCGTGCGCGCGCGCGCGCCTGGGCTTTGGGCTGGCCACGGAAGAGCGGGCCTGTGGCAACGTTGCTGAGTACATTCTTCCAGGGGAAGACCGCATCAGACTGGAAGACATAGCCAATGCGCGGATCAATGCCCTGTACGGGTTTGCCCATCACCTGCACCGAACCCTCACTCGGCCGCTCCAGGCCGGAGATGAGACTAAGGGTGGTGGATTTGCCGCAGCCGGTTGGGCCAACCACGGCGACGAACTCACCGGGTGCGACGCTGAGGTTGATGTCACGGATCGCGGTGTAGGCCTGGCCGGTAGGTGTCAGGAACCGCTTGGTGGCGTTGCGTAATTCGATGGCGTAGGTGCCGCGGTCTGACGCATGTTGTGTCCCGGTTGATACATCTTTCATAGGTAGAGAGTTGTTCACAACACTCCTTTCATAGGTAGTCTGCTAGCCTGCTGCCACCACTTCATGTGTAGCATGATCGGACTGTTATTCGTGTAGATAGCTTCGTCGCCGTCGTAAGGCTGGTGAACCGTGTCATTGTCTACAGTGAGAGTGTAGCCGATTTAGCGTAAACGGCGCATAAACGTGGCGTACTCTCGTATAAATAACACGTAAATATTCGTACCTGGAATCCTGTACTGGAGCAGGGCAGGGGCAAGCCCTGCCCGTACATTTTAATGCCGCGGTCAGAGGAAATTTAGGGGCTGAGATTGATTCTGCCCTGCATTATGAAGATACTTTTCCTTTTTACAACCTTCAATGCGATATATCGTAAATGGGAATAGGAAGATATATCGCGCTGTTAAAATTGGTAAATGCGATATATCGCAAAGGTTCTCTCTATTGAAAGGAGACTAAGAACAATGTTTGGTCAATTTAACAGACAATCTGGTGCTTCCCCCGAGGAAGC
>DMFQ01000142.1:1969-5419 GCA_003450555.1 Ktedonobacter sp.
CCATTCGGTCATAGGCATGGGTTTGGCGGTCCATTCGGACATGGCTGGGGTCATCACGGCTGGCAAGGTCCACGCGGTCCATTCGGCCCAGGAGGGCCGGGTCAGCATTGGGGTATCCCTGATGAACTGCTGGCGCTGCGCGCTGAGGCTGCCGAGGTAGCGCGGCTCTTCGCTATTGCCAGCAGGGGCGCGTTCGAGAACAAGGAGCGCCTATCACAACTGCGCGCACTGCTTGATCGCTCGCATAAGGAACTCTCTGATATGATCTATGGATCGGCTCAGCAGGGTCAGGCGAGTGGCGAGGGTGAGAGCGCGAGTAGTTCGACGGATGTTAGACAGGCGTAAGGCTTTCGTAAGCCTTCGTTAATGACAAGTGGAGGACGCGAGAAATCGCGTCCTCCACTTGTATTTAGCCTTCTTCACTGTTTCAACTTTCATTTGTTTTCTGAAAGGCGTCGGGAGTACATTTTTCCTTGCATAACGAACAAGCTCCTTGTCAAGACGCTTTCGATCTAGGTTCTCCATTCTTGCGGGTGATTCATAGGGGGCCATTCATTGCGCCTGTGGACAGAGATCGTCTCCCCAGGCGGGCCGGGCGCCAATGAATGGCGCCCTTACGGATGTGTCTGTTCTTTCACCCCTAAAGACGTAGGNNTCAACTTTCATTTGTTTTCTGAAGGGACTCAAGGTGGCTCTTCTCGAGCATTACCGTTGCTCAAGCATGCCATGTGGTGGAAGGTATTGGCTGACCCACTCGCGGAAGGTCCACTGTTTTTCCCACCAATACTGTCCCTGGCGCTGAAAGTAGGCCCAGATTATCGCACGATCAAGCAAGAGGTAGATGGGGAAGCGTGCTGCGAAGCCGGGGCGCAGCGGTTTGTGCGTCCGGTACGAGTCAAGGAATGTTTGTGCGAGGCTTGCGTCTTCGACGAAATACTCCGCAAATTGACGCGCCAGGTCTGCCTACTTGATCTTTGTTCACTGATTGGAATATAATCCAATGTATGGTAAAGCATCAACACCCTGGCCTGCGCTCNNACGGATGTGTCTGTTCTTTCACCGCAAAGGATAGCATAGAAGGCAGAAGTCATTAGCACGGAAATTACATCTTTATGCCGAAATCAGTAACACCTGCTCAAGGCGCAATTGTCTGAGGAGCAGGAGCGTTGGCGCCTGCCTTCTTGAGGCGCAGGTAGCGCGTACTTATCAAACCGCGCCGTAAAACCCCTGCTTTCTAAGCATGGGGATAGAAGGCGCGTTCCTTGTTTGGGGCTTGGGCAGGGGGTAATAGTTGACATTAGATAGCTTTTAGCTGTATACTGTCTCCATGCAGAAGATAGCCTACAAGTCCAATCACAACGTCTCCTTCTCTTGCACGTATCATGTGGTATGGTGTCCGAAGTACAGACGCAAGGTACTGATAGAGCAGATAGCCAAACGCTTAGAGCAGATCATTCGAGAAGTGTGTAAGGAACATCAAGCAGAAGTATTGAGTGTAGAGATCATGCCCGATCATGTGCATTTACTGGTTGAGGTAGACCCACAGTTTGGAATACACCGACTAGTCAAGCTCGTGAAAGGACGATCTTCACGCTATCTACGGCAAGAATACTCATCACTTACCACCCGTCTGCCGACACTCTGGACAAACAGCTACTTTGTCTCAACAGTTGGCGGCGCACCGTTAAGCGTCATCAAGCAGTATATCGAAAAGCAAAAACATGTCTAAGAAAGCGTACACATTCAGACTCTACCCAACCAAACAGCAGGAGCAGACACTCCATAAAACGCTTGCACTTTGTCGTGAACTGTATAACGCCTCTCTTGAAGAACGCACAGAAGCCTACCGCATGAGCAAGGTACGTATCACCTACAACCAGCAGGCTACCCAGCTACCAGAGATGAAAGAGATCAGACCCGAATACAACGACATTCACAGCCAGATCCTACAAGATACGCTCAGACGTGTTGAGAAGGCAATGCGGGCATTTTTCAGACGAGTTAAGAACGGAGAAACCCCAGGCTACCCACGTTTCAAAAGTTTTAACCGCTTCGACTCTTTCACCTACCCACAAGGAGGTTTTAGCTTGACCCATGATACCCGTGTGTATCTTTCCAAGATAGGCTCTCTCAAAGTGAGGCTGCACCGACCAATTGAAGGGAAGATGAAAACCTGTACCATCAAAAAAGAGGGAGACCAGTGGTACATCATTTTCAGTTGTGAAGTTGAGACGATAGAACCACTTCCAGAGAACAATGAGCTTGTAGGGCTTGACATGGGAGTAACCCACTTTGCAGCCCTCTCACATGGTGAAACCATTGAGAACCCACGCCATTTTAGACGTTCACAGAAGCGGCTAGCAAAGATCAGCCAGAACCTAAGCAGATGCAAAAAAGGCAGTCACAGACGGGCAAGAGTCAAGAAACAGCTTGCCAAGACACATCGTAAGATCAAAAACCAGCGAAAAGATTTTCTCCACAAACAGTCAAGAAAGCTCGTGAATACCTACGGTACCATCGTCTTTGAAAAGCTACACCCATCACATATGACTCATAGACCAAAGCCAAAGAAAGACGAAACCACAGGTGAGTATCTCCCAAACGGAGCAGCAGCAAAAGCGGGCTTAAACACATCTATTCTTGATGCAGGCTGGTCTCAGTTCCAGCAGTATTGCACCTACAAAGCGGAAGATGCTGGTAGGGCTGTACTGTTTGTTTCACCAAACTATACCAGTCAAATCTGTAGCGGTTGTGGACAAATCCGCAAGAAAGAGCTATCAGAACGGTGGCACTCTTGCGACTGTGGAGCAGAGCTAGATAGAGACCACAACGCCGCGATAAACATACTCAGGCTAGGAAGTAGCCAACGTGGGGCAACCTACGTAGAAGCCCCTTGTCTTTAGACATGGGGTACTTCACGATGTGAAGGGCTTCCTCGAGGCGGCTGACGCGGGCGCCTGCGCTCTCAAATGGAAGGCCCAATTGCTTGTAATCAACTGGCCCTGCACCGACACCCAGCCCCAACTCAAAGCGTCCCTGGGACAGCAGATCCAGGGTAGCCACTTCTTTGGCCAGCAGCGCGGGGTGCCGGTAATCATTACAGAACACAAAACTGCCGATGCGCAGCGCTGTGGTCGCCTCGGCAGCTACCGCGAGCGCTGTGAAAGGGGCAAGACCCATGGTAGTGCGATCGGGTATTAACAAGGTTGCATAGCCAAGCTCTTCGGCTTTGCGAGCCAGGGTGACCCATTCAGTATGTGATTGAGCATTGCCGGTTACTACGCCAAAACGAAATGGTCGGTGCATATAGTTTGTTCTCCTTTTTGATATGATGATTCTTCCTCCTCATTCATCGTTTCCGCCTTCGTATCAATCTACGGATGTGGCCGGGGAGTTAGTATCACCCGAAGCGGGTGATTGTGAGGGTGATTGTGACGATTGTGACAGTTG
>DMFQ01000142.1:5546-5734 GCA_003450555.1 Ktedonobacter sp.
GTTGTGACAGTTGTGACAATTGTGATGGTTGTAATTGTTCCATTGAAAGAACGTTTGCGTTGCCCCGTCCCTCTCGCCACAACGTCGCGAGCGGTTGATTGTGACAGTTGTGACGGGTGCCCCACAGCTTTTTGCAAATGAGATGTCTAGGCAAAAGGGTGTTTTTTAGCTACTACATCAATCTCATA
>DMFQ01000236.1:0-2713 GCA_003450555.1 Ktedonobacter sp.
AGACCGTCGCCACTGTATGCCAGCAATTGTCCTGGCGCTCCAGGAACCGCCAACAGGCCAAGAATACTCCCGAAAGGTAATGTTCCGGTACTGGAGAAGTGCTGTCCGGCATCCAGGCTGACCCGTAAACCCAGCGCTCCCAGGTCCTGGAGGTAGATATAGACCTCGTCGGGGGTATCGTTGCCCGGCTCTTCCAGGTAGATGGAACTAGACGTGATGCTTGCCGTGGGAATAGCCAGTTTCCAGGTTTTTCCCTGGTCACTGCTGGTGTAGAGCCCCAGCGTTCCAGCATGAGGGTTCACGGCGATCTGCGTTAGCACGTACATGCGCTGTGGATTAAGAGTGCTGTAGCCCAGCGAGTAGGTCATCAGCCCCTGCATGAGCTGGTTATTACCTGCTGCGACCTTTGTCCAGGTGGCGCCACTATCTTCCGAGCGGAACAGACCATAGTGAGATGCCAGAACCAGCACATGATTCGGCAGCGCGAGCATGGCGTGAACGTGGTTGGCCGCAGTACCGAAACCGTTGACGTTCACACCGATAGTGTCTGGCGTTTGCTGTGTGGTGGACGCGCTACTATTCGTACTACAGGCCGTGAACAGGCTCACGATGCAAATGAGGCTGAGATAAGCTAGCCATCCCGTTATTTTTTTATGGTTCATAAGTTACTCTCTTAAAATGGTGTGAACAATTTGACTTTTGTCTCGTGGAGTGCATTATCGGGCGTGCGAATCTGGACACGAATCTCCCAATTCCCTCCCATACCCAGATCACCAGGAGAACTGAAGTGCCCCTTGCCATCAGAGAGCAAATTGACGGTATCGGTTCCCATGTCCATGTCGAGCATGGTGGTGTACAACGACACACCCACATTGGTGGTTGACTTCCCAGTGCTGTTATCTATCACGGTCACGGTAAAGATATTAGTACCAAAGCGATTGGGATTGACATTCAACTTCGCCGTAAACTTATTATCCGTCGTCTTGAGCGTCGTATTGTATGCTGTGCTATGGCTTGTCGTTGGCTGCTGTGAGGGTACCGCGATAGGTGAAAGCGTCCCCGCGAAAACGTTCATCAATCCCACGCAGGCGATTATCGCTACACCCAGCACTGGTTCCCAGCGTAGTATCCCCATCAAGCGTCGCGTCAGCTTTGTCACGCGCCCCTCGCGTAACTTCACCTGCTGGGCCTGGTTGAATGTAACGCCTGCAACGGCATAGGTATACTTATGATACTCTCGTTTCAGGCGTGGTCGAATGAGAGAAACGTGGATCGCGCTGGTAACCATCAAGCCACCGACCAGCAAAATCTTTACCGACAGGGCGCGGCCATAAGCTGTAGTAAACAATTGTTGCCACGAGGTGAGATGAATTGTCGCGCTAAATGGACCGGTCACTGCCATAATGATCACGCCGGCAATGGCAAGGGGCGAGAAGTAGGGGAGCAGCGTAATGAGCGAATGGGCCTGCTCCGCGCTTGACTTACCTTTCAATACTGGTAGGTAGGTGGTAGTGATATACATCATGCCGCCAACCCAGAGTGACGCGGCCAGCAAATGCAGCCAGTCCGCGAGAACGGCGTAGATCACGATGTTGCTGCTGACGGCTGAAGCATGGCTCGACAAGGAGATGGCAATGAAGAGCGTTGCGCCGAGCAGCAGGTTGACCGAAGGCAGCACGCTCTCGACCAGGCGCGGACGCCGTTTGACCAGCAGCGTAAAGAGGGCCAGCACAAGTGAAACGGCGATAACGATCGTGCGCACTATCCAGAAGGTGCCAAAGCGTCCATTCGCGATGAGACCGCCAAGCAGTTGGGGCGCGAAGGCAGCTCCCAATTGACCGCCAGTAATGGTGAATGCCTGCCCCAACAGGACGCCGAAGTTGGCAATGAAGAGCACGAGTAGTGTGGGAACAGACCAGCGGCTCTCAAAGCGCTGCTGCACCTCTCGATTGATGGCATTGAGCTTTGCGTCAGCGGTGGGAGCCAGTTGGAGTACGAAGAGCAACCAGAGTTGCGCTGCAACCCAGAAAACCGCGCCAAGTTCGACCAGTGTAATCATAACCAGGTTAAACGTTGTCGGGACGTCGAGTTGACCCGTGTAAAGCCCCGTCAGATTGCCGCCGCCCAGCACATTTTGTCCAGGAATGGTAGTAGGGTTCAATGTTGGCAAGGTGCCGTCAGGATTGGCGACAGTAAAGATAAATGAGCCGCGCAGGATATGACCATCGTCGGCAGAGTCGGTGCGGTAAACGACGATATAGACCGAGGGTGGCAAGTTCGGCTTCAGGCTGACATCCATCTCTTTCGTGTCACCCGGCGCGACATGGGCATCCTTCTGGTCGACAGGCTGATTCTGCGCATTGACGACAACCGCTGTGCTGAAAGCAGGGTTCAGATCTTCACTAAACCACATACGCACCTGCTGCGGAGCCACGTTCAACACAGCATCCTTAGGTGGATCGGAGCGCAGCAAAATGGCATGCGCACTAGCTACAGCTGGCAGGATTAAAACCAGGCAACATGCAAAAAGCAGTGCTATGAATACGTTGCGTCGCGGCCAACGCCGACGCAATAGAGCTTTCATACCCAACGTCCAATCTTAGCGAATAGAGGCTATGCGCATGTTATGCAAGATATGAGCATACAAATTTACGTTTCTCTTGACGTTTTTCTTATGCGCGCTCTTTATGGGGTAGGGGCAAGCCCTACCCGT
>DMFQ01000236.1:2817-3421 GCA_003450555.1 Ktedonobacter sp.
AATAGTAATTATATCATTCATGTTCAGGCGAACTACCTCTTCTTCTTAAGTCAAAGCTCCGCTGGGATCAGGCCATGCATGATGGCGAAGCGTACCAGGTGCGTAATATCGTGCAGTCCCAACTTCTCCATCACATTGGCGCGATGGGCCTGCACCGTCTTGATACTGAGCACCAGTTGATCGGCAATCTCCTGGTTTGTCTGTCCTTCCGCGACCATGGTCAGCACTTCCAGTTCGCGCGGCGTTAAGGCCCGCAATTCCTGTGCCAGGCTCTCCCCCTGCGTGCTCTCCTGTGAAAATTGGGACCTGTTACGTGTCGTTGGCTCAGGGGTAGACGTAGAATGCGCCACATAGGCCCTGATCAGCGCTTTTGCCAGTCCTGGATAGAGAAATGCACCGCCATGGGCCACGGAGCTGATGGCCATGTGCAGATCGGTTGGCGCTGCCTTCTTTACCAGGTATCCTGCTGCGCCCACGCGGAGCGCCTTGAGAAAATACTCCTCGCTTTCGTGCATGGTGAGCATCAGTACCTGTGTCCCTGCCTCCTGGCTGCGAATGTGTTGACACGCCTCCAACCCATCCATATCCGCCATACTGATGTCCA
>DMFQ01000109.1:0-884 GCA_003450555.1 Ktedonobacter sp.
GCCATTTCGCCTCAAAGGCTGCGAAATCGTAGCGTGGCGGGGCGTACTTTGGTGAGCGAAGATTCCGCCTGATGCGCGGGTTCAACGCGCTCCCTTTGTTCCGACATGTGATCCTCCTTGTAGTGCTCATACAGTTTATTGTAGAGGCTCGCGGAGGACAAAAAGAATGCGCCCTCCGCCCTGACAAGGGCGAAGAGTGCGCATATACACGTTCGCGGTACCACCTTGCTTCGCCGTTCTCTCACGAGAACAGCCTTTTCGAGTGCAAATACACCCTTGCTCTGTAACGGGAGTTCCCGGTGGCAGCTACTTTTGCTTCCAGAAGCACCGTTTCGCCCCCACGGCTCACAAGGCAGTTTCAGTTTGTCTCCGACTCTGGCTTGCACCGTCCGCCAACTCTCTGCTGCCGGGAGACCAACCTACTTCCCTCGCTCAACGCCTTTTTGGTATCTCTCTACGAAAAGTATACTATGCTGTGCGATTTGTCAAGCAGGAATGTGGCAGGGCAGGGCTTTCCAATCTCTCGACAAACGCCTCGGACGTTGCCCCCACCCGGCAACGTCACTTCCATGAAAAATCGGGGAGTTGGCGACGAGAATTGGAAGCCCTGGATATCACAAATGGATTCTTGACATCGCCAAAATCATCCTACATAATCATGCAGCACTCCCTGCTGCTCAGTCGGAACCTGCTGTACACGGGTCGAGCACAACTCTTCTCTAACTCGTAAAGCTGCGCACTACTGGTTCGACTCACCGATGCGCGCCTGCGTTGCCCGAAGCTCTGCCAGCGTCGCCTGAAGTTGAGCCTGGGTATCCTGAAGCCGCTGCTGCGTTTCATGAAGCTGCGCATCATGTTGCCTGGCCGCTTGCAGTTGCGCCTCT
>DMFQ01000109.1:982-1518 GCA_003450555.1 Ktedonobacter sp.
AAGCTGCGTCTGGAATGCCTGATGTTTATCTGGAGCCTGTTGGCTCTCCTGGATAGGACGATTTTGGACAGTTTGAGACGGAGGTGGAGGCGCCTGAGGTGGTACAACCTGCTGCGGCACTGGAGGGTTCACAGGAGCGGGTCTGATGGTACCTTGCTGCGCATAGTTAGCCGGCTGTGATGTTCCCGTAGCAACCGGATTATAGCCGTTGTATGCACCAAATCTCTGCATGATATTCATAGCCTCTTGCAATTTGCCCGGCGCATTCACGGCAATAATTGATTGCCCGTTATGATACTCGTTGGCATAATAACGAGTTTCTTCATCCGGCACACCCAGATCGGCAAGATCATTCACAAAATTGTCATTTGTTGCGTTCTGATTTGTAAACAGGCTCTTAAAGAAACCTCCACCGCTACTCGAACCCGAATAATGAAGTTGGTTCTCATCAAAACCGGCATCCTTGAGCGCATTGAGAGCCTGCTCGGCCATCTCACGGTCCCTAAAAACACCGACGACAGTTGAGGGCCCTTCCC
>DMFQ01000109.1:1618-1771 GCA_003450555.1 Ktedonobacter sp.
GATTCGTAGACATCTATTTTCTCCTTCAAAACAGCTATCCGTCTGGCGAAACTTCCTACTTCTACGCCTGCACGTTGGCGATAGAACCTCCTTTATGAGAAGCTATAGGTAGTCATTGCTTTATAGGCAGTGTACTGATTCATACACTCATAT
>DMFQ01000109.1:1919-2537 GCA_003450555.1 Ktedonobacter sp.
ATCATGCTCATCAAGCACGCACAATGCCGCGAAAGTAATGTGATTGTACTTAGTAGTCAGTCCAGATTGTTTTTGACATGTGACTTGACAGTATTGGCGAATTGCTTGTCTTCTGTGCGGGCAGAGGGTGAGAAGTGTCTCCAGCGATGGAGGAAAGGCGTTGTATCACGGACAGTCAACAGGTGAATGTCCCAAAGATGACCACCTCTGGCGTTTATCGAGGAGAACCATGCTTTCCCGTATCACCGTTGTGGAGAACATCACTGCTCCTCACGACAGCAGCAGAGAGTCAGAGAAGCCCTATGAAACATGAACTGTTCTTGGAGCAGGAAGAACTTGCACAAGCACATCAACTCGGTGAGCTCCAGAAGGAGTACCGCGTACAGGTTGACAAGACGCTGGCCGTCATTGCCACAGGCCTTCTCTTCGGAGGGCTTTTCTATTTCGTCGTGGGAGGTCAGCGCACGTACCCACTCTCGCTCACCGCTGTTCTGATCCTCCTCTTGATATCCGCTGTTGGTGTAGCCATAGTGCTCTTCCGCTATCGGCAATTCCATGTCTATGTGTATACCTATGGGCTGCTTTATCTCACTGGGAACACCAGCCAGGTCGCTCGTT
>DMFQ01000362.1:0-16191 GCA_003450555.1 Ktedonobacter sp.
ATCATGACCAGGAGCGGAATACTTGACACATGTGTAACAACAACTGAGTTGACTTTACCTACACGCCTTGCTAACCACGGCGCCGTCAATGTGAGCAGGGCAGTGACGGCAGTAGCCCCCCCACTCAACAAGCCAAATAGGGCGGGAGGAGCCTTCAAGCCTTGTACAAAATAAATATTGAAATAGGGAATGAACAGCCCGGCCCCGGCCCCAATCATTACCTGTACCAGGATGAGAAAAAAAATGGGACTCACCACTATTGACCGGAGCGATAAGAGGAGACTGGTATCAAATCCTGGCAGAGTGAGACTCGGCTTGGGAAGGGGAGGATGCCTCTTTTCCTTCAACATAAATAAGGGAATGAGGCTGGGAAGTGCGATTGCGCCAGCAAAAAGCAGAGATAGCTGATAAGAGCGAGGGTCTGGTTGATTTGCCAGTAGTAGACGTAACCATGGAGGCAATGGAGCCATTAACCAGGAAATGCTGTGAAACCATTCTGGTAACATGCCACCAATGATATTGCCCACTACAGTCGTCACCAATCCCAGCGCGATATTCAGGCTAAACAGATGTGAACGTTCGCCAGGTGTACTATTCATCGAGAGAAATGGGGCGTTCACGACAATTGTACATGCCGCGCCAATACCAGCGACAAAAGCACTTACCAGCAAAGGGAGAGGCTGACGAAAGAGTATCTGTCCTACACCCGCGAAACCAATAAGCAAATTTGACCAGATCAGGACAGTCTTTCCACCAAATCGATCTATACATATACCTGCTGGAAAGATGGCTACACCAGCCCCTAGCGTTCCTACAAACAGCACCACACCAATGAAATCGGCGCCATAACCTAACGAAAACAGATAAAGGTTGTAGAGAACCAGGAGAATGCCCGTTGTCACACCGCTCAGCGCATTGTTAATGAGGTACAGACGGGCATTTCGTTGGAAATGCCCGAACTGCTTTATGTAGTTAAGGAGTAGCCGCATTTTCAGCGCCAGGGGGAGAAGATACTACTACCTTGACGGGGGCATCTTTGAGTTGAGATACCGTTATACTGCCAGCATATCCGTCACCAGGTCCCATAGGTGTACCAACAGGAGCCTTCTCTTCTAACAATATACGGTAGCCAGGACTTTTAAAGCCAACGCCCTCTTGCCCAAGCTGCGATTGTGGTTGATGCGTCAAACCAGGTAAAAAGAAAGCTTTCAGTATACCCTTCGCCATCATTGTACGAGCACGAAACTCAATAACCGCATTGGCCACGCGCTCGCTCCCTTGCTCAACCTTCGTTTCAACTTTACGAGTAGAAGCAGGTATTTCCGCTGCTGTCCGAATGATCTTATTCTCACCGTCCCCTGCCTCTGGCAGCGTACCATTGATAGCGGATTGCGTGGTATTGTTGACACTATCAACCGTGGGCCGTATTTTCCTGATAAAAGAGGCCTTCTCTCGCACCCAGGTCATCCCTATAAGCAAAACAAGGGCGAGGGCTAATCCAATCAAGATGAGCACGAACAAGTATAAGAGCAGAATCAAGGCCGAGATTTGCCCCAAGACTGACAAGGGATCACTGGCCAGGAAGATATACATGCTAATCTCCTCCTCTTGCACTGGCCTGCATCGCCTCCAACTGCTGCTTGCGACGCTCTTCAGCCCGGCTTCGCGTTTGACCTTTGCCTAAAAATACGCGGAACATGTGCTGACCGGCGAGTATTGCCGAAGCCGTGCGTATAGTGGGGCCTAGCGCAAACTCACTCGTCAATTGAGCAGTGCTGCTAATCGTCGTGGCGGTCTGACCAGCCGTCTTCGCCGTATCTTTAACGTAATCAACAGTCTGATTGACTGATGATAACAGGGGCTTCATTTCATCCCGTACAGTTGTAATTGTCTGAATGAGCAGAAGCACCGAGTAGATAAGGAAGACGGTTGCTGCAACGGTAAAGGCAGCAAGGATGATCAGAAAAATGTAAAGTACATCAAGCAATACGTTGAATATTGCAGCGAGAATAAAACCGATAATGAGCACTATCAGAACAATAGCTCCAATAATACTGGCAAGCCGCAATGCGCGTTTCATTGCACACCTCTCTCAACAAGTTTTTTTTGAACTGCTATGTCTTGATTATAGCTCACAGGCAAGCCTGCTAGCTACAATATTACCACAGACTAAACAAATAACAGGACATTTCATTCTATAACACGTATTGAAGCCGCTCAAAGACTACAATACACCTCCTCTTACTAGCAGAAATATCCCTCACTACTATATGAGACATTAGAAAGCTGAACATTTACTGAAAAACATCTGAGAGTTTTTATTGTTCACTTGTGCTTAGAGAGAGTTACAGGTATGTTCAATACAGGCAGTAAACTAGCCTTCATTTAGAGCGGTTCTTAGCTCTATCATCATTCAAGGAGGAATATATGTTGCATTTGATCGCAATGAGTACAGTACTGGCTGATGGCGTCACCATCAAAATTGGTAATAACGTTTGGACATTTGGATTGAACTTCATCATTTACCTGATTGTAGCAGCTATCGTCGGGCTAGTAGCTGAAGCTCTCGTGGGTTGGCGATTACCATTTGGCTTCATTGGCGCGATTATCGCCGCTATTATCGGAATCTGGCTGATGACCCAGGTTATTATCATTAGCGGAATCGGCGATATCAATGTCTTTGGTGTTCCCATTATCAGGGCATTGATCGGCGCGCTCATCTTCGTCGCCCTGTGGCACCTCATCACATACAGTTTATGGCACCGCCGTGGTCGTCGCAGCTACCGCCGAGCATAGTGTAAGAGACAATTCTGGTAGTAGGTAGTGTTTCAGTTTGAACATGGATTGACCTTCAAAGTGATATAGTATAAACAGTACTTTGGGGGTCTTTTTTCATGATAACTTTCACCGTCAGTGCATTCGTAACATTTCTGACAATCATCGATCCTGTTGGACTCGCACCAGTCATTATTGGCCTCACCGCTCATCTCAATGATATACAGCGCAACAATATCATAACGCGCGCAATAGTCATTAGCGCAATCATTATTGCTTTCTTTGCTCTGGTAGGACGGGTTCTGCTTGACCGGCTTGGTGTCAGCCTTTATGCGTTCAACATCGCTGGAGGAGTATTGCTTTTCCTGGTTGCAGTCGATATGCTTTTTGGCCGCTCGTCAGGTACGCGCGAAACAAAGGCAGAGGAAGAAGAAGCTATGACCCGTGAGGATATCAGCGTCTTTCCTCTCGCCATTCCCATGATCGCCGGTCCAGGTACCATCGCGACTACTATTCTCTATGTTAACCTTGCTACAGCTTCAGGCAATCCACTGAGTTTGCTCGCAGTTGGAGCAGCGATCATCAGTGCTTTATTCGCTGCCTGGCTCGTCATGCGTAGTAGCCAATGGATTATCCATCTCATAGGTCGTACTGGTATTCTTGTGCTCTCCCGCATACTTGGTATACTCTTGGCCGCGCTTGCCATTCAGTTTGTGCTCAACGGCATTCTCGAATTTATCCAGGTGAGCAAACTAGGTAAGTAGCCCTTGCAGCCTCATCTGCTAAAATAGTTACAAAGTTGCTACATTCTCCCATCAGATACGTAATACTAGTAGAGCATAGGAAGAAAAGCGACGAGCGAAGATGGCTAGAACCGCCATCGATGATGGACTCCTTTGAGGTTATGGAGTGGATAAAATTTATACTGAACATGATACAGCCTCTCGAACATTACGTTCACAGATCAGTTATCAGACTGCATTGAGTCACTATAGAAGTCTACGTGGGCTTTCACGAATCTCCTGGGTTACGTGGGGAGTTGTTATTGGCACCATCACAGTCTGGTGTGTTACGGCGTACCAGTTTGCCCTTGCAACGGGCGCCCATACCTTGCCTGACATCATCGCCGCTGTGATGAATAATGCCATCAACATTCAGGACAAGGATAATGATGCACTTTCCAATGTCCTGATTGCGTACGGTGCAAAGGATAATAGCTTAATCATGCAGGGGCAATATTGGCGTTTCGTAACACCAGTATTTCTGCATGCAAATGTACTACATGTCGCGCTGAACATGCTCAACCTGGCAGTGTTGGGTGTCTTTCTGGAGCGACTGGTGGGACACATACGCTTCCTGCTCATCTATCTCATTACGGGTATTGTTAGCATTATCGCCAGTTTCTACTTTATGCCGCAAGAAATTAGCGTTGGAGCGTCTGGCGCCATCTTTGGTCTGGTGGGAGCTTATAGCATTTTTGTGTTGATACACCGAAGAGCGTTTCGCAAGGGCGGGGTTCCGGCGCTCATCTGGCTCATCTTTGTAATTGTTGGCAATCTAAGCATAGGATTTTTTGTTCCCAATGTCGATAATTATGCTCACGTAGGTGGTTTACTTAGCGGTTGCCTACTCGGCTGGTGGTTTACCCCACTTTTTACCCTGGCTCCAGACAACGCGTTAGTTGATAAGCATAGCCTTTCCCGCCGTTGGCCCTTGGCCCTATTGACGATAGCAGGTACACTTATACTTGCAATCATCGCTCGTTCTTTCATTGGAGGATAATTTTTTGGAAGCACAAACAGATATTCAGACGTATATGGAGCGTGGAAAACAGGCTCTAGCAGAGGGTCAGGGGCGCGAAGCAGCTATCGCCTATGCGCAGGCAGCGCAACTTGAACCAGATAACCCGATGGTACACCTGGGACTGGCAGAGGCAAACCTCGCGCTTGGTTCGTATGGTGTCGTTTACATGGCCTGTCGCAAAGTACAGGAGTTACAACCAGGGGGAGGGATTGAAAGCACCCTGGCACAGGCACTGCTTAATTTGCTTGATCGCCGTTATGATCGCGCTCTCCAGGATGTTGATACTGCAATTAGCCAGGAACCAGGCACGGGGTATGTTCATGCCTTACGAGCCTATCTGCTGCGCGCTACCAAACAGGACTATGACGCCGGGTTAGCTCGCGCGCGTGCAGCGCGTCTCTCCCATGGCCAGCACTTCGATAATTGTTTCCCACCCCTTGAACCAGTCTCCACGCCAGGTTATAGCGCGGTGCCTACACCTGTCGATAGTTCCATAGGTTCATCCGGGGAAAATGGCGCTGCACAACGAGAGGCAATACCGCCCTGGTCGCGCCCTAACAGCATGCAGCGACAGGTTATTCGTACCCGCTTCGCACTCAGCCAGAATCCACGCTTTGTGACCAATATTATCATCGGTATCAATGTGATCGTGTTCGTCATTCTCTGTCTGTTGAACAAAACTATCAGTTTTGATCAGACCGATCAAGGGATTACTGCCATTGTTAATGCAGGAGCACAGGTCAATATTCTCGTCCAACAGGGACAGGTTTGGCGCATCTTCACCGCAATGTTCCTGCACTTTAGCCTTTTACATATTGGGCTGAACATGCTTTCTCTGTTCTTCATAGGCACAGCAATCGAGGTCTTTTTTGGGAAATGGCGCTACCTGGTCATTTACCTGGGGGCCGGTATCCTTGGTGGTATCTTCACCTACTTCTTAGACCCAACAAGCTTTGTACCATCTGCCGGAGCCTCTGGAGCCATCTTTGGTGTCTTTGGCGCGCTCGGTGTCTTTTACTTTATGAACCGCCAGAACATGGGCGCCTTTGGACGAGGAGCTATCACCAACTGGCTCTTCTGGTTGGGATTGAATCTCTTCTTTGGTTTCTCCAGCCCGAACATTGGTATATGGGATCACATCGCTGGCCTTGTTGCCGGTATGCTCATTGCACTCCTACTCATTCCGAGGTCAAGACGCAGGCAGGTCTAAGCTTAAGCTTCAGGGAAAAGGGCGCATCGCAAAGATGCGTCCTTTTTTGTTGATCACTGAGTATTTCTCATCCTTTACTGCTCATCTATCTCTACAAGTTCGGCGACAATCTTCCCGGATAACATGACGAGGGGCACGCCACCGCCGGGATGCGTGCTACCACCAACGAAATAGAGGTGACTGATCTCTCTGGCGCGGTTGCCGGGACGCGTGAAGGGAGCCATGCGCGAATTTGATGACAGGCCATAGATGGAACCACGGTTGGCGCCATACTTCTGCCAGAAGTCCTCTGGCGTCAGCATAACTTCACAGATAATGTGCTCGCGCAAATCTTCCAGACCAGCCCGCGGATAACGAGCCAGCACATCCAGAACACGCTCACGGTAAGCCGAGGCATCTCTTTGCCAATCGCTCCGAGCGGTCAAATACGGCGCATTGACCAGCACAAACAGATTCTCGTGTCCCTCTGGCGCCTGAGTTGCATCACTGCGGCTGGTGGCACAGATGTAGATGGTGGGATTACCTGGTGGAACATGGCGCCCAAAAAGGTCAGCGAACTCGGCCCTGTAATCATCTGAGAAGAAGATGTTGTGGTGCGATAGCTGCAGATAGCGTTTATTGACCCCCAGCATCAGCACAAAACCTGAGCACGATGGCTCAAGCCCCTCAAGTCGGCGCACAAAACGCTCATTGCGTACGGCGGGAGAGAGCAGTTCGCGATGAGTCGTCACGACATCACTATTCGCAATTACTACGTCGGCCCGCAACACTCGCCCATCCGCCAACACGACGCCTCGCGCCTCACTGTGTTCTACCAGGATACGCCGGACATCACAATTCGTCGTGATAGATACTCCTAATTCTCGTGCCAGCTTTTCTAAAGCCAGCGCCAGGGTGTAAATACCTCCCTTGAAATACCAGCCGCCAGAGATCAGTTCGACGTAAGGAATAATACTATAGACGGAGGCCACCTGGTAAGGTGACGAGCCGTTGTAGGTAGCATAGCGATTAAATAGCTGTTGAAGATGTTTATCCGTAAAGAAGGTTCTTATCAGATGATCAAGGGTCGAGGGAGAAAGAGCAGCTAACACGGCTTGCAGGCGCGAACGTACGCTTGAAGGGTCGTCTCGCAGTTGTACCTCTTGTGTTGCAGATGAAGGATGACCGCTCATCACATAACGCACAAACGTTCCCATCACGTCGAACGGGCTACCGAGGCTGTGGTAAAGGAAAGGATCGGCGGCAGCCTGGTAAATGTTCTCTGCGTAAGCAATGAAGCGTTGCAAAGCATCTCCATCAGCCGGACAGAGTTGGGCAAATTCCCGTGCCAGTCGCGGCTGATCGCTCCAGGCATTCAAGACGAGACCATCGCGATAGAAATAGCGGCAGGTTATAGCTAGCGGCACCAGTTCAAGATAATCCTCGATGCGGCGCTGAGCGGATTGAAAAAGATCGCGAAAAACGTCGGGCATGGTAATAAGTGAGGGGCCAGTATCGAAGGAAAAACCCTCTAGCAAGACCTGGTTTAGTTTCCCTCCGACCAGAGGCTGGCGCTCCAGGATGTGTACGTGGTAGCCCTTTGCCGCAAGGCGGATAGCCGCGGAGAGACCGCCAATTCCTGCGCCTACGATGATGATGTTTTTGGTTGTGTGGTGAGACATGGTGTTCCCTCGCTATAATTGTGTTATAGTTGATGCTACCACAGAGCCAGATGGGTATAGAAATAACAGTCGTATTTTTCCCTTAAAGAGAGAGTTCCATGATTCCCGCCCGCAAATTTCTGCTCGGAGAGCGCCTGGTCTGGCAACTGATAGACAGGTCACTGCGCAAATACTTCGACTGTATATACTTTCGCATGCGCGGAGAGTACACCGATGAACAGCGCGCCACGCTGCCTATGATCATCTGTGCCAACCACTTTAGCTGGTGGGATGGCTATGTGGTGGCCCTTGTCCAGCGACTCATCAAGGTCGATGGCTACCTGATGATGGAGGAGAAACAGCTACGGCGCTACTTTTTCTTTGCCTGGGCAGGCTGTTTCTCCGTAGATCGTCAGAATCCTCGTTCTGCCTTACAATCGCTCAAGTACGCGGCTAAGCTGCTCAAAGAGCGGCCTGGACGCATGGTCTGTCTCTTTCCGCAAGGTGAAATATTCCCCAATGATCGCCGCCCACTCGTCTTTTATAATGGCGCGACCTACCTGGCTCGTTTGATAAATCCTGTGCTCTATTACCCAATGGCAATCCGCATTGAATACCTGGCGGAGCAGCGACCAGCACTCTTCATCAGTCTGGGTGAGCCGATTTTGATCAATTCAGAGCAGACAAAAGAGCGGGACTTCTTGCAATCATGCACTAAACGCCTGGAAGAATCTTTGACTGCCGAACTTGACCAGTTGCGCGCTGAAGTGCTCGCGGGCGATTACAGTGAATTTAAGACGGTGATCCAGGGAAAAGCGTCGACCAACCGGATCTTTGACACGCTGCTCTTCAGAAAGCAGATTGACAGGCAATGATGATACAGTTCGTAGTGACAGGTTATTGGATGTTCCTCTTCACTTTCTTGCTCGCTAATTTGCTCATATTAGCGCTGAATTTCCTTTCTTTTTTTCAATTGCGGGAAACATCTGTTGCGCCGGAACCGGAGGCCGCATTGCCTTTGCTCTCCATCCTGGTACCTGCGCGTAACGAAGAGCAATGTATTGAAGCATGTATTCGCTCTCTGGTTGCGCAGACCTATCAGAGATTGGAAGTGATCGTCCTGGATGATAACAGCAGCGATACAACCGGAAGTATCGTGCAAGGCATTGTTGATGAGCTAGCTCCAACACAAGCAGGTAGGCTGCGTTTGCTACAAGGCGCGTCATTACCTGAGGGATGGATAGGGAAAAATTACGCCTGCCATCAACTATCGCAACACGCAATCGGAGACTATTTCTTTTTCACTGATGCCGATACGGTACACGCTTCTGGGGCCGCAAGAGCGGTCATTGCGTGTATGCAGCAGTTGGAAGTCAAGTTGCTTACCGCGCAGCCCGAATTTGAACTTGGGAGCCTTGGCGAATGCCTGGTAGTCCCCTTGCTTAACTTTACGATCATGACGCTCCTTCCGGTGGCCCTGGTACGCCTGCGACCTGAAGCTAGCGTGGCTACCGGGAATGGACAATTGCTGTGTTTCCAGCGCTCAGCATATGAAAAAATAGGGGGGCACGCAGCGGTAAAAGGGAACATTCTAGAGGATGTGTTGCTGGCACGAGCTGTGAAAAAGGTCGGCGACCGTATGGCTTTTGTCGATGCCATGGATGTTGTGCGCTGTAGAATGTATCGCTCTTTCTCCGAGGTGTGGTCCGGCTTCTCGAAGAATCTCTTCGCTTTTTATAATTACGCGCTGCCCTTTGCACTGGGCGCACTGCTGTTAAATCTTGCCCTTTTTGTCGTGCCACCGTTACTAGCTCTGGCGGCGTTCCTGCTTCATCTTTCCACCAGTGTAGTCGTGTCAGGCGCGTCAGCCTATCTCCTCGCTGTGGTCATGCGTGTCTTGCTCACGCTGCGTTTTACGCGCCAGAGACATGCTTTAGCGCTTCTTCTTGCGCTTTGTCTTCTTCACCCGCTTTCGATTGGGCTTGAATGTTTGATCTTGCTCAACTCCATACGCTGTCACTATCAGGGGACCGGCGTCAGTTGGAAGGGGCGTCAATATAATCGGCAAAATGCCAGCAAGGGCCGCAATAGCGGCAGCGAGATAGTAGCCATGCGTCAGGTCAATCAGGCCAAACATGAGGACATTCGCAAAATAGAGCAAGATTGGAACATTCAAAGGCAGTTGCGAAGAAAACGAGGTCAGATCCTGAAACGAAATAGCACGCAAGAGAATACGATTGACGAAGCTTAACAAAACAAGAGAGACAACAAACCAGGCTAAAAAATTCGCGAGCGGTACACCATAATAGGCAGAATTTCCCGGAGCTAACCATGTCCAATAGTGCTCCAGGTGAAATGCTACAGGCTCAAGCACCAGGTCCAGCAATGTTGCTAAGAGCGCGGCAACCACTGTACTTATAAGCCATCGTCTGCCGACCAGCAATGGCGGGCGCACAGTCAAACGGCGCACAGCGAGGATAATCGTCAACCAGGCAAAAACCACAGGCAGGGGTACCCCTCCGGGAAGCACGGGAGAGAGAATGCCGGTGTAGCGATAAGAGCCAAAAGGAAAACCAGTATTGACGCCCAGAGCCTCCACGCCATAGGAGAAGAAGGCTATTACCAGCGCTGCAAACAGCCCACGCGGTCCATATTCATCCATCAACGCGACCGTTACCATCAATCCTTCGAGAATGAGCAGGACGCTTCCTGCCCAGCTCATCGAGAAGGGCGGATGCACATTAAAGGCGAGGCCAATAACCGCTATGGGAAAGGCGACACAGAAAATCCATAGCAACAGCTTAAGAAAACGGCTCAGGCGAGTTTTCAATCACGTACCCCCTACACCTACTACCGCGATGATACGCGCGTATGCTCCTGTTTGAGCAATAGTTGCCACAGCCCCAGTTTGTATATCCATGGCGTAGAGTGTTCCATCGCCATAAAATGTTAGGATCCGATTATTGAACCATGCACCCAGTTCAAGCAGCCTGGTGTTCGCAGTTGCTATTAACTGCGCCTTGTCTACCCGCAATTGTTTGCCTGAGCCACTTATTTTAGCCATAAACAGGGCGCTTGTGCGATCGTAAGGAGGCTGCGCTTGTGTAGAAAACTCGACATAGATGAGCGTGTTGCCATCTATGGTAAACACCGGCGTCGAGACCCAATGGTAGTTCGCACTATTATGCAGTTCGTGCTGTTCTGAAAGCAGCACCTGCGAGCTATCCAGCGCCAGGGGATGCCCATCGAGCGTCGTCACTGCCAGGCTATTGGCATATTTGAGTACCGCCAGGTCATCAGGAACACTGCCATCGGTCGGTTTAGGCACCTGACCCTCATAGGAGGAATAGAGCAAAACGTTGCTATAGGGGTCAAGGATCAGTGGGCCTTGCGGCGAGTCCGCATCTAATAGTAGATGCGGCGAGGCAGTGAGCGGATTGTTCAGATCGAGGGACCATAAACCAAACTGTATCGCTTCCTGGCTTTGCTGACCATCTGTGAGCAACAGCGTCGTATCACCCTGGTTCGCAAGGCCATTCAAGAAGGCAAAAATACGAAAACAAGGGCAGTTTGACGATGATTGCTCAAAAACCTTGGTAGGAGAGGATAAAGGACCTGCGTACAGATCAACAACGCCGGTGCCGCTGGACGGTTCGGTACTCCAGGCAACCGTCGTTCCATCGCTACTCAGGGCTAACGAAGTGACTACTTGATTTGGTGCCAGAGACGCTATCTTTTCCGGTGTGCCACCAAAAATATCAGTCAAATAGATACCATCGCCACTGTAGAGCAGTTGACCCGATGGCGTCATTAACGGGCGAACAGCTCGATTGTAGATATAGCCAGGAGTAGTTAGCACCTGAGGTAATGCTTCTCCTGTACTCGAAATCATGTAGATATTATTTTGCTGCTCATAAATAATTTCGCGACCTGAAGGTAGTTGTAAAGAGGGTATCGCCGTATTAGCTGGTGTAAAAATAGGAGGAGTAGCTGTGGGTGTCACATCCTGGGACGATGTTGGCGTTGAGGACACGGAAGTTGTTTGCCCAGAGTGGGTTGAAGAAGTACCTGCAGCTTTATACAAGCCTGTGTGTGTGTAGACCTGCGCCACATTTAGTAATAACAGACTTGTAGAAGAGAGTATCACGATACTGATCAGCACGAGCAAAATGGCAATCCCTGTGAAGGAGAAACGTGTTCTTTGAACCGCTAATGGTTCTGAAATATGCTGCCTCTCTTCATGCTGGTGTTCCGTTGTGTTGCTCACTTGCTGTGTCAACGTCTTGTTTTCCCTTAAATGATTTCTCTTTCAGGATATCAGTATACACGAAACTGGCCTTTGCTTCAAAGGTCTGTGTTCTTGTTTGTTAGCTTATGATGCCGTTCGATCGGTATTTTTCACTGTATGGGGTTTCGCCTTGCTGGCATGACGCAGGATAAAAGCGGTGGTCTTAGAGAATACTTCTTCGCGGTCATAGTCTTTCATGATTACATGATAGGAGTGGTGAAAGGTGACGAGGTGTTTCTCTTTGGAACCGATGTGCCGGTAAATTTCGCGCCCATCACGCGCAGGCACAACATGATCGTGAAGCGACGTCATAATCAGCGCTGGCGCGTTCACCTGGGGAAGTTCGGCCCGGAGCGTGGGTAAAAATTGTAACATGCTCTCGACAGGCCGCATCGGCGTCCAGTGATACACATCGCGAGTATAACGACGACGGGCATCCGGGTCGCGCACATCCTCGCGAATAGTCGGCACCAGAGGCACGAAGTGTTTCGCAATGCGCACAGCAAAGTGGGTCAAAGGGTGCATGTGGAGAGGGGCACACATTGTGACAATACCGGCTACGTCTTCGTGGGCGGCAATATGCAGGATAAGAGCGCCGCCCAGCGAATGCCCGACTAAAAACACAACATCACAGCGCTGTTTGAGAGCATTCAATTCATCCCGCACAGCGTCCGCCCAGTGATGCCAGCCCAGCGATAACATTTCTCGCACATGAACTCCATGTCCCGGCAAGAGCATATTGTTGGTCACCATACCGCGATCCTGGAGCATCATCTCCAGTTCCTCCAAGTCCCTGCGGCTACCATTCAACCCGTGCACCAGAAGGACACCAATAACAGGTTTTTCGGATGACTGCGTTGTGCCCCGCGATACATGGGATAGTTCCATTGATGTAGCTCCTCGTAGTGTTGGCAATAATAAAGAATACAACCTGTTTTATAGTATTTCAAAGCGTCGTTTTGTGTCGTGTTATATAGAGTACCTTTTTTATTACGTTCCGACAAGCGTGCAGGTTGTACTCGTGGAATATTGCAGACCCCTACAGGGTTTTCCATTATGTACCCCAACCATGTGTTAAAGGAGATTGCCCTTTCGCGCAAGAAGTGATATAGTCGCATCCTGGCGATGTCCTATTCCTAATTCGCAGAAACAAATGGCGCAACCTATCGCAATCTATTAAAGTATAAAACAGGTATATCTAAGGAGCATTGTCTTATGAAGTTTTCAACAAAGGCCATTCATGCTGGCCAGGAGCCTGATCCAACAACTGGCGCTATCATGACCCCCATTTTTCAAACATCGACGTATGCCCAGGCTGGGCTGGGCGATCACAAAGGCTATGAATATGCGCGCTCACATAATCCTACTCGTACCGCCCTGGAAGGGTGTTTGGCAGCGCTGGAAGATGGAAAGTATGGGCTTGCCTTCGCATCCGGGATGGCAGCAGAAACTGCCATACTAAGCCTCCTCAGCGCGGGTGATCACATGGTGGCATGTGATGACCTCTATGGTGGCAGCTACCGCATCTTCGAGCGGGTCATGGGCCGTTACAACGTAGAAACGAGCTATGTTCCAGCAAGCAACGTTGCCGCCTATGAACAGGCAATTCGCCCAAATACGAAACTCATCTGGTTAGAGACGCCGACGAACCCCCTGCTGCGCTTGATAGATATCCAGGCCGTCGCAAAGATTGCGCATCGTCACAATATCCTGGTCGTCGTCGATAACACATTTGCTAGCCCATACTTCCAGCAGCCACTAAAACTGGGGGCCGACATCGTTGTTCATAGTACAACCAAATATATCAATGGGCATAGCGACGTCATAGGTGGTGCTCTCATCCTCAATAATGAAGAGGTATACGAGGCAATAAAGTTCTACGAGAATGCTGCCGGTAATGTCCCTTCACCTTTTGATACATGGTTGACTTTGCGCGGTATCAAGACGCTGGCCTTGCGGATGCGGCAGCACGAGGAGAATGCTATCATGGTAGCCAAGTTCCTGGCGGAGCATCCTCGAGTGGAAAAGGTCTATTATCCCGGGTTGCCTTCACATCCTGATTATGAACTGGCCAAACGCCAGATGAGTGGTTTTGGGGGAATGGTTTCTTTCCAATTCAAGGGTGTCTATGCTGATGTAGATAAGCTGGTACGACGCTTCAAAGTATTCTCCCTGGCTGAAAGTCTCGGAGGCGTCGAATCACTCGTTTGCCACCCAGTTTCTATGACACATGGCTCCATCCCGAAGGAGTTCCGCGAGTCTCGTGGACTGACTGACACGCTACTGAGGCTCTCGGTTGGCATAGAGGACGCGGAGGATCTGCTGGCGGATTTGCAGCAAGCTCTGGCATAAGATGGAATGCGAAGGGGTACCTGCACAACCATTGACGAAGTGTAGGTATCTCACATCGCAACAGTATGTTACTTTTGCTGAGGCCGTGCGATGTAAATATATGAAGTGACTTATTATTCTGATACTATCTATTTTACCAAATGACCCATCATTATGCGATCTCATAGATTTGTACGATCTTAGGAGGACTACTGGTAATGACTTCTTTCACCATCGCCCGGAGGCGTGCCAAGAACAGCATACTTGCCGTAAGCATCTTTATGGTAGTTATGCTGCTACTGAGCGCTTGTGGAGGAGACCCACAAACGCAACAGAAGGCTGATGCTAGCAAGACTGATCTTAATAGGCTGATTTCGCAAGCACAGGGTATTGGCGTTCCAACTACTATACTGAAACCTATCATTCAACAAGAAAGCGCGATTACGAATACCAGAGCACCCTTCACCATCTTTAGTGGGCAACCTGCCACCGACTACTATAGCAATCTAACACAGCGCTACCAGTTGCTCACAGTACAGGTACGCGGCCTGGAGACACAGGTAACCCAACAATACGATTACCAGGCTGCGCTTGATATACAAGACCTTGAGAACGCACTTGCTCAGAGGCAGGCACAAAATTTTACCGAAGCAAAGACTTTTGCTAACCAGCTGAAACAATACCAGAATCAGCTTGCCAAGGCCCAGTACCCCAAAGATTACACGCAAATCAGCACTAATGCGAAGCAATCAACACTCGCATTGCATTTACTAGGACCGGCATATAACGATCTTGTCACAATGCAAGGGAACATCAAGCAGCTACATGCATCGCACGTGGACACTACTGCTCTGAACCAACAGTACCAACAAGGTCTTCAGCTCTTCCGCAACGCCAGCAAGCCTGAAGATTTTTCCCAATTGATCAGCCAGTTGACAACACAGTTACAGGCAACCGAGGATTTTTCTACACAAGCTATTCCCTATATCGGTGCGGCCAAGCTCCAGGAGTTCAGCGCGGACCTTGTCCAACTCAAACAATATGATCAAAATACTGCAAGTTATCAGCAGCGCCTCAATGCAGATCAGACGGCCCTTGCTCAGGCCAAATCAATTAGTGATTATCTTAAAGTTTCATCACAAATTGATCATGACATCTCATCGGTGCAATATGCTATGACGTCGGGGTACGCGAGCTATGTGCTCAAACAGTACAACCAGGAGGTCGCCAGTTGGGGTAATTCGCATCAATACCACGATCCAGTCGACGGTCAGGCCTACAACCTGGACTACGAGTATGGCGCTTATGGTACAGGTCCGGACGGCAACGCGGCTCTACAGTATGCGCAGTCGACCCAGCAACCATCTGACTTCCAGGCTGCAGTCGATGTTATCAACGGAAATCTCTTGCATCTGCGAGCAATGGAGGCGGATTACAGCGACAAAACGCCCTATAACCAGTCACACGCCGCTGACATCCAGTTAATGAAGCACTATAATGTGTATGGCCCTAACAGCGGACAGGTGCTCGTAGTCTCGTTGATTGAACAGACGCTGCGCTACTACAACAATGGAAAACTCATCAGGTCATTCCACGTTGTCACCGGACAATACATGAAACCATCACCGCCAGGATTCTGGAGTATCATTTTGCGCCAAAGTCCCACCAAATTCAAATCGAGCGAGCCACAGAGTTCGGTATTCTGGTATCCGCCTACCCCAATTCAGTATGCCTTGGAATACCACTCGGGCGGTTACTTCTTCCATGATGCATGGTGGAGAGCTGATTTTGGACCTGGGAACAACTTCCCTCATAATGACTCGAGCGGAACGACTTCTTTTAATGACAATGGCAGCCACGGATGCGTCAATATGAATACCAATGATATTGCCTGGCTTTACCCACAGATCTCCTACGGAGCATCAGTGATAATGTACTAATTTAATTTGACATCTCTATGGCCTTTCTGCTATAATCCATGGGCAATCACGCCCGACGTACAGTCGGCATTTTTTGTAGATTACGCCCATGTGAAGGGGTTGAAACAGACAGAGAGACGTTTCGGGGAGGAATTGTACTCACATGCCCAATAATGCCGCTGCAGAAAAGCGCATGCGCCAGGAACAAAAACGCCGCTTGCACAA
>DMFQ01000362.1:16335-17457 GCA_003450555.1 Ktedonobacter sp.
GCCGTGAGTGAACTAGACCGCGCTGCCAAAAAAGGGGTTATTCACCCAAACAATGCTGCTCGCCGTAAATCACGCTTGATGAAGCAGCTCAACGCCAAGTAGTTTCGCGCGCTCGATGCTCTGTTCCGCGTACTTCCGGGTATTTTACTGAGGCTGAGCATGAAGCGCACAGGAGGTGTAGAAGGATGGCCGACAAACAAGTCATAACAAAGCCGGCTGGGCGGGCGCTGCTAGCCGCGGTCGAAAATGCTCAGTTGCGTAAAGATATACCAGTGATTAAATCAGGCGACACTGTGCGCCTGCAAGTCAAAGTCGTTGAGGGGACCCGCGAACGCCTGCAGCCTTTCGAGGGTGTAGTCATGCGCCTGCGAGGCGGCGGCGTCAACGAAAACTTTACAGTGCGCCGTATCACCCATGGTGTGGGCGTCGAGCGTACTTTTCTCATTCATTCCCCGCGCATAGAGAAGATCGAAGTGCTGCGACACGCACGCGTGCGCCGTAAGCAACTGTACTTCTTGCGTGGACTGACCGGCAAGGCTGCTCGCTTAAAAGAGCTTCGCCCAATGACAAGCAAGGAAGCCGCGGCAAAAGAAGCTGCCAGGGTTGCCAAACTTGCCGGTACAACCAATAAAAGTGCACAAGAATAAAGAACCAGCACCAACATTAGTAGAAGAAATGGCCCTGTTTGAGCAGGGCTATTCTTTTATTGCGGGAGTCGACGAGGTTGGGCGCGGTTGCCTGGCGGGACCTGTCATGGCAGCTGCCGTCATTTTACCGCTTGATGATGACGAACTGGAGCAGCTCCTTGTTGGTGCACGCGACTCCAAGCAAATGACAGCGCAGGCACGCGATCGCCTGTATGATGTGATTATGCGGCATGCCCTGACAACTGCCATCGGTATCGGTTCGGTTGAATTGATTGATGAGCGCAACATTTTGCAGGCTACAAAACATGCTATGTATGCCGCTCTGGCTCAACTCTCAATGCCGGCGCAAGCTCTGCTTATCGATGCGCTGCTCTTACCTCGCTTGCCCATTCCACAGCGTTCCATCATAAAGGGCGATGCGCGCTGCCTCTCAATCGCAGCAGCATCAATCGTCGCCAAGGTCACGCGCGACCGG
>DMFQ01000205.1:0-1952 GCA_003450555.1 Ktedonobacter sp.
CAAGCCCTACCCGTACATTTTATTTTATTGTTCGCGGTAGGCGTTGTCTTTGGAGAGTTTGTCGGCCTGGCGGGTTGGTTCGGGGAGGCGGTAGCCTTTGCTGGAGGTGAGGACGTAGTGGAGGCTGGTGGGGAGGCTGATGCGGTGGCCGAGGGAGATGATCATTGGTTTGACACGGGTGCGGGTGCGTACTGCTGCTCCGATAGTTTCGCGTTTGTAGGTGAGGGGGAGCCATGCTCCGGCTTCTTCACCGAGCGCTTTTTCGTCGTAGTGGCCGCGCAGGATTGATTTGGCGCAGCCGATGGTGGGCAGATCGAGCCAGAGGCCGAGGTGTGAGGCGATGCCGAGGTAGCGCGGATGTGCGATGCCTTGACCGTCGACCATGACGAGGTCGGGTTGTTGGTTTAGTTGAGCGAAGGCTCCGAGGATGCAGGGGATTTCACGGAACGAGAGCAGGCCGGGGATGTAGGGCATGCGGATTGGCTCTTCATAGACGTGGCGCTCTATTACCTCCATTTCAGGGTAGGTTAGTAACACCACGGCGGCGCGCGCCTTGTTTGTTTCTTCGTTAATGGCCATATCGACTCCCGCCACGAGCTGTGCCGGGTCGCGAACTAGCTGATCTGTGCGAATAATTTTTGCCGCGAGCGTTCGTTGCAGGGCGGCTGCTGCTTCTGGCTGCAGATTCCACTCGTGTAACATAGGTGTATTCGTCATATGCTTGCTACTATGCCTCCGCAATACATGTCGTAATTGTCGCTAGAAAATAAGTATAGCAGATCAGATGATTGAGATAGCCTACGAGGGCTGTTTCTCCCAATCATACTTGGTACAGCTATTGTGTGAGACTATTAAGGCGATTGACGTGCCTCCGCAATGATTATCATACGTTGACTTTCAAGGGTGAAGGGGCCGAGGTCGTGATCGCCGTAGACAACTTTGATGCTAAAGCCCGCCTGTTCCAGCAGGAGTTCCATCTCGGTACGCTCGAAGAGGTAGAGGTGCGTGGTGATGACTGTGCGGTTGATTGGACCGCCCTGAGAGTGTTGATCGTAAAAATGGGTTAACTCGAGCAGGTGTTTTGTCTGGGAGGAGGCGGGACTGACCAGATGGGTGAGAAAGGTGCCGTCGGCGCGCTGCCAGGTTCCCTGATGCAAGAGTTGGCCGCTGAGGTTTTCCATGTAGCGGGCGTCGGCATTGCTGATGTCGATGATGAAGGTAGCGCCGGTGTTGAGATGCTTACGGATGGAAGCGAGCGCCTGTTGCTGGACTTTGCGCGAGGTGAGATGAGCAAAGGAGCCGAGGGCAACAAAGGCTAAGCTGAATTTTCGCGGGAGCTGTAGCGCAGCCATGTCTTGTTGGACGAGTGTGACGTTGGCGGTGAGGTTTGCCTGTTGTACGCGTTCGCGAGCACGGGAGAGCATCTTTTCGGACGTGTCTACGCCGGTGATGGTGTAGCCTTCGCGGGCGAGCGGGATGAGCAGGCGGCCACTGCCACAGGCGAGTTCGAGCAGGGGGCCGCTGCACAATTCGGCGAAGTTGCGGTACATGTCCAGGTCTTCTGTGAATTGTTGGTGTTCGATATCGTAAAAAGGGGCAATCAGGTCGTATTCGTTCATTTTTTTTCTATCCCTGGCAGAGTGTGATTAGTATACCTTTGGAGTGAGCAGATTACAAGAGAAAATATGATAAAACAAGCTGAGTGGGCCTGGCGACATCGCGTCGCCAGGCCCACTCAGCTTGTTTTGAGAGATTGCTAGCTATTATGGATGCGCCAGGGAAGCGAAAAAGATGACCATGGCACAGCCGCCGCAGAGAAGTAAGGGAACGAGGATGAGGAGGACAATCCTGACGGCTATTCCCATCATAAAGAAACGCATCAGAAAGTTGCTGGTCTGGTCCGGTTGCACTTGAGGTTGTGCGTAGGCCGGAACGTTGCTGTATTGGTTCTG
>DMFQ01000205.1:2201-2383 GCA_003450555.1 Ktedonobacter sp.
TGGTTCTGTGCGTATTGCTGCGGTTGCGGCTGATATTGGTCCAGGTTTGGGGGCTGCTGGTTCCACTGTGGTTGTGGCTGAGCCCATTGTTGAGGCTGTTCATATTGCGTTGGTGGTGGTTGTGACTGGTTCCACTGTGGCTGTTCGTTCTGTTGTGATGGCTGCTGTGGTTGTCCCCACTG
>DMFQ01000205.1:2638-7005 GCA_003450555.1 Ktedonobacter sp.
GGTGAGATTGCTACTGGACTCTTATTCCTTGCTTATCAGTATACGGGTAGATGGATTAAAGTACAATGGGATGGTTCACAGAAGCTTGATGAGGCGGGTAACGCTTTCTCCAGGCTATTATTGTGGCGTTGAAGAGAAGAAGGGAGGAATAGAAGGATGGTACAGACGGGACTGCAAGGGAAGGTTGTGCTGATTACGGGTGGGAATCATGGCATTGGGGCGGCGACTGCGCAGGCGTTTGCGGCTGAAGGAGCTGCGATACTGATTAATTATCTGCGACTGCCAGCGTTGGGAAGTTCTCAGGAGGAGAACATGGAAAGCATTGAAGAAGTTAAGATGGCTCCGGGGCTGGCTCTTTACAATTTCAAGCGATCGATGGCGGCTGAGAGGGTCGTCGAGGCGATTCGAGCACACGGGGGCAGCGTTGAAGCAATAGAGGCGGATCTTGCTGATGTGGTCACGATTCCTCTGCTGTTTGAGCGGGCTGAAGCGGTATTTGGTCCTGTTGATGTGCTGGTCAATAACGCGGATCATTGCGTGGCGGATACGTTTATCCCACGGAACCAGCTGGATGCAACGGATCTTACTGCTGGGGGGTACGCGGTCTCCTCGATTACGGCGGCGAGCCATGATACGCATTTTGCTGTGAATAGTCGGGCGGTGGCACTGATGATGGCGGAGTATGCACGGCGGCGTATCGAGAGGGGTTTACATGGAGGGCGCATTATCAATGTCAGCACGGATGGTGCGGCTGGATTTTTTCACGAGGTGTCGTACGGGGCGAGTAAATATGCGATGGAGTCCTACAGCCGCGCCGCTGCTGCTGAACTGGGGGCGTATGGGATTACCGTCAATATTGTGTCACCAGGGCCAATTCAGACGGGGTACATTACGGCGGAACTCGAAGGGCAGGTGGTTGCAGAGATTCCGCTGGGGCGCGTAGGACAGCCCGAGGATGTCGCCGACGTGATTGTTTTTCTGGCTTCGGAACAGGCGAGGTGGTTGACGGGGCAGCTTTTATTTGTGGGTGGGGGGCACAGGATGGTGTGATATGGTTTCTATCCAGCACCACGCGTGGGCCCTCCCCCGCCCCGCGTGGGACGCGATAAATCGGGTCCCTACGCGGTTCCTCCATGTTGCTGCAAGATAGCAACGACTTCCTGGTGTCCTTGTTTTTGCGCGATCGTAAGAGGTGTTTCGCCGTCCGCCTTTCTCACGTTGACATCAGCACCGTGAGCGAGGAGGAGATGAAGCATATCTGCTTGACCGTTTTGTGCAGCTTCATGAAGAGGGGTGAAATTATCTGCCTGGATTGCATTGACGTCGGCTCCGTGTGCTAAGAGAGCTTTGGCGATTGCCAGATGCTGATGGGCTACGGCCGAGTGCAAGGGCATGACATGCTGGGCATTGCGCGATGCCAGGTTCACGTCAGCACCTTTTTCTAACAACAATTCGACGACGTTAAGGTGACCGAAGAAGGCGGCTAAGCCAAGAGGGGTAAAACCGTCTGTGGCAAAGGCATTGACCTGGGTAGGCCCACTGGCAAGCAGTTCTCTGACCCGTTCAAGTTTACCGACTGCTGACGCCTCAAAAATCGTCAATTGAGCGCCAAGAGCAAGTAGCAGCTTTACGATTTCTGGCTCATTGTAATAAACTGCCACCAAAACGGCCGACTCTCCTGTCCGCGTGCTGGCGTTAACAAGCGCCGGGTTTGTAATAAGAAGTGCTTTCACGTTTGTAAGATCACCTGTTTTGATGGCTTTGAAGAATGTTTGCGTGATATCCATGCTTACCCTCCTATAGAAATGACTTCATACTTTTCGTAACGTTTTCAAGACGAGTGTATGATACTATATGAGATGAGAAATGGAAGCCCAAGGAGGAAAAGTGTTGCATCAGACCCGGACAGAACCAGAAGTGATATCAAACCACGATTTGCAAGAGGCCACCGACATGTCCTTACATGGCAGCTTGCTGGTCCTTGTGCGGGTTTTATGGATCGTTGTGGTGGTGCTGGTTGTAGGACTCTCCGTCGCCAGTACCCCGGCGTACTTTGCCTCTCTTCATCATATCCTCAATACGACCGATACCCCTGATTTAGGTGGACAACTTACGCCGAGCAGCGGTGTGCAGGAGCTTCAGGCAGCAGGTCTCTCGCTTGACTTCTATGCACGGTTTAGCGTCTTGCTCACCCTCGTCTTTCTGTTCGTCTCTGTCGCGGTTGGTTTCGTGATCTTCTGGCGCAGGTCTGACGATCGCATGGCACTCCTGGCCTCTTTCACCCTGGTTCTGTTTGCACCGACAATCAGTACCACGAATCTGGATACACTTCCTGCAGGGTGGATGTTGCTCATTCAGAGCGTGCACTTCCTCGGTGAGGTGTGTTTTGGCATGTTCTTCTACCTGTTTCCGAGCGGGCAATTTGTCCCACGCTGGGCACGTTGGTTAGCGGTTGGTCTGATGATATATTGGATGGCTGATATTTTCCTTCCAGCCTCACAATTCAGCAATTCCTTACTTAGTTTTGTGCTCTTTTTAGGCTTGCAAGCCAGCCAGGTGGTAGCACAGATCTACCGCTACCGGCGTGTCTCCAGCCCTGTGCAGCGCCAGCAGACCAAGTGGGTGGTGTGGGGGATAGCTGTGGGGCTTGGAGGCGTTCTCATCGAAATCGTTGTGATTTATGTTTTCTTGCGCCTGTTCTTTCCCCCAGGTGCACTTACGTATATGTTCGGTTATGCGATCTTCGTATTTCTAGGGCTTCTCTTTCCGCTCTCCATTGGCATCGCCATTTTGCGCTCCAGGCTCTGGGACATTGACGTCCTCATCAACCGCACACTGGTCTACGGTATGCTGACGGTATCACTGGCTGTCGTCTATTTTGGCCTGGTTATCGCGCTGCAATACTTTCTGGGAGGCATCATGGGTCAAACAAATGGTGTAGTGATTGTCGGCTCGACGCTAGCAATCGCTGCCTTGTTCCAACCGCTGCGCCGACGCTTTCAGGGAGTCATCGACCGCCGCTTTTATCGTCGCAAGTACGATGCGGCTCGCACCCTTGCCGCCTTTAGCACAAGGCTGCGCAATGAAGTGGATCTGGAGCAACTGAGTGAGGAGTTGGTGGCGGTCGTCGAAGAAACAATCCAGCCCATGCACGTCTCGCTGTGGTTGCGCAAGTCAGAGAAAGGTGTAAAGGGCAACGAAAATACATGGATTGCTAATCACGAGGGTGTGGGTGATGGAGTGAGAGGAACGTCTTAATTTTTGCGCTTTTTGGCTTTCGCAGAGCTACGTCCGCACAAGCACCTTCAAGACGCCCTTTTGCTCGGCGTGCGCGAAGGCAGCCAGCCCTTCATCGAGGGTGTAGCGGGCGCTGATCAATGGACGGACATCTACGAGCTGCTGGCTCAAGGCACGTAGGGCAGGTGCGAATGGGCCGCAGCGCGATCCCTGTATACGAATCTCGTCTATCACGATGGGGGCCAGATGGATGGTGCTTTGAGCTGCGACGGTGCTTTTGAGGATGATGGTTCCACGTGGGCGTACGAGTTGCATGGCCAGTTCCAAACCCTGGGCTGAACCTGTACATTCTACAACCATGTCTACACGTCGCCCGTTTTCTAGTGAAAAACTTTGTGCGTCGTCAAACAAATAGGTACGCACTCCGCGCTTTTCTACCAGCGCCAGTTTTTCCTCGTGCTTTCCCACCATCAAAACCTCACAGCCGCTCAGGGCGAGTACCTGGGCGGCTAGTTGGCCCATTTTGCCATCGCCAAGGATGACTATGCTAGCGGTGGGTTTGAGATGTACTTGTTCTAGTATCTCAAAGTTGGCTGCTAATGGTTCGACAAAGACTGCTTCTTCGTCGCTCACATTGTCAGGCACGAGATGGAGGTTCTTGATGGGTAAGGTCAGGTATTCAGCGAATGCTCCGTCACGGTTGACGATGCCAAGTGTGGTGCGGTTGGGGCAATGAGTGGGCATACCACATTGACAATAGTGGCAGTTGGGTTGATGACAGGCGGCGTTAATGTCGCCGACGATGCGTTTGCCTAGCAATGACTTTGGTGTGGATGCTCCTGGGCCTTCATGAACCGATTCAACGATGCCGACAAATTCATGCCCCAGAACACCATGGAAGTTCAGGTAGCCACGGATGATCTCAATATCAGTGTTGCAGATGCCTGCTTGTAGAACCTTGATGAGCGCTTCTCCTGATTCTAATGAGGGGCGTGGATAGCTCTTCTCAAGCGTCAGCGTATTGTTGCGATAGACAAGGGCACGCATAAAACTTGTTCCTTTTTGGACTGTTAGGTAGCTCTTTTACTGTCAACAGTCTATCATACGAAGCTTGTAAAAAGTAACTCAGG
>DMFQ01000422.1:0-5950 GCA_003450555.1 Ktedonobacter sp.
GTCGTAAAATAAAGATAAACAGCCAGTATAGCCCCTATCAGGCATGTAATAATCGTCAAAGCAATAGCAAAGCCACGATGTGGATGAAAATGCTCCTTGTCTATGGCTAGTCGAGCCTGTAAGAAGTTGAGCAGTGCCACCACCATCACGATAATACCAAGTAATATCAGAACGATCCCTACGAGAGACGAGTAGTGGCTAGGAATGGGCTCATTGGTGACCTTCTGGCCGATCTCTCGCAGCAGTAGCCCAAAACGCTCCACGATAAAGCCAAAACCTATAATCGATAGGCCGGTGCGTATCCAGGCAAGAAAAGTCCGCTCATTTGCAAGATGATCGGTAACCTTCTTACTGATCAGATAGTGAGAGACGTTTGCAGGTGCCTCTTCCTGTACATGCGCTTGCGCTGTGCCGTTGACACTCTCAGGATCGTTACCACTGATCTCATCTTGTTTAGCCATATGTTAACTCGTCCATTGTACTGTACGGTACTGTTTAACTCGCCAGTGAAAGCATAGCATATGGCTCTTAATAACTACAAGCCCTGAATCTCTCCCCTCAAAACCAATCAGATCGCGCAATCCAGGCATGTCCTTGAGGAAAGAGCACGGCAAGGACCGCCAGCACATCAGCAGAAAGATCGTTTTGACCAGAGCGAACAGCCCAATCAACCGCACGGTAACCAAAAGCCAGTTGCGTAAAAGCTTGAGGCGTGAACTGTACCGTAAAAGCAGTATCTCCCGGCACATCATCCAGGCGCAAATCGGTCCCTGCAATATGCAGTGTTGCCACTTCTTCACCAACCACAAGGCGTAGCACTCCCATCCAACGAGCTAGCCCCTTTTGCCACCTCGCCTGCAATTCAGGCAACATGGCTTGCATGAATGCCGGTAAATGCACGAAACGGGCCATCCACCCGGCATCGCGATGATAATACTCTTCACTTTTAAGCGCCCATTCGTCCGCCGGATGCCTCCAGTGCGACGTATCAGGCACCTCAAGTTGTTCGATCATCAGCTGCACCATAAAAGAATCCAATGGCAAGCGATAACGTAAGGTTTCTGTAGCATCGGTTCCCTCCAACAGGTGAGCATGATAGTGCAGCAGCGCCCGCATAGCCTCCCAGTTATCCGCCGCCATTTCGTGCCCCATAGTTCCTTCGATGAAAGAAAGGTACCCGTGAATCTCCCGATTTGGAGCAAGGGCCACCATTGGCTGATTACGAGAACTCAATCGATACCGTTGTTGCTCCAATGAGCGCACAAAACTCCCCGTGTAAGCGTAATAGTGACGCTGGTAGAGGGCAAGCACCCCTTCAGCATCTTCCACCGTCGCTGCCCGAGTCGTATAAGGACTCGGTGGTTGCGCAAGCACAGCATCGAGCTTGACATCAATCACGCCTATATCAATGACATCAGTATAGCCAAAGCGATGATAGAACTTTGGAATCCCATCAAGCAGGAGCAACGCATGGTCATGAGCACGAGCGAAACTGATCGCATCTTCCATCATCGCCGTTGCCACCCCCTGCTGCCGCTGGGCCGGGTGCGTAACAACCATACCAATGCACCCTGTCGAGATAGTTGCCGCTCCCATCCGCAATACCCGCTCATGGATGATATATCCTCCCACCTGTTCACCATCGTGAAAGACCCCTCGTAGTTGTTCCGGGCGAAACTCGGGCAGGTTAGTCACATAGCGTCTCCAGCGTTGCACACTCTCCGTGCCTGTACCATCACCAAACGCCTGCTCGGACAACTGAAACTGCCAATCATATTCCTCTGACGTTTCTAAAGGGCGAACAACAAGGGATGATGCCACCATACACTCTGCTCCTTAACGAATTTCATACATTTCTCTTCAACAAAAAACAACCACATAGTATGCTATAATCTCCCCAGAAGGACAGAAAGGCCGCTAGCTCAATGCCTCCGAACGATAGCAAACAAACACGCACAGCTGAAAAAATACTGCGCAGAGTCAAACATCTCCGCGACTACATGCAGCCTGGCGAAATACCGCTGCTCGCCGTCCCTACCATCTGGGACAGTGGCAAGGAGCAGCGCACTACACCCTGCGAGGTCATCGTCACCAACCAGCGCCTGATCGGGTACTACGCCGTGGACTTTCCCAGGCGGCGCCGCTTCCTTGAAGAACGCTCCCTTTCGACCATCAACTCCGTCACTTTGCGCCACAAAACATATGAGCCGCTTTTTCGCGAATTGATGGTCAGCGATGGTCAAAGTAAGCTCTATATCCGCGCACCGCGTCGCCAAATTGAAGCGCTATACTCCGCCCTCCGTTCAGCTACTGAGCAGTACGTACCCGCCGCATCAACGACATTTGAAGATACTCCCCCATCCGAAGAAGTCCGACCTGCTACTCCCCCTCCAACTTCTGCCTACGGTCGCCAGGATATCCGCACCCCCTTTTCAGGCTCACCGTTGGCAATCGCTTTACTCTTCGTTGGTGGTCTGGTAATAGAGGTCATTGGATTTGGACTGTGGATGATGACGCAGAGCTTACAGGCAGGACTGCCGCTTTTCATCGCGGGCCTCGTAGCAGTGCTCACTGCTACCTTTCTCAGACGACAACGACAGGCAATAAAATGATTTTATTGTTATTTCAAACAAACAGAGGATTCCTCCCCTGCCATACTGCCTGGTGCGCCAGCACACCCGCAGCGGCACTCCATGCCAAATAGTTGGTTCCTAGGGATTCGTGTGTCTGACCATGATGATACTCAGCAAAACCCCATCGTTCCTTTTCGCCTCCCTGCGCGTTGGCTGCATTGATCGCGGCCAGCAGGTGCTTCCCTCGCTCCTGTTGACCATGCAACGTCAGTCCTACAGCATACAACCCCGTCAATACAGGCCATAAACCGCCATTATGATACTTATAGGGCTGATTTTTCAACTCCCCGTACAGGTGGTTCGCTTCCAGAGCCTCCCAGGCAAGCTCTCCTGGACGTATGATAGGCCAGAATGCAGGCAAGAGCGCGCTCCCTATCTCTGCTTCCAGGTCTTGCACATAGCGCTCCGCCTCCTGCCGCTGTTCATCATCTCCCAAACTGGTCAGGAGTGCCAGCGCGTGTGCAAGTCCATCAAAGTACGTTGCATAACCGCTCGGCGAGAATGCTGGAAGCCAGTGGGCAGTCTCACCCCTTTTACCCTTTTCACTCTGCTCGACTTGCTGGTGATAGGCGTGAGGATGATAGACGAGATCTTGATCTGCCAATGAGGCGCGCGGCCAGTAGTTCACCTGTAATACCTGGCGCAAGTACTCAGCCTTCGCTAGCCAAACTCGGTTGTCGTAAAGTAGCGCAGCGCTCCGCAGAGCCAACATGTAGAGCAATTGATCGGAGAGGACATAGCCCTGCTGTATATACTCGTCAGCCCAGTTTCCCGACTGAGGTGTATAAACCAGGCCGCGGTTATTATACTCCCAACAACCCGCCAAAAAGAGCGCTCGTTCGACGTTGGGGCGAACCTCTGCTTTCCACCCGCCATCACCCGTATAACGAACATACGCGCAGGCACCGATGACATACCAGAGCAAAGCATCGACTCGGCCCACCAGTTGGCCGTAACTCACCTGCCCACCATCAACCGTGACGTTGCTTGGAATCTCACCATGCGGCCCCTGGTGCTTGCCAAGTGTAGTCAGCGTACGTTTCATCCCCATCATCAATTCACCATCACCGCTTGCCAACGCTGCCAGCCCCGTGATAACGCCATCCCGTGCCCATACTCGCGCATAATTATCGACATCGATTGGTGAGGCCACAAAACCTGCTGGCGTGAGACAGAGCCGCAGTATCTCCAGTGAACGCGTGTATCCCTCGGTATCCTCTCGCCGATCCGCCACTATGTCACACCTCCTGTCGGCTCTTCTAGTTTCGCGAGGCCGAGGCGAGTATAGAGCGCCGTACGATCAATCATCTCTGAAAGAGGACCTACCTGCTGCACCTTGATCTCAGCAACCGCCTGCGCCACGCGAATTGCCTCCGCAGTGGTATAACCCTCCAATTTGGCGAGCAGCAATCCGGCCCAAAACGAATCACCTGCCCCTGTCACGTCCACTACCTCCACCTGCTTATTCGCATGGTATGATGCTCCTCCACTATCAGCATGCAGGACACCGCCTTGACCCATGGTTAACACAACCTCCCGTACACCCATCGCCAGAAAACGCTCGGCATACCTTTCCGGCGTATCGCCCACACCAAAAAGGCGAATACAATCATCTAGCGAGGGCTTCACCAGAAACACATAGGGACAAATTTTCTCGAAGACTGTCAGAGGTTCGCTCTCCATCTCCCACAAACGTGGATGATAGTTAGGATCAAAGCTAATCAGACACCCATTAGCATGTGCCTGCGCGATAAAATTCAGCACCGTCGAACATGTCGGCTCGCGTGAGAGGGCAAAGGCCGAAGTGTGCACCAGCGAGGTCTCTGGTAATACTGCTAAAGGCATATCGTCAGGAACCATCTGCGCGTCTGCGCCCCGGTAGATGGCGAAATCCGGTGTTGCTATATGGCGCGTCACAATGGCCAGCGTCGTTGGTACCCGTGGTGTCACACGGAGATATGCCGTTTCTACTCCTGCTGTAGCCAGGTGATGGCGGAGAAATAGACCGAGAGAATCGTCTCCAACGCGCGCCACAATAGCTGACGAACCTCCCAGACGCGCGACATTCAAAGCTACATTCGTTGCTTCACCGCCAGGATACAGTACATATCTCGGCGCCTCAACGAGCGATACCTGTTTCTCGTCCGAGATCAGATCTATCAGTGTCTCCCCTATTGAAAGAACATCTAAATGTTTCACATCTACCCCTTTCCCTATCCGAGAAAAGCTGGCTACAATAAGGATAAGAACTATAAGCGTCTACCAGCACTACAGGCATCCCTTTTTCTGCGAATCTGCATGCAAAAGCATCATCTGGCGTCAGCGAGAGAATCACAAACCCATTCACCTTGTGCTGTATAGGAAGTTGCGATAAATAGCGGTCGCGCTGAGCATTCGTTTCGACGTTGTACAACACAAGGTCGCTACTCAGTTGAGCTAGAGTTGCCTCCATACCCCTCAGTACTTCGACAAAGAAGAAGCGCGTGAAAAATGGTACAATCCCAACGCCTGCTGCGCGGGCTACATCATGAATCGTTATAGCCATCCCACTTCATTTCTAGTCAAAAGAAAGAGTAGCTACTACAATATAGAAACGTTTCCATTAGCATCAGGCACGCTCATTGCTCATTTGAGCATAACATACTTCAATTATCTTTACAAGACAGATTTTTTATGGTATTGTTAAATCAAATACTTAGAACCGTTTCCAATGGTTCAGCTTATTTCGCGCTAGCACTGGTTAATTCCTGTCGCTGCGTTGCGCTAGCGCAGTCTGACGGCACCGTTTTAGAAGCCGCTTCACGACAAGTCGGCGTTACGTTCCTTTTGTTTTCGTGCTCTACCCTGTATAAACACGTCCATCATGCGAAACTACCAACCAACCCAAGCCAGTGCCCACACGAAGGGATAGGTACATCGCAAGGGCGTATCACAGACAGCTTACATGGTAATAAGGCGAGACAATCACTCACTTGGAAAGGAGTTTTGTATACGGAACTGTTTCCGTTTGCGTATTATCTGAAGAAAACATCATCTAACTACTCGCATGGAATCATTGATCGCAACGACGCTGCCTTCCCGCTCCTTCTTCACAAGGAAGCTTAAGGTATCTTCAATCAATAGGAGAATCAAGAGGCGGTATCCAGTAGGCATGGAAGTTCAAACAAGGACGCTATCGTCCGTAGTGCTTGCAATCTTTATCAGCCGTTCATTCATTACAAAGGAGTATTAGACATGGTTCCTGAACAGCGTGAAGCCCTTGATGAAATTATCGTCAAGATTCGTGCCGGACGTATGACACGCCGCACATTCCTCGA
>DMFQ01000422.1:6217-6364 GCA_003450555.1 Ktedonobacter sp.
CCAACAAGGACAATGTCCACGTGACGTGGCACAATGGTCCTTCCAGTACTGACCAGATGCTCACCATCTATGCTAATACGCTGCGTGCCCGTAGTGGCAGTATCGATGTGATGTCGATAGATGTTGTCTACCCTGCCGAATTTGCCT
>DMFQ01000292.1:0-513 GCA_003450555.1 Ktedonobacter sp.
CGGCCACCGGCAAGTGGACGCTCACAGGGAAAATGAACAAAGCTCGCACTTTGTTCACCGCGATATCCATCCCTGATGGCACGTTCAAGGTGCTGGTCGCCGGTGGCATCCAGTGCAATGTCTTATCGAGCGCCTGTAAGGTGTACGCCTTCGCGGAGATCTACGACCCGACCACCGGAAAATGGACCCTCACTGGGAGCCTGAACGTTGCTCGCTACCTTCACGCAGGAGCGCAGTTGAAATCCGGGACTGGTCAAGTCCTTATCTCCGGTGGAGTAAATGCTTCTTCTCTCCTTGCATCAACAGAGATATTTACGGTATCAACAGGTACATGGAGTGTGACAGGGAGCATGAACACTGCTCGCGATTTCCATAGGGATCTTCTCCTGCATAGCGGGACTGTGCTGGCAGCATGTGGCGAAGGACTCTCATCGGCTGAACTGTTTACACCGTAGTGAAGAGGGACAAAAGGGAACATACCAGATATAGCACTAAGTACAATCAAGGAACAAA
>DMFQ01000292.1:646-5547 GCA_003450555.1 Ktedonobacter sp.
AAAGTAATGTGAATGTACTTAGTGGGCTGTCAAGGTTGATTTGAACCAGGCCATCCGGAGCGGCAGGATTACGAGTACGAGCGGCATGGCGTCTGCAACATCTTTCTGGCCTGGGAGCCGTTGGCGGGCAAGCGCTATACGCAAGTCACGACCCAGCACACCAAAGTCGATTGGGCGCTCTTCATCCGTGAGGTGGTCAATGTCCAGTATCCGGACGCGGAGAAGAGTGTGCTGGTGCTGGATAACTTGAACACTCATACGCCAGCGGCCTTATACGAAGTGTTCCCTCCAGCCCAGGCACGGCATCTGATGGAGAAGCTGGAACTCCATTACACGCCCAGGCATGGCAGTTGGTTCAATATGGCCGAGATCGAACTGAGTGTCCTGAGCCAACATCCCTTAAGCCATCGCATTGCGGATCAGGCCGAACTCCAACGGCAGGTCGAAACCTGGCAACAGCGACGCAATCAGAAGGTGGTCACCGTCGATTGGCTTTTTACGACGGAGGATGCTCGCATTAAGCTCAAGCATCTCTACCCATCAATTGAAGCTTGACAGTTCACCAGGCTATTGCCGCTTCCGAAACTTCAAACGCTTCATAGGAGGCTTCAAATATACCTCCAACAATGAGGGCAAGAACGCCATACAACAGTGCAGGCAGCCAGCCGAAACGGATGAAGAGGTAGCAGGCTGCCCCCAATGTCAGCATGATGATGCAGGCAAGAGATGAACCCACTATCGCCGTTGCTCTTTTACTCAGCCGTTCACCTGCACGCCTTGCAGAAGCTCTTTCTCTCCAGGTTAAGTGCAAGCTCGCAAGACGAAGGAGCACCAGCACGGCCAACACTCCACCCATCCAAAGTACAGGTTCCAAGCCGAGCAGCAAATAGTAGACAACTACGATGAGGAGAAAGTAGAAGACCAGTAAGTCAATGGCAATCACCCCATGCAGCAAGTGCTTTTTCATGATATCCCCCTTATACAATGTAGAGTTCGACTTCCCATGATAAACCTGATGTGCGAGTGAGGTTCACTAGACTACTCACGTCTCCTCCACTCTCACAGAGATAGTATACCGCCCCAACGCCTCTGTGGCCATCACAATGCGATCACAATAGTTGTGACCGGACGTCCACAAGGGCAATGCTGTTTGAATAAGTGCAATTGCGCGCTCAGATCCACTGATTCCATCTCATCCGTATGAGCGCAGATTCTCCTTATGTACCCAAATTTCGTCCAAATTAGTGGCACGATGCTCGCAACGTGGTGAGCGGTGCCTTAACAGGGCAGACATAATGCTTGCTATGGGAGGTTGGATGTTACTGACCCAACGACCCAGTTTGCTGTTTCATGCTCTCAAGGCGTCCGAGCACATTGCCACTAATTTGGACGAAACTTAGGTATGTAACTGGCATTGCCTACAAGGGGCGTCCCTACATGTCGGTATGCCCTACCTCTTCACATGAAGTGCGTTAGTCCACTAGTATGATTCTGTTGTTCAGTGAACAAGAACCCTCCAACTGCTAGTATTACAGGGATAATGAGCAATCCCAGCCAGTCCCAGAGTTTCTTATCAGAGAATCCTTTCCAATTTGATGGTTTCTTCACAGGCTGTTGTGCAATCGGACCAGCTTGTGTTTGCTGTTGGTTGTTACTTGTCGTCATGGAGCATCCCCTTTCCTGTAGAGAAATAGAACGTCATCCTTTTTGCTGTATTATATCTCAAGTAGAGAGACGAAAAACTACTCTTTTCGCCAAGTATAGTGGTACCCAAAAGTTCAAGACAGTTTTGGTTCGAAAATAAGATAAAAATCAACAGTTCGGAAATACACATACTACATGAACCAGGCTGGTTAAAGCTCCTCCTCAACTAGCCTGGTTCATGCGTAAATTATCCTTGTATTGCCAACCAAAAGATATTAGCCAACTGGACGTAGCCCGCGGGGCTGGGGTGGAAGCCGTCGCCGCTGATGTATTCGGGGTGGGCGGTTAGCTGGCTGCCGTGGTTGAAGAGATCGACCAGCCTTACACTGTAGTGGGCGGCGGAGGTCGCGATGCCGGTATTCCAGCGTTTGATTTGCACGAGCATCTGGGCTTTTTGGGTGGATGTCAGGTTGGCAAAGGCGGGGAGTCGCGTCAGGTCGGGCAGATTCGCCATCACCAGGCTGGCGTGCGAGTTGGTATGGAGCTGTCCAAGCAGTGTGTTCAGGTCATGTATATACGCGTCATAGGAGACGCCGTCCACGAAATCATTGGCTACTAGCCAGACCGTGATCAGTCCGGGCGAGGTCGAGAGCGCGATCGGCAATTCTTCGGTGAGGGCGTCGTGCAGGCGTTCACCGGTAATACCCAGGTTTACGAGGTGAGAGCCTTTGGGCAGATGCGCCGCCACCAGGGGGACGTAGCCCTGCGAGCCAGGTTGGTCGCTGCCAACGCCCACCGCGTCTGAGGCTCCTAAAGCGACGTAGGTGATTGGACCGGTAGGGATGTGGACCATGGCGGGCGGTTGCGTCGCCGTCGCTTGAGGATGCGTTCTCGGTGGGAATGTGCTGCTCGTTGATCCTCCGGGTGCCGCGCAGGCGGTGGATAGGAAGATGAGTGCGAGCAGTATGAGTAAGGATGAAAGGAGGGAGGTGCTGTTTGCTCTGTGTGCGTTCATGGCTGTTATGTTTCGTTTCCAGGTGTGTTGGGCGCCAAATTCTTTGACCAGCATAATCATAAGCAGGCTACGATTATGCTGGTAAAAACATTTTTAGCCTTTATCAACCAGCTCCAGTTTGCCTGTGATGATATCGATGACAAGGCCATGTACCGGAATCTTTGGCAGATAGGGACTTCTACGAATAACATTGACTACTTCACGTACATTGACATGGACGTCATTAAAGACACCGAGCCAGCGTAGCAACCCCTGCATATCGCCCAGTTTCTCCTGCTCGATCAACTTATGGGGATCAACGCCTAATGCCTGCATAGAGGCGACCAACGTTGTGGAGTCGGCATGTGCCAGCCCGCACTGGGTATGACCAATGACCGCGACTTCGCGCACGCCAAGCAGGTAAATGCCACCCGGCCAGCGAGCGAATGAGGTCATTTGCCGCGCCATCCCGCTCGTTCTCGGAGATAGTGGCGTGTATAAGAGACAGGTTCTAAAACATCGCCGCGCTCGAGACCAAGCGCCTGTTCAAACATCTGCACCAGGCGGCAATCCATACAAGTTACTACCGCCATGTGGCGGCGCGGCGCGTGCCCAATGGTAGGCAAGTGCGTTTGCTCTACGAAGCGCTCGTTATAGGCCAGAATTTCGTCAATTCTCATCACAGCACTATCCTTTACTCTCCCTGACCCAGGGAGTAGCCAATCTTGCCATCGAAATTGTAGAGGTTCTCTGTCTTAATGAAGTCAAAGCCCTGATCGGCGATGTGCTTGAGGAGCGCGATAATCTGTGCGTGCTCGATTGGGCTACCTTTCGTTGGTGACATGAAGCGGCAGCGCCAGTGGTCGGTACAGAAGGTTTCGGGCATGCCGCCCGGCCAGACTTTCGCACCCCGATTGGTAATCATCATAAGTTCAAGGCCGTCGCCATTGGTTTGTTGCATCGCCTGCCCCAGCTGGTCAGGCGTGCCGTCGTGCCATTCCAGGAACACGTCTACGCCCATCAATTCCTTCTGCTCGGGCTTCTGCGTAATCGTCGCATGTTCATGAGAAATGTGTGCTGGGGCGCTGGTGTAGCTCACGGCTTTGAGTTGCTCTGGTTGCTGACCAAGACGCGCAACGACGGCATCGGCAAACTCTTTTGTGCCGACCTTTTGCTTGCTGATACCCTCGGTAAAGATATCGTAGGTATGGATGCCGTCTTCGAGCGTGCGTAGCCAGGCGTTGTGCACGAGGGTGGCGATATCGGGTTGATCGATATGGACCAGCATCATTACCGCGCCCAAAAGCAGGCCCGAGGGATTGGCGACGTTCTGGCCTGCGCGGCGAGGTGCGGAACCGTGAATGGCCTCGAACATCGCGCAGTTGTCGCCGATATTGGCGGAACCGGCAAGGCCGACTGAACCGGCTATCTGTGCTGCCACGTCGGAGAGGATATCGCCGTACAGGTTTGGCAGCACGATCATGTCAAATGCCTCTGGGGTGTCAGCGAGCTTGGCCGAGCCGATATCCACGATCCACGTCTCGTTGGCTATATCGGGATACTCTATCGCAATCTCGTTGAACACGCGGTGGAAGAGGCCGTCGGTCAGCTTCATGATATTATCTTTCATGAAGCAGGTGACTTTCTTGCGGTTATGGCTCCGGGCATACTCAAAGGCGTAGCGCACGATCTTCTCGCTGCCCGAACGGCTGATGAGTTTGAGGCTCTCCATCATATCGTGCGTCTGGCGGTATTCGATGCCTGTGTAGAGGTCCTCTTCATTTTCACGGATGATCACCACATCCATTTTCGGGTGCTTGGTCTCCACAAAGGGGTAGTAGGCTACGCAGGGGCGCACATTGGCGTACAGCCCAAAGGATGTGCGCGTGGTGACGTTGAGGCTTTTGTAGCCTCCCCCCTGTGGCGTCGTAATGGGGGCCTTGAGAAATACCTTGGTGCGGCGCAGCGATTCCCACGCGCCGGGTTCGATGCCGGCGTTGATGCCGCGCAAATAGACCTTCTCGCCTACCTCAACCTCTTCGATCTCGATGCGCGCTCCCGCTGCCTGGATGATATGCAAGGTAGCATCCATAATCTCTGGCCCGATGCCGTCTCCTCGGGCGACCGTAATTGGTGTATTTTGTGTCATATGACTATCTTTCCTAATTGGCTAAGCAAATTTGTGTGAATTTTTCTTGCTTCAGTTTAGCATAGCGACGGGACACATACAAGCAGGGCAGGGGCAAGCAAGGGAGCGGATGAG
>DMFQ01000292.1:5736-15132 GCA_003450555.1 Ktedonobacter sp.
TACATTTTAGCTTGCGTTGTCATAGGAAATGTATGGGCAGGGCTTGCCCAATAAGCGCGAATGGAATGGCGTAGGGAGCCAATTTAGCGCGTCTCACGGGGTGGAGTGGGGCAGGAGAACCACATAATCTTCCTACTGTACGTTTTTGTCAAAATCTGCTATAGTAGCAGTACAGTTTATTACAGGCAGAACAATCTTGCTAGAGGTAGAGGGCGGCGTTATTGAACGACAAAATATCACACATAGATTCAGAACAATTGGATAACGTGCAGCCTGAGTTGCCCGAAACGGTCGTGCAGCCCGGCTATCTTGGTATCAATGTGCCGCCAGATCAACTGCCTGAGAAATCGGCACGCACCTGGGTTGATCGTCCTGAAGAATTGCTACAAGCCGTTAATGTACTCAAACAGGCACAGGTCGTTGCTGTTGACGCGGAATTTACGCAGATACGCACGCATATTCAAGGGGATAGCCAGTCTCCCTCACATCGCCTGTCACTGTTGCAGTTGGCTATCGAGCGCCACTGCTATGTTGTAGATACCCTGCGCTTGCATGATCTTACGCCATTGAATGAGGTGGTTGCGAACCACGCTATCACCGTACTGCTCCATGGGGCAGGGTCGGATCTGCGTATTATGGCCGAGCGCGGTCTTACTGTCGCCCACTACTGTGACCTGGAGGCTGCCAGTCGTTCGATCTTTGGACAGCAGGAATCCTCTCTCGCGGCAATGTTGCGGCGCGCATTCAATATTCGCCTCGATAAAAGCTTGCAGCGCACGGATTGGAACCGTCGCCCGCTTCCTCCTGCTATGGTTGCTTATGCAGCTCGTGATGCAGAGATGACCCTGGCCCTCTACTCCTGGCTGAACCAGCATTATGGCTGGGCATTGAAGATGCACGAGCACACGAACCAGCTAGAGCCAGTCGCCGCGTGGATTGAGCCTTTTCTGAATGGAACCTCGAGCGTTTCAGTTGAGACTGCTGTGGCGGAGGCAAAGGCGCGAGGTATCATTCAAGATGATGCGCAAATTGCCAGTGATTGTCGCACCGCGCTGCTAGAACTGAAACAACTCATGCACCGCAGCCGCCTGCTGCGCCTCATTGCTGATCTCACACTGGTACAGCTTGTGCCGGATATTGAACCGCTCTTGCAAGCTCCTTCATCAGATGAACGCGCTGCCAGCGCCAGAGCTTTGGGACGCATGGGGGTGCGAGAAGCGCAGCCGTTGCTTCAGCCCTTGCTGCAAGACCCCGTACATGATGTGCGGAAATCGGCACAGACGGCGCTGCGTAATCTCGGTCGCAAAGAAACTCGTGCTCCTGGCCCTCCTTCCAGGCTTATCGATGGCGCGCGCAGCTGGACAATCGGTGAGGTAGGCAATCTCGACGATGACAACGATTGGAAAGCGCGTTTACGCACGATGATGGGCGACGCGTGATCCGTGATCAATGGACAAATCTGCGCGGCAGGCGAGTGCCGATCCAGACCAGGAATAGAAGCCCCAGCAGCATACTATAGCGTTTTACGCGGTTAACCCATAGTTCTTCCAAAAAGGGATCACCGTCGCCTAAGCCAGACTGGTGAACCAGTGTGTGCAGGAACGTGGGTTGGGCGTCAGAGGATACCTCCTCGAACTGTTCTGCTGGCTGCTCGTCCACTATGTGCATGTGAGCGTACTCGTACACCTCTGTTGGTGAAGAACGAATGGGGCGCAGCATAGCGGCCAACGCGGTAAAAAATTGCTGGATGATGAGTTTCGTAAGGCCCTTTACCAGCGCAGAGGGCAGCGGAGAGCCGGTCTTGCCGAGATTGAGGATGCTTTTATAGGAGATAACGGTATTTTCACCTTGACCACTCAGATGTACGATACCCTCGCCACTGAGGCTGGTCTGTTCGCTTGCACCCTCGAAACGCACGGCATAATAGGCAGGAAACTGCTCTTCAATGACCGTGATTTTCCCGTGAATTGTTCCCAGCAGTGGTCTCTGGTTGATGTGTAGAGCGATGCTTAGCTGTTTCTCATCAAGCCAATCCAGTCGCTCCAAACCCGGTATGGCGCGGCGTAATACCTGTTCATTCATCAAGTAGTGCCACACATCCTCCGGCGCTGCCTGGAGGGTATAGGTTCCTTCGATAATCATATGTATGTCCTTTAAGTGCATAGAATAATTGCTCTCATTATATGGGGAGGAGACCGAAAGGCGCAACTCTGTAGGGGAGCAATGCATTGCTCCCGCCTGGGAAGACGATTCCCGTTCGTGGGCGCAATGCATTGCTCCCCTACGATCAGCTTTAAAGAATGGAGATCCCAGAAATTCCAAAAACTTGCGTTCGACTAAGGCAAGGTGTATACTACATTCCGAAATATAGCGTGAGGAGGAAGACGGTATTTTTCCGTTCCCTCATATGAGGAGCTTCGTTTAATGAAAGTAATTCTTTTACAAGATGTAGATGGTTTGGGGAAGGCTGGAGATTTGAAGGAAGTGGCGAACGGTTATGCCCGGAACTTCCTGCTGCCACGACAACTTGCCGCTGGCGCAACCCCATCCCTGATAGCAAATCGTCAGCAACGTGTAGCCGCGGAACAGCGCAAGCTGGAGAAACAGGCTGATCTGAATCGCCAGCAGTCAGAGCGCCTGAGTCAGGTAACGCTCACATTTAAAGCGCGTGTTGGTAGAGAGGGCCGCCTCTATGGCTCAATTACCAGCCAGGATATCGCTGCTGGCCTGCGTGACACCGAGGGCATTGTGATTGATCGCCGCATGATCGATCTGCCAGATCCTATTCGCAGCGTGGGTACTTTTATTGTGCCTGTCAAAGTTGCGCAAAAACTCCAACCCAAAATCACCGTTAATGTCGTTGACGAATCGGGAAGCATGACCGTCGCGTAGGCGTATGGACATGCTTCTAAGCAAAACGAGAGGGTCTATCGTGGCTCCGTTGCACGATGCGCCCTCTCGTTTTTTTATTTGATTTGAATGTCGATGAGTTGAGAAATATCCTCATTTCTCTGAAAATCTCAACCACAACGCAACCAGCCTGCTATTCCATAAAAATAACCTCTGCTCTATCCTCTAAAGGGGGCCTTTTGCCTTTGCATTTGTGGTTAAAACACGAGTTGAGGCTAAAGCGCGAAGTGCCAGATGGGGGTTTGGCACTCAATACCCTCAAAATTTATGCATGATAGGAGATGAATTTCACCACGCAACGAGGCGTCTAAACCCCTTACGGTGAATGATCACTGTACTGCCAATCGTCTTTGAGAATCAATTTTCTAGGAGATTTGAAACGAATGCGAAAAAATTATCCGGTTTACATCGTTGTACTTCTTGCGCTCCTTGTTGGTGCATTTAGTGCAAGTTTTGCCTTTGCTAAGGGACAGAGTCAGGCAAACTTGTCTCCCTCAGCCAAGTCTGCCACCTCGCATGTAGTTGCCATGCATACGGTGAATATGCAGAAGGTTCCTGCAGCGTCAAGCAAGTCATTGAGCCAGAAGTCGACGCTGTTACCCTTTCTGACAGGCGTTAGCCCTACAGTATATGCTCAGCGTAAAGCTGCCGCTACTCATAACAAAAATGCTCCGGTAGGTACCAACCCAAGCGCTAGTAGCTTTACTCCAACCACAACTGCCAAGTTCCAGGGTATGGCTGATTCAGCATCTATTTGTCCCTATTTTGGTGGTTGCCAGCCGCCAGACCAGGCGCTCGCCGCCTCTCCGAACTGGGTGTTCCAGGGAGTGAACACCTCGTTTGCAGTTTATAACACGACTGGCGGGCTTCAGTCCGGCTGGCCAAAGAATGCGCAAAACTTCTTTGGCGTGCCAAATCCTGGTAGCTGTGATTCCCATGGTCCGTTTTTGAGTGATCCACGTGCATTCTATGATCCTAAGGATGGGCGTTTCTGGGCTGCTGAGCTCCAGGTCGAGGGTGCATTCGGCCTCAATTCATGTCCAGAAAAGACGCTTTACTGGATCGCGGTCAGCCAGACAAACAATCCGAATGGGACCTGGAATGTCTATGCTTTCAACATGGCGATAAACGTTTCTGGTTCTTGCGCCACCTGCGCCGCTGATTACACGCAGTTCGGCTTTGATCAGAAAGCGATCTACTTCACAGGCAACATGTTTAACAAGGCTGGGAACGCGTACGATTACGCCGAAACTTTCGCAGCGCTTAAGTCTACGATGGAAGCTGGATCTGCCGTTACAGCCTTTGGCTTTTTCAAGTTTCAGGCAAATGGCGTACTGTTAGATACCGTTCAACCGGTTGAGAACGAGACAAGCACCACTCCAGGCGTAGGCCTGTTGATCAACTCGTTCAATATAAATGGGGATGGCACCCATAATTGCTCCTCGTCGGCCTGCTCAGGTCTCGTCGTGTGGGCTATCGCAAATCCCGGCAAGTCAACTACCACTGCCACGGGCGCTTTCGCCGCGTCGCGCAGCTATATAAGTCCTCCTCAAGCTGACCAACCAGGAAGTCCCGCAAGTATTGAGACGCTAGATACCCGCATCAGTGGGACGCCCGTCTTCCAGAAAGGGTTGATCTCTTTTGCGCTTGAAACAGGGCTTAACAACGGCACCCATGTTGTTCCTGCTATCTTTTGGGGACAAGTCAAGCCGACAATCAGTGGCGGGAGCATCACAGCAGCGACAGTTACTCAGAGCAACTATCTCTTCTTCACCGGCGATGAGGCGGCCTCCTTTGGTGCTGTAATGGCAACAAAGAGCGGTAATTTGCTCATAGTGTTCGATACGATGAGTAGCACGCTCAACCCTAGCATCATGTATGCCACGCGCCTTACAACTGATCCTGCCGGAACCTTCGAGGCCCCCAAATTCCTTAAGAAGGGGTTAGCGTCGACAGCGGATTCTCGCTGGGGCGACTACGAGGCAACCTCGTATGATGGTACTCTTACCAACAACACCTGGTTCGCTGCACAGTACTCAGCTGCTAACCACGATTGGTCCACGTTTATCGGGAAAGTTCACTTCTAGAAGTACGTTCCAGGGCCAAGATGTATACCGATAGGGTGATGCCCGGCGTCACTCTACAAAAGAGGCAGGGGATGCCTGTTTAACAATTATCCCCTGCCTCTTTGCTCTTTTAGCCTGGTAATTGCACGCGGAATCTGTGTCAATAAGTCCGAGGCTAGTAAACCAGTATGACCAATTTGGGCGCTGACGAGGTCTGATGCCGCGACATGCAAGTATACAGCTGCGCAGGCGGCATCAAAGGTAGCCACTTTTTGCGCCAGCAGGCCGGCAATCATGCCTGCCAACACATCTCCTGTGCCAGCCGTTGCCAGGGCGGGGTTGGCCTGCCAGTTTATGCGCGCGCGGCCATCCGGCGCGGCAATAATCGTACAGGCGCCTTTGAGCACGAGTGTGACCTGCCACTCTTTCGCTTGGTTGCGTGCCAGTTCCAGGCGATCAACATTCCCGCCCGAGACTTTCAGGCCTTTGCAGAGCCTCCCCATCTCACCAGGATGTGGTGTGATCACCGTGCCTTTCGGCAGCAGGGTCCACCAGCGTTCCAGGGCAGAGAGATTATTCAGGCCATCAGCGTCGATAACCAGGTGTGGGCGTTTCTCATCCGGCATGGCTCGCAGCGACTCTAACAGTTCAAGGATTACCTCGCGAATATAGGGTGATTGCCCAAGCCCGGGACCTGTCAACAGTGCTTGATACCCTTCCAGGCTATTCATAATACTATTTACCCGTTCGAAGCTGCCCGCGGCCTCTGCAGGGAGCAATAGAAACGTGCTTTCGTGAAATGCGCTGGCATAGATTGGTAACATATTTTCCGTCACCGCCAGCGTTATCAATCCCGCGCCGATGCGTCCAGCGGAATTACCGGCTAGAAATGCCGAGCCGGGGTAGGCCGGAGAACCACAAAAGAGCATGACTTTGCCAAAAGTACCCTTGTTGCTATTCAATGGACGTTCCGGCAAGAGCGATTGAACCAGTTCCCCTGTCAACATCTCCAGCTGGATAGCTTGCTCGATCCCGGCAGGAAGACCAATGTCACCGACAAACAGTTCACCAATATAGTCTCGTCCGGGGAAAAAGAAGAAGCCCTGTTTGGGACAGGCAAGGGTGATGGTAACATCCGCGGCTATGGTGCCGGGATCGACCTCGCCCGTGTCAGCATTCATACCCGTTGGTAGATCAATAGCTATAATCTGTAGTGCGGCGCGCTTCTCACGCTCCTGGCGCACGCGTCCCAACAGCGCGCGCATGCTCTCGGGCAACGGACGCGAACGTCCCGTCCCCAGTAGCGCGTCGAGTACATAGTCGCAGCGCTGGATCACCTCTGCTAGTTTCGCGGGCACATCCTCCGCCGCAACCTCGCGGCCTTGAACCGTCAACTGCTGCTCTTTCCAACGATAGGAGCTGATATGGCCGCCCCATCGTTCCAGGTAACGGGACATTACCATGCCATCTCCACCGTTGTTGCCGGGGCCAACCAGCACTAAAAACTCAAGCGAATTCAGCGAGCGTTTCTGGCTATCGTTTTCAGCAATGGAACGCGCCAGTATTTCGGCGGCGCTTCTACCAGCGTTCTCCATCAGGATCGGTGAGGTCAGGCCATACTCTTGATCCGCTCGTGTTTCCAATGCGCGCATTTCATCAACGGTAACGATGTGCATATTCTATACTCTCCCATTTCTGGCGCAGTTTGTGCCATAGCGTTTCTCTCTACTCCTATTGTAATGCTTGAAAAGGAAACAGGGAAGAGCGGAACATCGAGCGCTCTAGATGCTTGTTCATCCTGCCAAGACGTGTTACAATGATGCAGTAAACATAATGTATATTACAAAAGAAGAGGTTATGGACAAGCAAGTGGAGGCAGGGAGCGAGACCCTGGCGGGTATTCAAACGTTTGTAGCACGTTATCCGTTTCCCCTCGATTCGTTTCAATTAGACGCCATTGCCGAACTCGCGCAAGGGCAATCGGTCATGGTAGCGGCACCAACCGGGACCGGAAAAACCCTTGTTGCAGAGTTTGCTATCTGGCTTGCGCAGCAGCGCCGGCAGCGTGTCATTTATACCACTCCTCTGAAGGCCCTCTCCAATCAGAAATACCGCGATCTACGCGAAATCTATGGCTATGATGCCGTTGGACTGGTGACAGGCGATATCGTTGAGCACAGCCGTGCTTCCGTCGTCATCATGACAACCGAGGTCTATCGCAATATGCTCCTGGAAGAGGGTGGAGAGCGCTTCTCGGCTGAAGAGAACCCAATTCCATCTTCACTTGCCGATGTTGGCTTCGTCATTTTTGATGAACTTCACTACTTGAGCGATGTTGGCCGCGGTCCGGTTTGGGAAGAGGCCATCATCTGTTCACCCCCGCACGTTCAACTGGTAGGCCTCTCCGCGACTGTAAGCAACGCGGAAGACCTGGCTAACTGGATCAGTCGCGTGCACCGTCCTATCTCGCTGATCGTGCACGAGCAGCGCGCCGTTCCCCTGGAGCACTACTACTTTCTCGATAATATACTCCACCTGGTGCAGGATGCTGAGGGACAGCGCATAGAACGTTTTCCCAACATCGGTGGCGAGGCCAAGGTGGCACAAATGATGGGGCGCCATCGCGCCACTATTTTCTCTGATGACGACGATGAAGAGGACGAGGACGATTTTTGGAATGGGCGTGGAAAAAAGGGGAGAGCGGCGCGACAAAGGGCTACTGTAACCGACGACGCAGCGACATCGACAGAAGTGCAGACTAACGAGAAACAGAGAGTTAGAAAACCTGCTCCGCGTAAAGCGCCAGAGCCAGGCGAAATACTCACCTTATTACGCGAAGCCGATCTGTTGCCCTGTCTCTATTTCCTGCCTGGACGACGCATTGTGGAAGAAGCGGCGATGAGCGCCGCGCTCCATCTCTTTACATCACCGGAAGAGCAGGAACTCATCAAAGCAGAGATCGGCATCTGGCTTGAACAGCTTCCGAAAGAAGATCGCAGCCTCCAGCAGGTCTATGCCCTGACCGAATTGCTCCCGCGCGGACTGGCCTTCCATCATGCCGGGATATTGCCGGGTTTGAAGGTGCTGGTAGAGACACTGTTTGCCAGGGGGCACCTGCGCGCGGTATTTGCGACGGATACGCTTGCCCTGGGAGTGAATATGCCTGCGCGCTCTGTTATTGTAGGTAGCCTGAGCAAATTTGATGGTCAGGAGATGCGCCTGCTTACGCCTAACGAGTATCGCCAGTTGACCGGGCGTGCCGGTAGACGCGGCATGGATATTCATGGCGCTGCCATCATACCCTATTCGCCATGGGAGCCATTTGAAAGCTCATTCCAGCGTATTACCGATGAACTCTTGCCGGTGACCAGTTCATTCATTATTCGCTATAACTCGGTACTCAACCTCTGGCGTCCCGGCGATGTCCAGCACCTGCGTCGTATCTGTGCCTCCAGCCTCCGTGAGTATCAACGCTACCTGCTGTGGGAACACCGCGAAATGACGCGCCTGGAGAAGCTGGAGATGCGCTACCAAACAGGGAAGAAGAAAGAAAATAAGAAACGCGCCAAAGCTGTTGAAGGCGCGACGCAAGCCCTGGAGCGACGCCGCCAGTCAATCGGAGCGTTTCCACTCAGTCGCGCGGGCGCGGCAGAACTAGATGGCACCATTTTTGCTCTGCGTACCCTTGGCTATATTGGTCAAGATGACAGGCTGACGGTCAGGGGACGCCTCCTGCGCAGTATTTTTCACCCCTCTGGCTTACTGATCATTGAGCTGATGATGATCGGAGCGCTCGATGAACTGACGGCGGGCGAACTGGCAGAGGTCTGTAGCTGGTTTACCTTCGATAACGACCGCCGTTTGAATAATCGCGACGTGCTCAGCACAAGTCTCAAGCGTGTACGTGGTGAGTTGTGGCGTCTAGAGCAGCATATTCACGGGATCGAAGAACGCGCCAGCATTAATTACACCCCCGGTATTGTGCCCGATTTTCATGGTGTCGTGTTAGCATGGTCACGAGGAATGTCGCTTGGTGGATTGCTACGGCGCATAGACCTGGCCGAGGGTGATCTTCTGATGTTGCTGAACCAGACCATAGATCTATTGCAACAGGTGCAATCCGCCGTGGGACAGGTGCTTGATGATCGTGATGTCTGGGAACAATCCTCTCCAGTGTTGACCGATGGAGTAGCCACCGAGCGCTCTGCCGCCTCAAGCGCTAAAAACCGCTCCGAACAATTGCTGATCCAGCGTGAACGTATGGATCGGCTCCGCCCTATGTTGGCGCAAGCCTCTGCCTCGTTATTGCACGGCATTATTGTGCAGAGCCGTACGGTTCCGTCTATGGCGATCCGTATCGGTGATGAAGAAGTACCACTCGACGCCGAAGAAGATATAGATAGCTTGTTGTAACAAATGT
>DMFQ01000292.1:15192-21238 GCA_003450555.1 Ktedonobacter sp.
ACATTTGTTACAACAAGCTATCTTTCTTTAATGTTGTGTACCATTTCAAGGTACTATGGTCATGTTTTCAAGCTTGATAGATTGTCAGAATGGCACAAGTTGAATAAGATGTACATGTGAATGCTTATATTTCAAATGGTTTGAGGTGGGTTGTGGACTGTTGGGCGGGCATAAAACTTCAAGAACAAGAAGAGGTAGAGCTTTGATGAATGCAGAAGCATTAGTTGGAAAAGTGCTAGGGACCTGTACACTCCAGAAAGTTATTGGCCAGGGAGGGATGGGAGCTGTCTATCTGGCACAGCAATCGCGACCTCGTCGGCAGGTAGCTGTGAAAGTGTTGTTGCCGACAGCGTCGCTAACAGCCCATCAACGGGCGGCCTTTCTGGAACGGTTTCGCCGGGAAACCGATGCAGCCGCCTCATTGGAGCATCCAAATATTCTACCTGTGCATGAATATGGCGAGCGAGAGGGGCTTGCCTACCTGGTAGTTCCATATATTAGTGGCGGCACGCTGCGCGATGTTATGGATAGGGAAGGGCAACTTTCATTACCCAAAACGTTGAACTATCTGGAACAGATGGCCGAGGCCTTAGATTTTGCTCATGAGCGAGGCGTCATTCACCGGGATATCAAGCCGGCCAATATTTTGATGACAACCGAAGGGCGCTTATTACTGACAGATTTTGGCCTTGTGAAAATCATCACCGATGGACCAAACCCGCAAGTCCGCTTGACGGGCGCCGGTGCTCCGGTAGGAACTCCAGACTACATGGCCCCTGAGCAGGTAGTCGGCAATATGGTGAATGGACGTTCGGATCTCTATTCCATGGGCGTCATCCTTTACCAGATGATCACTGGCGCGACCCCTTTCCAGGGAGAGACACCAATGCAGATTGCCGCGCAGCAATGGCAATCTCCTCCGCCTTCGCCACGTCTACTCCGACCAGATCTTTCCGACGCGTCGGAACAGGTGCTACTGCGCGCCATGGCAAAGCGACCCGACGATCGCTATGCTACCGGCCACGATTTTACCGAAGCTTTCCGTCAAGCTTTGAATGCTAGTGGCGTTCTTCTGGGCAATGCCCCGTCGAGCACGCTTTCTATAAGTAGCTCTACTTCGGCAAGACTCTTAGCTCCACGCGGACTTTTTGATCCAGCATGGCAGAAGGAAGCGACCGGAACATTACCGGCGCCTCTGTCATTGAAAGACCTAAGCGGAGGAAAACCAACCGCTGTATTGCCTGCTGCAAGTGTCGATACTGGTCGTTCAACGGGGTTGCTCTCGCGAACAGGGATGTTCCCTAAGGTGGTGGGTACAGGGCATCTACCAGCCACGTTAGCAAATGATGCGCAGCCAACTTACGCTACAGGCGTGCTACCCGCTTTTGGCTGGACGCAGCCTACGCTCATGCCCCCAGGTGCGGGGCAACCATCGGTTGCTACAGGCGCGTTACCTGCTACTACCGGTTCGCAATCCATTCCTATGCCAAAGGGCTTAAGTCAATTATCTCCCGCGCTCAGTACCACCGGCTCCCTGATGATCCCAGGCGACGACCAGGGCAATACTGGTACGATGAAATTGACAGGGCCTGTCAAAGTTGTACAGATGCCGGTTGCCGGGCAGCCGGGGCGCTATGTAACAGGTTTGTTACCCGTGGTTTCTCAGACGCAAGAGCAGGAAGAGACGCTTGAGATAGAGAAGCAGCGCCGGAAAAAACCTGTGCTGATCATTGCGCTTGTTGTATTGGTATTACTGGTGATATCTGGCGTTGGTGGCTCTTTCTGGTATATCCATGCGCACCAGGGGCAAACGGTAGTGATCCATCCTGGTAGTAGGGGTGTGGCAACGCCGAATGCTATGGCGACGGCGACGGCTCAAGTGCAGGCCACGGCTGATTCAAACAAGATTCTTTCGGATCCTTTAAGCCAGAATATTCATAACTTCCCTACAGGTAAAAGTGAGTTCTTCACAGGTGGTGCTTATCATATCCTGAATACGGAGGGCAACGCCGTTGCTGTAGTCTTGCCAGAGCAGCCCTTTACTATCCCCAATGCCTATACCTTGTCGATGTGGGAGGTAAAAGGCAATGATACATCGAACAATAACTCCTTTGGCATGATCATTCGCTTTACCCAGCAATCAAAGGGGGGTAAAACTTTCACCACATTCTATAGTTTTGAAGTGCTCAATATCAAAGGCGGCGATTACAGGTTCTATAAGTACGACGATAGCCAGGGCAGCCCGGATAAATATTGGACACAGCTTTGGTCGCAGCCATTTGGGGGCGAGTATCACCAGGGTCAAGGATCAGGGAAAGAAAATACGTTTAGAATCTACCAGAATGGTTCGACCTTTAGCTTTACTGTCAATGGGAAGCTGATCAAGACTATCCATGATGGCTCTCTCAAAAGCGGCAGTTTAGGAATGTTGGTGAATTTGAAGGGAACTGAAGTAGCCTTCTCGAACATGTTGATTACACACAAGTGAGGGATAGAGGTATAGCAGTGATACATGCACAAGCATTGATAGGGACGGTATTGGGGACTGTGATACTCCAGAAAGTTGTCGGCCAGGGGGAGTTGGGCGTTGTATTTCTGGCACAGCAATCACCATCTCATCCACAGGTCGCGGTAAAAGTTTTGTCGCCCGCAGCAATAAGGGTGCCTGGTCAAAAGACAGCTTTCCTGGAAAGGTTCTGCCAGGAGATCAATGTTATTCCCTCGCTTGAGCATCAGAACATTCTTCCAGTGCTTGAACACGGTAAACATGATGACATGGCCTACCTGGTGATGCCTTATATCAGTGATGGAACACTCCTCCATGCGATAGAACAACAAGGACAGTTGCCACTCTCGACGGTCGCAGACTATCTTGACCAGCTGTCAAACGCGCTGGATTACGCGCACAAACAGGGAATACTCCACCTTGACCTCAAGCCAAATAATGTATTTTTGACAGCTACGGGGCGTCTGTTGCTGACCGATTTCGGCTTGATGAAGATCGTGGCGGAGCGACAGACCTCGCAAATGCGTTTGTTGAGGGCGGGAACGCCTGTTGGTTCGCTAGAGTTTATGGCTCCAGAACAGGTAATGGGGGACGTGGTTGACACACGTACAGATCTGTATGCACTAGGCGTGATGCTCTATCAGATGGTGACTGGTAAGACGCCATTTCGAGAGGGAACGTCGCTGCAGATCGCGACGCAACTGTTACAGACGCCACCACCCTCACCCCGGTTAGTGCGGAATGATTTGCCGCTGGGCGCGGAAAAGGTGATGCTACAAGCACTGGCTAAGCGCCCGCTTGATAGGCATGCCACCGCCCAGGATTTAGCAAGAGCCTTTCGTGTGGCTTTAACCGTGGCAGGTTCGCTCGGTGAACGTCCCGCCAGCACGATCTCTAGTACTGTCAATCCCGCTGCTGCGCCCCTTTCCGTGTCAAGAAAACGCGGGCTTTTTGATCCAGTGTGGCAGCAGCCCTCCCTGGCTCCTACATCTTCTGATGTGCTTCCCGCGGCAAGTGAAGCTTCATCTCAGCCAGGCGTCCAGCTGCCATTTGCTGTCAGTGAACAGCCGCGTAATGAGTGGGCTGCTCCTGTGTTCAGGGCACCTGAAACTCCTCTTCCGTCAACGCGACTCGGTCTTAAAGCCAGGGGCCTGCTGCCAATGGATGATACAAGAAGTACGGGGACGACGCCAGCCGGGAAAACAACGACAGGTGCCGATACCTCAATGACTACTGGCGAACTGCCACGCTCTTCATTTGGTCCCATGGCAATNNAAGAACTGCCACGCTCTTCTTTTGCCCCATGGCAATCTGCCAGTGTGGCGCCCCAGCAGTTTTCATCTTCGGCATTGCCTGGCCTTGCTCCAAATCTGACAAGACCACTGCCTTTATCAAACGGTCAACAGCCCACAACCGGTGCACTGCCAATCACTCAGCCTGTCTCGCCTTTGCCAGCCTCGAGTACGACCGGGGGGCTGCTGGTCCCCAGTGACGAAAGTGGGGCCAATAAGACAATGAAGCTGACCGAGGCTGTGAAAGTAGTTCAGATGCCCGTTGCGGGTCAGCCCGGGCGCTATGTCACCGGCTTTTTGCCAATGGTACCGCGTACAGAGCAGCCTGAAGAGTCGACAAGCAAGCCTAAGAATGAACTACTGCCACCAGATTACGTAAAGCTACTGAAGAGGTTCGTTGTGCCTCTGCTCGTGCTTCTCATCGTGACCAGTTCGGGCATATTCTTTTACCTGCACACGCATCCTCCCATAACAAAATCAAAAAGTAGCGTAGGTACCGAAAGTTTGAAACCTGACTGGCAGGCAATCAGTGCACTTCAGGCCACAGCTACCGCGAATGCAAACTACATTTTATCTGACTCGCTGCAGCAGAATATCCATAACTGGCCTATCGTTGCTACCGGTAATAAAACCTACCTTTTCAAGAATGGTGCGTATCACGTCACAGATAATGATAGCAGGCAAAGCGCAGCAACATTGCTCCCTGATGTCACTCTAAACAGACCATTGGTATACAGCCTGACGATGGAGGAGATACAAGGGGATGATAGCTCCATTAATAACTCTTTTGGAATGATTTTCTTCCTGAATTCCCAGGTCAAGAATGGTAAGACTGTGGTCACGTTCTATAGCTTTGAAGCCGCCAATACCAAAGGCGGGAACTACCAGTTCTTGAAATACGATAGTAGTAAGGGGCAAAATCCTTATACAACAATCTGGCAACATGGATTCGGCGGTGAATTTCATCAAGGGAAGGGCGTCAGTAATAGTAACACGTTCAAAGTGACTATCAATGGCAAGTCCTTTACTTTCTGGGTGAATGGCAAGAAAGTGGGAACAGCGGAGGATAATTCGATTAGCCGCGGTCAGGTTGGCATGCTGGTGAATTTGAAGGGTACTGAGGTGGCTTTCTCAAATCTGCAATTGACGTATAATTAACATGTTGAAGCCCTGCAAGGGCACTGGTGGAGGCACTACATCTTGAATTTAAATAGCATTATTTTCCCGTTGACCTTTGGCATTACGGGTTTCTTGTGTATACTGAATATTGCTTTTGCATATGTTTTTCGCAAAAGAAAGACAGTCGAGGTGATATCCTACCTGCTAGTAGCCCTCCTGGAGTTAGCGATATTTCTTTTTGCCTTCTCGCTGCGCGTGGGGATCATACATGCTGTCCCTTTGCACCTCCCACCGCATCTGCCAGTTAATCGTGCTGAGATCGGAGCGGCTATCGCTATCGGAATCGGCCTCTTCCCGGTAGGATACTGGCATCGCACCTCGGCCTCGGAGCTTCGTGCCAGGATGGCGCAAGATGCCAAGGTGATTAAAGAACGCGATGGCGGCGTGCGCGTGCGCAGTAATGCTCCTGGCGAATGGATGAATTAGCCTGTTAACGGGCATGATAGTACCAAAATGTGACGGAAAGCTATCTTAATTCGGTTTATTATATGAGAATGAAAAACGATATGTAACCTATCTGTCTACAAGGTATCCGAATCGGAAGTGGTGCAGGTGGTGTAGACGGCATATAAAAGGAGTAACACTAGCTCTTGATTTTATACGCGAAAGTGTGTTATTATGGAGTTATGTATACGGTTTCACAGTTTGCGAAGAAAGTCGGCGTCTCCGTCAAGACGCTGCAAAAATGGGATCGCATCGGCGTGTTGCCTGCGCCACGGACAGTCACGAATCGTCGCTACTACACCGATGAGGAACTGGCACGTGCCTTACGTCTTCCGCGTGTGAGCAAGGAGCGGCGCACGGTGGGCTACTGCCGGGTTTCCAGCCAGGCACAAAAGCCCGATTTACTCAACCAGCGCCGCGTGCTGGAACAGTGGTGCGAGCAGCAGCACATCGGCGTCGATGAGTGGATCATGGAGGTAGGTGGTGGCCTCAATTTTGAGCGCAAACAGTTTCTCCGTCTTGTGGATGCCATCATTGACGGGCAGATTGAGCGAGTGATCCTGGCGCATCAAGATCGATTAGCTCGCTTTGGCTACAAGCTGCTTGCCCATCTCTGTCGCACTCA
>DMFQ01000456.1:0-1379 GCA_003450555.1 Ktedonobacter sp.
CATCCCTACTATACTACGGCGCGGCTCCCAGGGCGGGTTTATGGGTGGGGAGCCTCTCTCCCCGACAGAAAATATGTTCGACATCGGTAAAACCCTCATTGGAGGTAAATAGAGAAACACAGGCGTTTCTTTCGGTGAGAAAAAGGGAAACAATTGGTCAATTGTGCAGCGACCCGGCTGCGGGTCTCGCGACGAAGATCACGAGTGGCCTTCTTGAGAATCGCCTTGAGCCACAAGCGACCGATGCGCAAGAGTCCTTTATTCGCGTCGATCTTTGCGATCGACTTCCTCTCGATGCCCATGATGAATACAACTGCTTCCCAAATGGGCACTCCACCAGATCGCCAGGTACACGACGAATAACCACCGATCAAGATGGTCTCGGTTCTTAAAGCGGCTGCACTCAATCAGACATCCTCGGCTCTTTTTATCCTGAAACGTCGCTTCCACCCGCATACGCCTGGCATACTCCCTCACCCGTTGGTGCGATGCAGGCCGATCCGAAATCAAAAACCATGCTTCCTCATATCCGGGTTCCCAGCAGGCGCTGAGCCAGGTCACAAACTGATGCTCTTGCCATAACAGAATCTTTCCATACCACTGCTCCCCCTCTTTCTTCACGAATTGCTTGCCTTGTTGCCAATCGCGGTAAAAATGGCGAAACTTCCGTCGGACCCACTCCCCATTTTTGATGCGTAACACATAATGCCACCCCACCTTCTTGCACAGCTCAATCAAACTCAAGCAACTAAGTCCGCGATCGGCCAGAAGCGTGCATTCACTGCTCGTGAGATACGAGGCGACCAGATCAAAAAGCTGACCAATGATCTCCCATTGTCCCTGATCCCAGCTCTCTTGCTGTGGCATCACGCGCCATGCGACTGGCAACACGCGTGATTGCACGAGAAGCCCTAGATAGACAATCGTTGCTTCTTGCGTATAGGGCGTCATATCCAGAATAAGCGTGACTGGTTTGTTCTCCCAGTATGGCAAGACCTGCTGGAGAAATTCCTTCCAACACGCTTCCACCTCAATACGCTCATTGGCCACGAACCGTTGTAACCGTCGCTCATGACTCACCATTTTTGTTTCGCTGCTCAGATACTCCCACAATGCTTCCGCCACCCGTTGCATCACTGCGTTTCCTGACTGAATGACTCCTTGAACACTGAAGGCCAGCGTTTGGTGTTGATAGTGATGCAAATTCGGAAAGAGCTCCTTGACTTGCTGGCTCCAGTGAGCTAATAATAGGTCGAATGCATTCATGATCGTCCTCCTGATATGAGTTTTCTTTCTCTCAGTTTGGACGATCTTTTCTTTCCCTCAGACTTTTTCACCCCCCTTTCTTCCTAGAACAGATTTTCTGTCGGGGAGAGAGG
>DMFQ01000456.1:1420-1703 GCA_003450555.1 Ktedonobacter sp.
GTGAAAGAGGGGCGCGCGTGGCGTGGTCGATGAGTGTGGACGTAGTCGCATCCGTGGGATGATGAAGGCAACGTAGCCCTCGTAAACATTCTTCCCCTATATCAGCTCTCTCCCCAACACTTTTTTATGAAAGCGCCAGACAGCCTGAGAAGCCCTGTGAGGAGAGAGCTTCTTCACGTATGAACCGTCTCGTGTCTGCATCAGACGCTCTCCTGCAAGCAATCACAGCAAAAGAGGTTCTCTTCCCCCAAAGCACCCCGTCATTCAAAAACAATTAGTGCTG
>DMFQ01000456.1:1946-17617 GCA_003450555.1 Ktedonobacter sp.
AGCAGCGTTCTAATGTACATTCGTAAGCAACTCAACTAACCCGTTTAAGGGAGGACGACAGATGCGGGTCGGAGATTGCCTACTTCCCGGCCCGCATCTGTCATCTATCGGAGCGAACTGCTCTACTTACCGCTTGATCGCGGCCAGCAACTCAGCACATTTGAGACCATCTTCCGGGATATCCCCCTTATCCTCGATGGTCCACCACACGCTCAGCACAGCCTGAGCCATAGCCCAATCGCGCACCCGCCCACGATCGAGATCAAGCATCTCGGCCAACAGATCAACGCGGCGTGTAAGGACGCGCACTGCCTGTGGAGCGTCGCGTAAGTCTGGCAAGCGATTGCGTAACAGCGCCCCAGTCTCGTAGGCAGGCTCGCCAATCAAGCCTTTGGGATCGATAGCCAGCCATGGCTCGCGCTCGGCTGCCAGGATGTTCTCATGGTGAAGGTCACCATGGAGCAAAACGAGTTCGGTCATGGAGGTACTCAATTCAGCAAACAGGGTTTCTGCCTCTTCGAGCAGGGCAGCGGGAAAAGGACCGTTTCCGCCTTCGTAGTGCTGCCGCAGTCGCAGAAAACCGAGCCCCCAATCGCTAACCGAGGGAAACGGATGGCCTGGTGCAACCGGTCGCCACAACTGCCGCATGACACCAGCAGCGTTAGAGGTAGCCTTGTCGTCGTCTTCCACATCGCTGAGCGGTGTGCCTGGTTCCAGGCGCTCTAACATCAGCACCTCGTCGTTCAAATCATAGTCCAGTAAGCGTGCCATTCCATGACCATCATAGATCCGTAACGCCTCCGCTTCCTGGATGAACTCTCCTGTTGGAGCATGCACCTTCACAACTACAGCCGTACCATCGCTGCGCATAGCAGGGGCGATATAGTGGTAAGCGTATGACTGGTACTCGAAAGGGGAAGCAAAGGTGAGCCCCCAACGTTGCTCACAGTTTGCCAGTATGGTGCGGAGCCGCTCGATCCAGGGGCGACCCTCATCACCATGAAACGCGCTTACATTGCGGACAAAATCATCTGGGATAATAAACATGTAACACCTTCTCCATTCGTGTTATTTGCGTATCCGATACATTCTAATTCGATCTTGAGAAATCAAGCGAGCATGTAAGGTCAGTGACGCACATCACATTGGAATAGCAGTGTTTTGTAACTTTAGACCGTATATATACTTAGTATAAATAATTGTGCGCGGTAGAGTTAATTATATATCTTGTCGCGCTTTTACGTGGCGACTCCTGAAGAAAGGAATACAACAATGCAGAGAAACACTTCAAAACAGGGCCTACGCACTATGTTTTGCCTTCTGGTGTTAACCCTCACGCTGTTTTTAGCGGCCTGTGGGGGCGGATCAGGCTCCCCATCTTCACCAAGTAGTACACCTCAGGCTACTCCTACAAAAAGTGGCTACAGTGTTATCTATCATAGGAGCGGACAAACGATCCAGCAGCAATATCACCTGCATATAGGTCCGGGAAGGTAATGATCTTTCCAACACATTCAGCTACTCTCGCTTTCGTACTCGTTATAGTAGATAAGAGAGTGCTTTACTAAGAGCATTGAAGTTTCCTTACGGTGCGAAGGCAAGCTCCAACGTTATGTGATCTACTGCAAAGGGACCGCTTCCCAGTTGACCAGTGCATCGAAGTGATTAAGCACGGTGGGATCGTTATCCGCGGCCCAACCGTCGGGATGGACCAGGATGTGCCGGTGCAGATACAGAAGCGCGACGAGCCACTTGCGTTTCCCGGTGCCCTGTGGCCCGCGCAACAACTCTAACTCGGCTTGTTCCAACAATAGCGTGATGATCGTTAATTGTGCCATGCGCTCTACCAGGCCGCGCAGTGGCAACTGAGCACTCTCCACGTCAAGCGTCGCGAGAGAGCGCAGGCGTTCTGAGATCTGGTGGATAAGCGTCTCTACCTCTTGCGCGACAGGAACAACGATAGCGTGCTGTAGAGCCTGCAAGCGGTTCTTCAACATCGCAAAAAGGGCGCTGTCCACACCTTCCCTGGCGATAGCGCGAGCCACATCCAATACAATGACGTTGCTGGAACCCTCCCACACGACATTCACTATGGCATCACGCAGTAAACGGGGATGCGCCCACTCTTCGATATACCCATTTCCCCCGAGCATTTCCAGTGCCTCAAGCGTCACGTATTCACCACGCTTGGGTATGTAATATTTACAGAGCGGCGTGAGAATGCGCAGGAGGCGGCGATCCTCTTCGACGCCGTGGCGATCCACGCGTTCCAGCACGGCTATCGTCTCAAAAGCGAGTGCGGCACAGCCTTCCACCTCGATGAGCAGGTCTACCAGTTGACGGCGCATGAGGGGATGTTCCGCCAGTGGGCGACCGAAAGCGATCCGGCCTCGCGTATAGGTTAACGCCTCTTGAAAGCTGCGGCGCATCGCGGCTAAAGAACCTATGGCGGCCCAGATTCGAGTAAGATTGATCATCTCGGTCATCTGCACAAAGCCGCGCTCTATGTTCCCAACCAGGTACGCTTGCGCACCATGCAGCGTCACTTCCCCCGTTGCCAACGAGCGCGTCCCCAGCTTGTCTTTGAGTCGATTGATGGTGTAGGCGTTGCGCGTGCCATCGTCCAGCGTCCTGGGTACAAGAAACAGACCAAGACCGCGCGTACCAGCTGGAGCGCCCTCTGGCCGTGCCAACGTGAGAATAAGGTCGGCAGAGACATTAGAGCAGAACCACTTGTCCCCCCAGAGTTCCCACTCGGGTTGGAGCGCATCTTCCAAAGAGGTTTGAACATGCTCTACTCTAGGCCTGGCAACAGTAGCAGTCAAACCCACGTCCGAGCCGCCTTGCTTCTCGGTAAGAAACATTGCACCCTGCTGCAATCGATCCATAGTGGTGGCAGTTAGAGCGGGCAGGAAGTGTCGTTTGAGAGGTTCGCTGGCGTAGCGTTCAAGTACGCGCGCGAGAGCATCGGTCATAGAAACGGGACAAAATACGCCGGATTCAGCCTGCATGCCAAGGTAAGCCAGGGCAAATTTAACGGATTGTGGCACTTTTTCCGACCAGCCTGAGATGCCTTCGCGATGAGTGCAGGCGGCAATGGCAAAATCTTCGTACGCGATGCGCTCTAGTTCGTGATAGGCTGGATGAAACTCTACCTCGTCAATACGCTGACCACGTTTATCATAGTGTATCAGCACAGGTCCCTGCCGATTCGCGATCTGCGCCAACTCGTCCATCTGTCGCGACGCGACCTCACCCATCCTGGTGAGAATATCATGTGCTCGTTCAAAATCCTCTGTCGAGAGGGACTGTCGCAAGTGGTATGATAAGTCGGGATCAGCTGTATAGAAATTTATACCGCCAGTATCAGGTATGGGTTTAGATAGATCAGCTCTTGGCGTCATGGCTATGTATCCCTTTTGCTAGTGCTTGGCGTGTTGCTAGTGAACCACACGTTGAAAGCTATTCCCTTTATCAAAGGATATCACAAATATGCGGGCAATACTGATACTTAACCCCTTCGCAGGCACCTCGGTAATGGCAGAGACACATCAATCAGAAGAATCGAACGAGGAAGCAATTCTGAGAGGATTACGTTCCTATGGCATCGAGCCTGAGGTTCAGTATACTACTCCAGAAGATGCTGGTAAGGGGTTGGCAACGAAGGCAGCGGATGAAGGGGCCGAATTGATCATTGCTGCCGGTGGTGACGGGACAATTCACGCTGTAGCATCTGGCCTGATTGAGCGCAAGAGCACGCTTGGTATCATCCCTATGGGTACCATGAATAATCTAGCCCATAGCCTGGGTATCCCGTTGCCCATTGAGGCGGCGTGCGCAATCATCGCTAAAGGAGAGACGCGAGCCATCGATGTTGGCAAAATTAACGACCAGGTCTTTATAGAAGTGGCTGGAATAGGACTGGAGGCGGCTCTCTTTCCCGCTGCCGAGGCGATAAAAAGCCCCGGCGTTATTTCAACAGTGCACGGTGTTCTCAATGGGCTTTTGACGCTCCTCAACTTCAAACCTACGAAGCTAAAGATTTCTTTTGATGATAACACTCACCACACCTATGAAGCTATCCAGGTGACAATCTGCAATGCGCCTTACTATGGCGCACATTTTCAAGTTGCCCCCGACATTATCATGGATGATGGAGAGCTGGATGTCATCATCTATAGGCAATTTAGTAAACTTGCATACATCCAGCACGCTATCTCCATCAGCCAGGGGCGTCGCGTCTTCCAACCGAAGATCAGACGCCGACGTGTGAAATCTTTGAGCATCAGCAGCAATCATCCCGTAGAGATTCAGGCCGATGGGTTACCCCATGGACATACCCCTGCAAGAGTAATAGTTACGTCTGCTGCTTTGCATGTACGTGTTCCAACGATCAACACTCCAGGCCTGCACGAAGGGCCTGAGCTTCCCGGTGCACAAGAAAGCAGTCTACTAGCAGGTAGCCAGAACAAACAGTAGTTTCGAGAAAGGGGCAGTCTATGCCGAGAAATACAACACAACCAGCCAATAACAGCGATACTTCAGCTACGGTTAATCTAGCGCGAACACAACTTGCAGCGACAGTGGAACAAAATGTCAAACCTACAATGACTGAGGCACAGCGTCTCGCAGCACAAAGCTCCTTCTCTGGCAGGAAAGCGGTCTCGCGCGGCACCATGTTCCTGGCATTCTATCTCTGGCTGCTATCCGGAGCAGTAATACTTTCATGGATTGCACAGCGCACGCAATTTTTTCCCGGAGATATGTCGATCACGAAGATGCTACAAAAGCGCAAAAATCCATGGCTACGTAGCTTTATGATCGGTATCTCAGAAATAGGTTTCCCTAAGTTAGCCGTTCCTCTTACTTTCTGTTTTGCCGGTATATTCTGGGCGTTGCGCTTCCGCTTAGAAGCTATTTTTATTCTGTTGACAAGCTCTTCCAATCTCCTCAATGCGTTGGTAAAGCGTCTCATCAAACGTCCGCGACCCACCAATGAACTGGTATCTGTTGTGCGCGTCATCAATGAACCAAGCTTTCCCAGCGGTCATGTCATGCACTATACCAATTTGTTCGGTCTGCTGACCTATTTATTGGCGACGAATTGGCGCTCCGGGAAACTGAGGAACACTCTGATTGCCGTCTGTAGCGCATTGATTATCTGCATCGGACCCTCGCGTGTCTATCTTGGCGCACACTGGCCCAGTGACGTGATGGCGGGCTATCTGTACGGAGGACTCTGGTTTGGCGGGGTTATGGTCCTTTATTTGAGGGTGAAGGCATGGATTCATCCGCCCAAGGGAAGCACGCCTGAGGCAATGAAAGCTTTACAACAACCTGGGGAAGAGGAAGAAGATTAAAGTTTTTTCTTGACAAAGCACCACCAGTAGGATACAATCCAGCTGTGATCTATAAGCCTCGTTCGTCTAGTGGCCAAGGACGCCGCCCTTTCAAGGCGGAGATCACGGGTTCGACTCCCGTACGAGGTACTTATTTTTGAGACAAGCCTGGCATTCCTGCTTATTTTGGTTTGCCAGGCTTGTTTATATCTATCTCTTCAAACTACAAGAGGAAGGTTACACCTTATGATCAGCGTCGAAGAAGCCCTGGCGCGGATACTAACTGAAATTACACCTCTCAACGTCAGGCAGGTACCACTCCCAGAAGCTTCCGGACTGGTGCTTTCACAGGATATCGTGGCACAAGAAGATATACCGCCGTTCGCCAACTCGGCCATGGATGGTTTTGCGCTGCTCAGCCGGGATAGTCAGCCACAACATGGACAACCTCCTCGTCTGCGCATAACCGGCGAAGTAGCAGCGGGCTACGTGGCGGATCACGCAGTCGAAAAGGGCACAACCATGCGCATCATGACAGGTGCGCCAGTGCCACCAGGAGCTGATAGCATCATACAGGTAGAATTGACACGCACTGAAGGGCCAGATAGCCCATGGGTAGAAATTTTAGCAACGGTTCCCGTGGGAAACAATATTCGTCCAGCTGGTGAAGATATGCGGAGCGGGCAAACGGTATTGCGGCAAGGAGACGAGATTGGTCCCTGGGAGATTGGTATATTGGCAACCCTGGGCTGGCCAACTATCCCAGTAATACGCTCACCTCACGTGGCTATACTTGGGACGGGTGACGAGGTTATAGATGTAGCTGAGCCTTTGAGGCCAGGGAAGATTCGCAACAGCAACAGCTATCTTCTTGAGGCGGCTGTACAACGCGCAGGTGCGATTCCCCATCGCTTAGGCGTTGCCCATGATACGGTAGAAAGCCTGCGCGAGAAATTTACCGAGGCCGTTCAATATGACCTTATCATCACTTCGGGCGGCGTCTCAGTGGGAGATTTCGACCTGGTGAAGAATATTATGGCGGAGCAGGGGCAAATCAACTTCTGGCGTATCAATATGCGGCCTGGCAAGCCAGTTGCATTTGGACACATCAGCGGTATCCCACTCTTAGGACTTCCTGGCAATCCTGTTTCAGCCGCGGTCACCTTCGAGTTATTTGGCCGTCCAGTGATACGCAAGATGCTGGGACATACCCGATTAATACGCCAACAAGTCGATGTAATCGTGGAGGACGGAGTAAGCGACCGTGCTATGCGCCGCCATTATGTACGAGCTTACGTGGAATGGCGTGACGGCCGCTTTGTGGCCCACACAACCGGCAATCAAGGATCGCATATCATGACTTCTTTGCTGAACGTCAATGCCCTGGTGATTGTGCCTGAAGGTGGTGTGCAGGTGCATGCAGGAGACACAGCAAAAGCAATAATGCTGGATTGGCCAGAGGTATAGTCCAAAAGCGCGAGGCATCCAGAAACTGTTTCTGGATGCCTCTTTTATTATTCACACAAACTCACAAAGGAAACTAGCGCCCACTTCCTACTGGCACATAGGCGCCATTGGTTGTGTATAGAGGCTGCATAGGTTGTGGATTGGCAACCCAACCATGCCCAGGAACAAAGGTTGCGCCGGTACCGCCATTGCCCCATTGTGACTTCGTCTCAAAAGGAACAGGCGAGCCAAATGAGGGAGGTAGCGCATCAGTTGTGGGGGTAGTAGCAACCCAGGATGGCTGAGGGTTCGTCGCATACCCTTGAGCAAGATAGCCATTATTCGAACCATTTGAAACGGAACCTGATGAAGTCGGCGATAATTGGTTCACATAGGTCGGTGGCATCGCGACATGTATCAGGCCAAGTGCTATCAGTTCACCTGCTATCCGGCACAGCAGATCAGCTGGCATACCTAATTGCTGACAAGCCGCGTGTAATGTAGTACGCCCATCAACTCGCGTGAGTACACGCCATTGATCAGGCGTGATCTGCAGTTGCGGGTTGCGCTCACGGAGAGCAGAAAGATCTAGTGGTTTTAACACCATTTCAGGCCTCATAAATGAGGTATCGATGCGCATCAGCGGGAGAGGTTGACTGACACGCGTTGGTTGTGAAAGGGGAGGTAAAGCGTGTGCATCAGCATCACTGAACATATTTACGGAGGAAAAGGATGGTGCAGGCGATGGAAACGAGGCCTCAGATGGTGGTGTTTCCATAATAAATTGCGCTGCACTCAATAGTGGAGCGGACTGAGGAGGCACTATCGTCTCGCACTGCTCTTGCTTGATTTGCAATGGAGCTTCGCTCCGTTCATGTTGTTGATGTTGTACCCTCTCTGCTACTGTCGGAGTGGATGGTAACAACACAGCAGGAGAAAGAGCAACCAGCAGGCGATCGGCTGGCGATTGTGTTCCATCCTCAAAATAGATCTTGCCGCTTTGCCAGGCGAGAAGCGCCTGTATCACTCTACTCGCTTCATTCGTTGCCCAGGCACGAATGGCCTCATGACTCACATAGCCAAGGTCTATGAGCGCCAGAGCCAGCCGCGTCTCACTCGGTTGCACTACACCTACAGCTATGTGTGCATCCTGCAAGGCCTTTGGCGAGATTACTCCAGCCTGTAACAGGCGATCCGCCAGTGTTGAGTTTGGCTGCACCGGGCCAATACACATCAACCGTCCATCTCTAAAATAGAGTTCTACCCACTGAACCTCTTGTTTAACAATGAGCAACCCGGTTTTAGCATAAGTCTCAATTCCTTGTAAGACCAATGATAGATTGAGTTGCTCTAACTGACCTATGAGTGACACAGTAACTCACCGCCCGTCCAAAAACGGCTCTTAATGCCAATGTACATCCCGTCCCCCACCCCTACGGAACAGTACAGCAGATTAAGAGACCACTACGAAATGTTGCGCTACAAATAGAAGTCTACTCAATTTGTCCAGCTTTTCTTACTAGGCTTCACAAACTTGACGGACACTGTCAACATTACTAGGTAAGCGGGGCTTTCTGAACAGGGTTCACCGAATTATTCGAGAAAACACTGATCATCAAATAAAAAAGGCGCCATTGCCTTTTTCAGCGGAGGGAAAGGGATTCGAACCCCTGGGGCTGTTAACCCAGCTGTTTTCAAGACAGCCGCAATAGACCACTCTGCCATCCCTCCGTGCAACAGTTTACCACATGACTTATCCAAAATGGAAGCCTTCTACGAAAATTTCTCTTAAAAAGCGCCTATTTCTGGCTGTAGCCGCCTGCTAAGCCCCCTTTTTGAGCTTTATCAGACCAGGAAGAGAGCATTGAGGTACCCATATAGGGACGTAGGACTTTTGGGATAATGACTGTGCCATCGGCTTGTTGGTATGCCTCTAAAATGGCAGCCAAAGTTCGCCCAACGGCCAGGCCTGATCCATTTAACGTGTGCGCAAACTCGACGCGACCGCCACTCGTTGGACGATATCTGATATTGGCGCGTCGTGCCTGGAAGGCTTCGCAATTGCTCACCGAGGAAATCTCCACATACCGGCCCTGTCCTGGCATCCAGACCTCTAGATCAAGTGTCTTCGCGGCAGCAAAAGGTAAATTGGGAGCACAGAGTGTTACCACACGATAGGATAGCTCCAAACTACGCAAGACGGCCTCGGCGTGTCCCAGCATCTGATCCAATACTGCATATGAGTCATGAGGCTCGACAATTTGAAAAAGCTCTACTTTGTTGAATTGGTGTAGACGCAGCAATCCGCGCGTCTGGCGGGAGGCTGAACCGGCCTCGCGTCGAAAAGCGGTCGTCCAGGCTACATAGCGGATGGGGAGTGAGTCTGGCGGCAAAATCGAGTCGCTATGCACTCCCACAAGTGGAACCTCCGCGGTAGGATTGAGATACAGTTCATCTTCGGTACATGTATATGCCTGGTCTTCAAATTTTGGCAATTGGCCTGCCCCGAGCATTACTGAGCGCTTTACAAGGAAAGGAGGAAGAATTTCTGTATACCCATGCTCACATGTATGCAGATCGAGCATAAACGAGATCAAGGCTCGTTCCAGTCGCGCCCCCGCGCCCTTCAAGATAACAAAACGGCTGCCAGCGATCTTTGTTCCAGCTTCAAAATCAATAATGCCCAGCCGTTCACCCAGTTCCCAGTGTGCTTGTGCCTCGAAGTTCAGGGTAACTGGTTCTCCCCAGCGCCTTAGTTCGTAATCCTCAGATGCTGAATCTCCCCCATCCTTGACACTCTGATGAGGAATATTTGGCAAGCCAAGCAATAGCGGTTGAAGATGCGTATCGTTATCAGCGATTTGTAATTCGAGCTGACGTATATCCTGTGAAATAGCTTTGATCCGCTTGCTCAGTTCGGTGCGTCGTTCAAGGGAAGCAACGCGCACTGCCTCTTTGAGCGGTTTCAAGGCAGCATAGAGTCCATCGCAGCGTGTGACGAGACCGCGCTTCTGTTCAGTCAGTCGGAGTAGTTCGTCGATATTTTGTGAGTCACGACGTCGATCTAATCCCTCTCTGACTACCTGGGGATTTTGGCGAATAAAATCAAGGCTCAACATGAGCACAGTATAGCATACATAAGAAGCATTTTCTCTCAACTTCTATTGGCATACCTCAATGGGTAACAGGTTTTGTCCTTATTCCGTTGACGATGAAAGAACCATCCTTTATAATAAAACTGTTCTATTTAATAACACTATTCGCGACAGGAAAAGAAACACATGAGGATTGGACTACTCGAAGACAATACCGCGATACATGAATACATTACCACAGTCCTGAAGCTGGCAGGACATACTGTCTCTACTCATACCGTTGGATTGTCGCTGTTGGATGAACTTTTGGCAGAACAAAGTACCCAGTCCTCTTTACCATATGACCTGGTAATCGTTGACCTCTTACTACCTGGTACCCTGTCTGGTCTGGCAGTAATCAATTCCATCCGACAGACCATTCCTCCTAAAACACTCCCCATCATTGTGGTGTCAGCGGCAAGTCAGCATCAATTAGCACAGATACACCAGCGTTTCCCCGATGTGCAGGTTTTACAGAAACCCTTTTCAATGAAATCGCTTTTGCAATTGATCGAAACAAAGCATGTAGGCGATACGATCTAAATATCTCGTCTCTCCAAAATCTTTGCATATTAGATTGATTTGGGGTAAACTATTACATGGTTAATGGGTATTGTCACTCCAGTAAAGCATAAGAGCATGATAACGGTCGTGAAGCTTAATCCACAAAGGGAAGCAAAGATACAGTATCAGGGAGAAGTAGTTGAACATCTATCTGATGGAGTGATTATTCGAGCATACTGGTCTCAACCCACAAAGAAACTAGGTTACGCTAGCTTTGAACCGGGAGACCGCTTTATAGAGTACTATTATACCGATCGGTGGTACAACATCTTTGATATTGCGAACGCTCAAGGCGTGAGAAAAGGCTGGTACTGCAATATCGCTGAACCAGCCATTCTTTTTGCAGACCGGATTGAGCAGGTTGATCTGTTTCTGGATGTTTGGGTTAGCCCTGAAGGCGAAACGCTCATCCTCGATGAAGCTGAATTCACCGCTGATACCACTCTCAGTACTCAGCAGCGTACAGGAGCGCGACAGGCTCTGCAAGAACTCTTACAGATGATTGCCGATCACAAAGAAGCGTTTTCAACGATAAGCACATAGAGATTTGTTTAGTGTGTTGATATTACACTGTGATGAAGCCACATAGGACTTCAGAAGGACATATCTTGATGGGAAAAAGAGGCGCCAGGCTGTTCCAGCAGGAGGTTGCTACCAGTGAAACCGGCTGGAACATTGTGGAGCTAGAGTCTCGCAGACAACTTCGCCAGAAGGTAAACGAACTCATCAGACTCAGTAACATTTCTACATTTGCCACTAGCGAAATGCAGCAACAATTGCTCCTCGGCGTAGCAATGTTTGGTAGTCGACTCGCTGCGCAACTTGTGCGTTTGCTTCAAAGCGACGATCAACAGAAACGCCAGCATATCGTCTGGCTCCTAACTTTGTTGGACGATAAAGACACTATTCCTCTGCTTCAGCGTATGTCGCAGAACGAGCAGCTAGCCCGGTCTGTTCGGCTCTCAGCATCACTTGCGCTGGCAGGCATGGGTGCAACAGCAGAAAGCACTGAGCACTATCAGCGCAAAAGTTCATACGCTATTGGCTAGCTATCAGGAACTTAATGACACGATGAAAGCCAAATCAGCTCCTGGAGAAGAGCCCCTCGCGCCTCCAACTTCTACAGTGTCCGTCAAACACTCAAAGAGTGGGCTGGTTTATGTCTGTATTGGAACCTTCTTCTTCTCGACCAGCGCAATCTTTGTGCGCTGGTCCCAACCGTTTAACTCGTTTGAAATAGCTTTCTGGCGCTTAGCCACAGCCACCCTCCTCGTCGCGCTCATGGGGCTAATCACTCATCAGCGTCTACTGCTGAAACGCTCACAGATACCTCGTTTCCTTTTCTACGGTTTCGTGACGGCGCTACATTTCGTCTTTTATATTGCGTCACTCAGTTTTACGACGATTGCCCATACACTGGCAATTACCTACACCTCGCCCATCTTTGTCACGCTCTTTTCCGCGCTTGTGTTGCATGAGCCTCTGCCACTCCGAAAATATTTTGGCATTGGGCTGACTATTATTGGAGTCGCCATTATGGCTGGTTTTGAGCCTCATTACACCGCCTGTTCTCTTCACGGTCAATGCATGATCCTCGGTGATGGACTGGCTGTCCTATCCGCGCTATGCTTCAGCATCTACTCAATTGCGGGTCGTGGAGAACGGGATCGCCATCCTCTTTTTCGCTACACGACGAACGTCTATGGGATGGCAGCCCTCTGGCTTGTACCGGTTATCCTCTTTTTCGCCTTTCAGCATGCCTATCCCTTAGCAGCATTTGGCGCGGTTGTAGCCCTGGGTGTATTTCCGCTTGGCCTGGGGCATACCCTGTATAACGCGTCTATTCGCAGAGTTCATGCCACCTACGCTAACCTGATAGCCACACAAGAGGTGACGGGAGGAGTCTTACTGGGTATTTTCTTGCTCCACGAGATTCCTCCGTTTACCACGATCATTGGTATGCTTGTGACATTGGTGGGAATTATGGGAGTGCTCCTCTGATTGTTCAATAAGTCAATGGATCGGCGAGACCTGGATCAACTATCCATCCTTCAACTTTATTACACTTCAAAGGTATGCCATAACCATTAGCTCGTTGGGAATAGGCCCAGGCAGCTTGCAGGGTGCAGAGTAGAGCGTCGATGTTGTCTGCCATGCTGTCCTGAATACATGTTTCAGCAAGCATATCAGGCAGTTCAATGGTTACACCGTAACGAGTTGACAGCCCAGGTGAAAGTAAACCGCGTATGATCTCGCGGCGAGCATGCTCTTTATCCAGAGTTTGTTTGCTTCGTTCATCGTTCTTATAGCTACGTTTGCCAATCAATTTGCGCACAACCAGAGCGGGATAGCCTTCAACCACTATTCTACTATCATTCGTTGGATGACATGGAAGAATGCTTACACCGGCCGCAAGCAGGCGAGGTGCACCTTGAAAAAACATTTTCCCTACAGGCACTCTCTGTAACATCATAGGGCTACATGCACCTGCATACCTGTCAGTTGTTCTTAAATGGTGTTTATCTCCTATCAGCCTGCTTTCACGATAATCAATCAGCGTTTGCTCAAACTGTGTTTTACCCATTAACGATAAAAGGTGAATGTATCCTTGCCAGGTTTCGGGCCAGCCAAGGTTGGAGAGTAGTTTTTGCGGGAGACCAAACGGAAAGTCGAGAGCAGCGACCCAGGGGCCAGGTAGTTGTAAAAATGACTCAAATGCGGTAAAACTATCGAGCCTCAAAATCTCATTCACCCGCAAAAGTTCATCGTTCAAATCACATACGGCAGCAGTAATAGGTTTCTTGGAGCCCGGTGCGCTGGTAAAGTCGAGGCCAAATATCTTCATAGAAAGGTTGCCTACTTCTATCGTATGGGTAACCCAGGATGATGAGCAATGAGTGGCCTACAATTGCGCCATCACATTTTTACTGATAGCCCTCAGGGTTGCAAAAACGCCCTTGCCATCGGAGGCAATAGCCTCAAAGCTGGGAACGCGTCGACGATTGAGATAGCGATCAAGTACATTTACTGGCAGGGCCGAAGGCATATCCCGCTTATTCCACTGCATAATAAAAGGGTAATTCCCCAGGTCTTTACCGATACGGCGCATATTCATCTCTAGTTCAGCGATGCTCTGCACATTTTCTTCAAACTTCTCAGCCTGAGAGTCCGTAACAAAGACGATGCCGTCAGCGCCATTGAGCACGGCCAAACGTGTGCGCTCATAGAGTATTTGCCCGGGCACAGTATAGAGGTGGAAACGCGTACGAAAACCGTGAACGGTTCCTAGATCGAGGGGAAGAAAATCAAAGAAGAGGGTTCGCTCGGTCTCTGTGGCAATGGAAAGCATGTCTCCACGCGCTTGTGGATTGATACTTTTAAAAACATGCTGTAAATTCGTCGTCTTCCCGCAATAACCAATACCATAATAGACGATCTTGCAATGAATCTCGTGAGTAGCAATATTGATGAGAGCCATAGGTGCTAGAACCTCTAATCGCGGAAGAGCAGATCAATGGTATCTTCGACAGATGAACGAAACTGTACATTGATGACCGAAGATTTGGTACGCGACGTATCGGCCCGCACCCGCTCAAGTATACGTCCCATTTCATCAGAAGCTTTTTTCGAGAGAACTTTAACCAGGCCAATATGGGTGAGCTTATCAAAGACAATAACCAGCAGCCATTGTTCTTCCACTATGGTCGTGAATATATTTTCTTTCACGCCTTGCTGGAAGATAGTGCGAAAATCTTTCTCTCCAAGCAGCTCGGCAATATGGCGAGAGGAGGAAAATGCGCCAGCAAGCAATGCGCCCAGAGAAGTAGCATTGCGCCGGACTCCTATACCCTGGGTAGCGATAACCTGCCCGCTTTTGTCAATTAGCATGACAGAAGTGGCATTAGTGTCATTCATAAGTTTATTTAATGCGGTAGAGATAAAAGCAAGTTCGCGATCCGAAATGACAAGGTTGGTCAGTTGTTCCATCTACGCGCCGCCCTCCGTACATGCTCAATGTTCATGTAACATGTTACGCTATATCCAGAGCTTCAAGAATTTCATTACGACTTGTTTTGACTAAATGACGCACGCGAGCAATATTAGAGGCATTTTCAGAAAGTGTGACGAGAAGGGCGAAGTCCCCCAAAGGATCCACACTTACCAGGCCATTTTCGTATTCCATCAGCACGCCAACAACGGAACCTCGCGAAATTTCCTGCCCAAGAGCTTCAGCCGTACTCAAGCCAGTAGTCATGATAGCTCCTACTGCTTCCATATCATCTTTGCCGTCACGAGTTAGCCCTTCTATCATTAAACCGTCACGACCTACCAGAATAGCTTGCCATACGCCAGGAATCGACAAAAAGCGGCTCAATGCCTGTTTAAGATCAACCATTCTTTCCTCCCCAGTCGACGGGCTATACCAAATATACGTTGGATTAGCCAGCATAAATCACCGTTATTCTATCTGATGTGTTGTTAAGAAGCAACCTAATAAGACATCTTGGCTAATGCCACCCGTCCAACACTCATTTGAGGACAGATGATCTACAGGAATACAATTATCGTGGTATATTACAGAACTCGATAAGATGGATTTCTATACCAGAAAACGGAGAGCCGCTAAAATATAGGTGCGAGCAGCCGATAAGACATCTTGAACGTTGACATGCTCATCAGGCATATGAGCCACCCGTACATCGCCGGGGCCGAATAATACGGCGGGAATGCCGCCTACATTGACGAGGAGGCGCAAATCGGAACCATAGGGAGCACCCTCTAATTCAGCTTCACGGCCGGTAAGATCAAGTATACATTGCTGACACAGCTCAACGAGGGGATGATTCACAGGTATCTCACCGGATTCGAACTGACCTCCGCGCCACTCGATTTGCATTGGGTGGTTGCGTAACCAGGGATCTGCCTCAGCCAGACTTGTCAGTGTATGCTCAAACTGACGACGTACAGCATCGCTCGCTTCGCCCATTGCCACGCCCATACGTCCCTCAAAAATCAATTCCTCGGGCACCGAAGAGGACCAGTTGCCTGCCTGCACTCGACCAATGCTGAGGGGGTAAGGCAAAGGTAGTTTTCCGAGTAAAGGATGCTCTACTTCGCTATTCCTCTCCCGCTCCAGGTGTATGAGCGTTCGATGAATATCCAGGTACTTTTCTACGGCACTGACGCC
>DMFQ01000162.1:0-1215 GCA_003450555.1 Ktedonobacter sp.
CACCCCACCGCGGCTTGCCTGCTATTTTCTATTTTCTTTGCCGCTTACCACCGCAAACGCTCCTTCAGACTAACAAACTTGTGGGGGCCAATCACCAAATGATCCACCAGCTCGATATCGAGTACCTTCCCCAGCCTCAACCAGTTGTTCTGTAACCTGAATATCTTCAGGCGAAGGCGTGGGATCGCCGCTGGGATGGTTGTGACAGACAATGACTGCCGGACAATTACGAATAACGGCGGCGCGGTATATCTCCGCTGCACGCAACACCGAACTGTTGACCGTCCCCTGATAGCGACTGATATTCTCCATGACCTGGTTCTTAGTATCGAGCACCAGGATGCGCACCTGTTCGTTGATCAAGATACATCATTTCCGGCATGACTAAATTGGCCGCATCGGCAGGCGATTTTACCTGATATTTCTCTTCATTCTGCAACATTCCGAGACGACGCCCCATCTCCAGCGCGGCTTTCAGCTGTGAGGCCTTGGCTTCTCCCAGACCATGTTCTGAGCACAGCTCATTAAAATCAGCGCGCATCAGTCCGCTGAGACCACTATATTTCGCCAGCAGTTTCCCTGCCAGCTCGATCACGTTATCCCGTGTTGTGCCCGTACGTAGGATGATCGCCAGCAGTTCCGCCGTCGAGAGGGCCTTGGCGCCATAGTGTTTGAGCCGTTCGCGCGGTCGCTCATCGGTGGGCATGTCATGAATGGTGGGATGATATTCCAGTTTGACGAGGGCAAGTTTACCTGCAGCTTTTTCGAGGGTTGGCATAATAGGGGGCCTCTCCTTATTTTTTAAGTGAGTATGCTGAACCTTATATACACCTAAATCTCGCAAAAAGCAATGCACATGGGCAAATTTCACCCGTATGGGGTATTTGCGCGCTAGATCGTCTCCCAACTACGCAATACATAGAGAGAAATAAAGAGAGCGGGGCATCGTCCTGGTTAAAATGTTGCCCCGCTCCCTTTGTCTATCACTTCTTATCCCAAACTCGTCGTACCCGTCAACACCAAACTACTACTTGCCGCGCAAGGCACATGCGCATTGGGGCCAATCGCCGCCTGTGAAACGTTAAACTTGCCCTTCAGCGCACCATTCAGCTTCGCGTTTAATGTCTGCTGGATCTGCTGATTGTAGCTATCATAGGGGAAAGTGAAGATATTTAAGACGGTAATCGACGTACTCAAGACATGCACCGCCAGGTT
>DMFQ01000162.1:1322-2520 GCA_003450555.1 Ktedonobacter sp.
CCAATCTGTATGTTTTTCGCCGTCATACTGCTACTGATAGGCAGGTCCCCCACGCTGTTCCCTATCGAGGCCAGCGATGAAGCCGGAAGTTCCACGTACGAATTCATACTCGACGATGGGACGCTGCTTATCTCGCCTGGACTGGACTGGCTTTGTCTCTGGTCACTGCTACTCATGCTCGTGTACGCGTTCAAGGCCGTATTGTGTTGGACCTGTCCCTGCGATCCTTGTAACTGACTCTGCACATGCCCCAGAGCTACCGGAAATTGCAGGTTTACTGCCAGGGCGGCATCCCCACACACAGGCGTAGTGTGGACGGTATTGAGCTGGCCGATGGGAATCTGGAAGGTTGCCAGTGGCCCATTGACCAGCGTTGGACTGCCATTGAGAGGCTTCGCGCTGACCTGTACGGTCGACGAATCGATCACGCTCAAGCTCACCAACATGCTGGCATTGATCGGCTGTGGATCGCCGGGATAGAGGCTCACGCGCAGCGACGTAGCAAGGCCGTTCTGCTGCGTCGTCAGGCTGGTCAGCGTTGCCGAGGGCTGGATAAGTGTATTGGCCATTTGCAGTGCCCAACCCTGATCCTGCCGCGGCAGTCCATTAACAACATTGTTAATTGCGCCGCTGACGGCAACTGGGACCTGCTGATCAATACGACTCTGGAACAGCGGTACCAGCGATCCGGTGGTAATGTAAATAGTCGCCCCAACGGAGGTAGCATTGTCCAGCCTCCGTGTCGCCTGCCTGGAAGTGCTGCTTGCCGCGCCTGCCGGTGTCGCCGCCAGTCCCAGCAGCAGGACCACCAGCAACATGATCCACCCGACCTGGATAGAGCGCATATAGTGCATACGTTTCATCTCTAATTCTCTCCTCAACTAACCCTTTAATGCGGTAGCAGCTTATTGAGATCGACCGGACCCTTGAAACAGAACGGCACAGGTGTTGGCTGCGCGGCAATACCCTGGATTGGTGGCGCCTGGATCAAGAGCACAAACATTTCAGTAGCGCGGGCACAGCCGATTGCGGTACTGGTATGGACGGAGACGAGTTTCACTCCCTTGAGTTGACCGCGCAGCGCTGGCATGAGCGAACTAAGTAACAACTGGTTCACCGCCTGTCCCATGCTCGCGGCGGAGGTAGGGCCTGCATCTATGCCATCGCGTTTGAGGTGCAGCACATGTAATTGAATGTT
>DMFQ01000162.1:2687-6465 GCA_003450555.1 Ktedonobacter sp.
GATTACTCCATCTCCTGGCGTGGGCACGACCTTCATATCTGTCAATGCCCCTTTCTGCAAGCCCAGTTGCGAGACAAAGAGGGAGGTGAGCGCCGTCTGATCTAAAGCGAGTTGAATCATGCGCGGCCCGGCAATTGGCGTTGCTGTTGCTGTCTCCGTCGCGGCAACCGCTGTTGTTTGGTTTGCAGTGGTAACAGGCGAGCCGGGTGTTTGCCACATGAAGGCCGCGAACACTCCCGCCACTATCAACAATAGCACCAGTAAAATACTCGCAGCAGCGATAATCAAGCGCCGCCGCTTCTTTGGATTACGCCAGTTATTGCCTCCATCACCGCCATTAAGATCGATCGGCGGTAGTGGCGGCGACCCGGGGTCCGTGGGTAGCGCGGGGTCCCGCAATATATCAGCCGCCGCCAGCGATACTTCCGGCAGCGTCGGAGTCGGAGTCGCATTCACCAAAGTATCAACCTCGTGTGACGCCGGTGTGGGCTCCTGTGAAGGCGCTAACAGAGGCACAGGTGGAGGCACTGTCTCTACTCCTGTGCCTATGCCGGTCTCTGGCACCTCTTGCTCAGCAACCACTGCCTTGCGACCCCATAGGAAAACGGCGGGCACGATGGCGATAAGGCATAACGCCATCGAGGCGAAGAACACAGCGCTATAGACGGTATGGGCAGATTGAATGATATGCGCGCCGTAGCCTTTCGACCAATCCGCGAACTGCGCGGTCGTCGCCGTCAGGGGCAGCGAAGGATAGGTTGAGACCAATTGCTTGAAGTAGGCCAGCGCCCACGAGGTCAACGCTGCCAGTCCCAGCATCATACCCACCATGCGCAGCGAGGTGACGATCGCGGAGCTCATACCTGCCTGCCTGGCTCTTACGGCGTTGATTGCCGTCGTGCCGATAGGAGCAATCACAAGGCCAAAGCCAAAGCCAGCCGTTACCGTGCTAATTGTTATCTGGTTCCAGTCAACATGGATGGGCCAGCGGCTCATCAGGTAAAAGCCGGTCGCGGTAAAGAGTAGGCCCAACACTGCTGTGAAACGGCAGGATATGCGACTGCAGAGCCAGCCGCCGAGCAATGCTCCCACGGGTATCATAGCTGTGAGGCGCAGCAGCGCCAGTCCACTATCAAGAACTGGTCGCTGCAGCACCGTATCGACAAAAATAGGAATGTCGGCCATGGCTATAATCAGCGCGGCCCCAACCAGCAGGCTCACCAGCGAAGTCGCGCTGAAGGGAAGGCGTTTGAAGAGCGTCAGGTCGACTACCGGCCAGCGTCCCTTTCCGCTCTACCAGCACGAAGGCAATCAGAAAGATGATGGCCAGGCCAATTGAGATGGGGTTATTTTGTGGAGCAGGAGCGTTGGCTGGCGTTGGTCCAAGATCGGTTCCCTGTTGTGCCAGGCCAAGACTCAGGCAGGTCAGCGCCAATCCAAGCAAGACGGCGCCGATCCAGTCAATGCCCTCGTGCAAGCGCGTTCCGCTGGGAATGAGCCTCCAGGCCACGATCATCAGCACGATCACGATGGGGACATTGAGATAGAAGATATATTGCCAGCCAAATTGCTGCACGATCAGCGCGCCATAGAGCGGGCCGATAACGCCACCGGCCTCTGTGACCGCGCCTATGATACCCAGCGCCAGGCCGCGCCGCTGCTCGCCATAAAAATCGCTCGCGATAGCCATAGCCACTGGCACCACCGCTCCACCACCAATCGCCTGGATAAAACGCGCGCCAATCAGCCAGATCAGTCCCGGAGCAGAAGTATCGATGTTTAGAGCGTTCAGAAATCCCAGGTCCCACATTTGTCCGAAGACGGGAGCCAGGCCGCAGAGGATAGAGCCTACGCCAAAGATGCCCAGGCAGATAATAAAGATGCGCCGCCGTCCATAGATATCGGAGACGCGCCCCATGAGCGGCATGGCGATAACAAAACCCAATAAGTATGCGCTTATAATCCAGGCCGCGTGATCAAGATTGACCGCGCCAATATTCAGGTTGGTTATGATGGGCGGCAGTGCCGTCACGACCACCGTCTGATCCATTGCTGTAAAGAAAACACCGATACAGGCCATGGTCAGGGCAGCTAGCGCCACGCCTCTTCCACCCGCCTGTGCTTTTGCCGGTGTGGTGATCTTTTTGAAAGAGTTCGTTACCTGTGCGCTCAGTGAAATTCGCTGCGCATCACCTGTCTCGCCGTTACTGTTTCCCGCTGGTACCTGCGTTTGTGCATCGGCGAGTAAATCACGCTTCCGCAGGCTTGAAGTTGTCTCTTTGTCGTCTTCTAAAGTGTACATCTTCCCCCCGCTCATGATGAAAGATGGATAATAACTGCGCCGGTCAGCCAGTAGGAATGCGATGACGCATAATGATCACATCACCATCGTTCCCTGACTGCCCTTTGGGACGCTCTACATGTACGTATGAAGTATAGCTTTTATATCTGAGGGGCCTTGATACTCACATGTTCATTGTAGTTTGAAATTGAGAACGTGCGAGTTGTCGCTGTGGTATCACCAACCGCCGCCCGTCCCTTCACGGTGAGTTGATAAGGAAGCGAATCTGCTTTACCAACGCAAGTGCTTGTCTGCAACATCGTTCCCGCGGGAACGCCGCCACCGGTGAAGAACGCCAGGTACTTTGCATTGAGTTGGCCCGTCACACGCCAGCAAGGAACGCCATTCACGGTATCATCTACTGGTTGGCTGACGTTCTGCATTTTGCTGACAAGCGAGAGGATGCCTGTATCGGGATTCGTGAGGGTGCGAGGATCGAGCACGCCTTTGATAACTCGCCACTGTCCGGTGATGGGGTCGGTGATGTATTGGTTGTCGCCAACACTGATCAGGTTGACTGTGACGGACTGGCCAGAAAGTATGACGACGGCCTGTGCCTTCACTTTATCTGGCATCACGACATCGCCATTGGCGCTGCGAATCTGCACCTGCGCTGTTGCAACGCTGCCAGGATTATCTACCTTCAATACGACATGAAATGCGCTCACATTACGAAAGTTCTTCTGAAGCGCGGCCAGCAATTGTTGTGTCGTTGGTTTAGGAGCATTTGCCAGGGCAACGTTAGTAGAAGTAGCATGTTGCCAGGGCAGCGAACACCCACTGAAAAGCAGCCCACTGGCGAGAAACAGCATCATAAAAATGAGAGTACGACCTATTGAGATACGCGATAAAAACATTGGTAATGCCTCCCCAAATCTGGTCTATATATTTGCCTTGCTGAAACAAATCAACGCAATCTAGAGAGGCTTTGGGTGCACTGGTACTTTATTACCGTGCCGCAAGAGCCGTCCGTGGCACAACTATAGACAGCCTTTGCGGCACAGTAATACTATATTTTCTCCAATTTCGCAAAATCCATGCTCAGCCGCTTCTTACCCGTCTTGCCCTGAAACTGAACCTCGACAAATTCGGTGTTCTGCTCCATGTCGCTTTTGAGGATAATCCCTTCACCGAATTTATCGTGTCGCACCCTATCACCAGGCTTATACTGCTGCTCCTTTGGCTTGGCGGGCTGTGGCGGAGGCGTCGCCTTCTGTCCCGCTGATGATGAAGGGGGAATCGTCGGCGAAGAGTATGAGCCACTGCGCGGCGCCCAACTCGGCGGGATAATGCGCCCTGGTTTCGCTGTACTACTACTTCCTTCCGTGCCAGGCTTACCACTCCCGAACGTGCGACCAGTATCGCGCTCATAGCCATTGTCCTGGTTGTAGTCGTCGTCATCCCAGGACGGTTTGCGGCGCTGCGTCTGTGCTGTAC
>DMFQ01000162.1:6655-8112 GCA_003450555.1 Ktedonobacter sp.
GAAGGCTCGGTTGGATGAGTCTCGCCAAAGAATGAACGGCGATAGGCTCGTACCAGGTAGAGGCGGCGCATGGCGCGGGTAAAACCAACATACGCCAGGCGCCGTTCCTCCTCCAGTTGTTCCGGCTTGTCAACCGAGCGTGCATGTGGCAGCGAACCTTCATCCATCCCGACGATAAAGACGACGGGATACTCCAGACCCTTGGCGGCGTGCAGGGTGATCAGCGTTACCGCGTCATTATTCTCTTCCTGGATCAACTTTCCGTTCTCACCCGTCTGTGTCGTATCCGCGCCGCCCACCAGCGCGACGTTCTCCAGGAACAGTTCGAGGGCTACACTCGTCTCGATTTCGGAGTAGTCCTCGGCGACCCGGCGCAGTTCCAGCACGTTGGCCCAGCGGTCTAATTCTCCTTCGGGGCCATCGCGCAGTTCAGGACCATAGCCACTTTTCTCCGCGATTCTATCCAGCAGTTCAGGGAGAGGCAGTTCATCCATCGCGGTAGTGAGATCGGCCATCAAGCGTCCAAAATCGGCCAGGGCAGTCCTCGCTGCCTTGCCGAGCGTAGGATGCTGTTCCGCCTGCTGCATGGCCTGGTAGAGCGTGACGCCTTTTTCGTTCGCCCACAGTTGGAGTTCACCTATCGTTTTCGGACCGATCTTGCGATTAGGTACATTGATGATGCGCTTCAGGCTCAGCTCATCGTGGTTATTAAGCAGCAAGCGCAGGTAGGCCACCATATCCTTAATTTCTTTGCGTTCATAGAACTTGCGGCTGCCGATGACCTTGTAGGGAATGTTGGCGCGCAGAAATTGTTCTTCAATGGCGCGCGACTGTGCGTTGGTGCGATACATGACGGCCACGTCGCCACGCTTCTCGATATCACCGCGCGCGAGCAGGCGCGTGATCTCACGAGCCGCGAAGAGTCCCTCTTCTTCCTCGTTATAGGCCTCGTATACCATGATTTTCTCGCCCGAGCCTAACGCCGTCCAGAGCTTCTTATCTTTGCGTGACCGGTTGCGCCGCACCACGTTCTGTGCCGCGTCGAGGATGGATTGCGTCGAGCGGTAGTTCTGCTCCAACATGACGATTTTCGTGCGTGGGAAATCCTCTTCAAAGCGCAGCACATTCTCGGAGCTTGCCCCTCGCCAGCTATAAATCATCTGGTCATCGTCTCCCACGACGCACACATTGCCCAGCCCTTCGTGTCTATCGCTCGTGCCATAGCCAAGCAGGCGTATCAGCTTATATTGTGGCAGGTTGCAATCCTGGAACTCATCGACATGGATATACTGCCAGCGCAACTGGTAGCGGTGCAGGACATCCAAATCACGCCGCCACAATTGTTCGGTGAGCAAGAGCAGGTCATCAAAGTCGACGCTATTATTGGCGCGCAACAGTTTTTGATAGACCTTGTAGACGCGCGCAGCCACCTCTTCAATATATTTTGCCGCCTGCTC
>DMFQ01000162.1:8197-10851 GCA_003450555.1 Ktedonobacter sp.
GCAGGTTTATACTGCTTCTCATCCAGGTTCAAATTTCTCACTGCCTGCTTTACCAGCGTCGTCTGGTCATCGGTATCAAGAATGACGAAAGATTTGGTCAGTCCGAGGGGAGCGAGATGGTCCGCTTCAATACGTAAAACGCGCGCGCAGATGGCATGGAAGGTCCCAATGGTCATCTCTTTGGACTCGTTGATGCCCACCAATCTCTCCAGGCGCTCGCGCATCTCCTTCGCGGCCTTGTTCGTAAAGGTGACGCCGAGTACGCGCCATGGCGAAATATGTTCTTGCTCGACAAGATAGGCGATGCGGTGAGTGATGACGCGCGTTTTGCCGCTGCCTGGTCCGGCCAAAATAAGGAGCGGCCCCTCCGTTGTGGTAACGGCCCTCTTCTGTGGCTCGTTAAGCCCTGCCAGTAAATCTGTTTGTTCCATCGTCATCATCGCTCTCCAGCAGAAAAATATATGTGGCGCGCCCTTAGGTCACGCTTGTTTGCAACTTCAATCCCTGGTATTGTATCACAGGTAGAGGTCTTGGAATAGCAGTACTGTTTTGCATGTAGGGCTATCCAAAAGTCAGAAGAGAGCCACGCAAGAGGCGAAGAGCCTGTAAAGGGTGAGCATCAAAGCAGCGCATCTGCTGGGGAACAGTAGAGACACCCAGGAAATCCAGCACGGCCAGCAGAAAACTAGTGAGCATCGCCAGGACGCGAGAATATGGTCATCGCTCCTTTGTAGCTCAGAAGCCTATTCCCATCCGACGGGCTGGGGAGTGTCATCCCGCTTAGAGCGGCTTGATTCTCTCACGATCAGTTCAGGCTGGTACACGACGTGTTTGTGCTGATGAGTGGTTGGATTATTTGCCTCGTCAAAAAGAAGTTCAGCGGCAGCACGGCCGAGTTCGTACTTTGGTTGCCGAATTGAGGTGAGCGGCGTCGAAAGGACACTCGCGAACTCGACGTCATCGTAGCCTACCAGAGCCATACCTCCGGGGATGGAGATCCCATGCTTGATCAAACCACGCATCAGCCCAAGCGCCAGCAGGTCATTCGCGCAAAAAACAGCGGTCGGCCTTGTCCTGGCGCTTAGTAGTTTCTCCACACACTCCTCACCCTCCCTGGCACTTTGTGCATGAGTGGTGATATCGACAATGGCGCGATCAGGATCAAGGCCAGCCGTTTTCACTGCCCGTATCATTCCGCGTCGCCGGTCCGCGATCTGGCGGATACTGAGTGGGCCATGGACAAACCCGATGCGCTCGTGTCCCTCTTCAAGGAGGTGTGCCGCAGCAATTTCGCCTCCTCGAACGTCATCTACAGAGACTGAGCAAAGATCTTTGCTCCGGCTCGGGCGATCTAGTAAGACGACGGCGATACCGCGCTGTCGAAATACCTGCAGGTAACCGGTATCGCTCTGCACAGGAGTAATCAACACTCCCTGCGTGCGCTGTTCCTCAAGGACGTGCAGGTAGTTGCTTTCCTTTTCTGCGGAATCGTCAGAGTTGCACAGAATTACAACATAGCCGGCCTTGTTGGCCAGGTCCTCAACACCACGAGCAACCTCGGTGAAAAAAGGATTGGCCACATCAAGCACTATCAACCCGATGTGCTGGCTTCTGCCGGCACGTAACTGGCGCGCCGAGCCGTTGCGTACGAAGCCAATTTCGTCAATGGCTTGCTGCACTCTTTGCCGTGTCTCCAGCGCAACGATTTCAGGCCGGTTGAGCACATTCGACACGGTTCCCAGCGAAACACCAGCACGCTTCGCCACCTCCCGGATACTTGACTGTGAACTCATGCGCGTACACTTCCTGATCTCCTTGATCAACGTGAGGCCAACTTTTTTAGTGATATATTTCTATGTAGTTCGGCACCGGAACAACTGTGAAGGGTGTATTGACCGAAATGTATGTATATAGTATGTCACACGTAATCCAGCTTGCAGGCGAAAATCTCTTGACAATGTGAAAATTTGCATGTATACTTGCCTTTATTGAAACGTTTCAATTCACGATTATCTTTGCGTATGTCAGAGGAAGTTGGATAGACTGCGCGAATGCGAAAACCTATTTTTGATTGTCCTCTCCTCCTGACAACGCGGCATACTTTTTTCTTTGCATATCATTGAAACGATTCAATCCACCTGTAATTCTACTGTACAGGGTCTAGCCTGTCAAGTTTGTCCTTGAGGAGGGAAAAGAACGTGACGAATCCTCCCGAACCCATCGTTGAACTCAGTGGGATTGCCAAAAACTTTGGTGGTGTGCAGGCCTTGCGAGGAGTGGACTTGCGTCTGTTCCCTGGCGAAGTGCATGCCCTGGTAGGCGAGAATGGCGCGGGCAAAAGCACGCTGGTGAAAATCCTGGCAGGTATTCACAGACCTGACGCGGGGGTGGTGAAAGTTGCTGGCGAGGTGGTAGAACTGCGCTCGCCTACCTACGCCCAGGCTCTGGGCATCGCTGTTGTCCAGCAAGAACCGATGCTTTTCCCCGACCTGGATGTTGCCGAGAATGTCTTCATGGGGCGCCACCCTCGTGATCGCTTCGGGCGCGTTGATTGGAAGCGCATGCACCACGAGGTTGATCAGCTGCTTGCACCCCTGGATGTTTCGCTCAGTTCCCATACACCGGTACAAGGACTCTCCATTGCCGAACAACAG
>DMFQ01000233.1:0-7573 GCA_003450555.1 Ktedonobacter sp.
GCGACAACTGCGACAAACAGCAAACAGCGTTCTCAATTCGTAGCATCAAAAAGTGTCGGGAAGAGAGTCGCATACCTCTCAAAGAGAATCCTACACCAGGATATGCGTTGCCCGAATCACGCCGCGCCTACTCTTCTTCCCCTTCACCACAATCCTACTACCCTCTGACAACTTCTCCATCATATCTGGAGAGCCATGTTCACCTTCCACGTTCACAATTATCGTCTTTTTGTCGGAGCGAACCGCGACTGGCCTCATCTCCCCAGTACTCTGTTTCATTGTATTCCCCGCAATAATAGCAACCTTTTTCTTATTCACGTTCGCTACCCCTCCAACCACGGTAACATTCCGCGCACCATCTGCACCATCTAACAACGCTTGAGCACTTTCAGAAGCTGGTGATCCCTGACCTTGGGATTGTGCTGTCTGCTTTCCCTGCTTGTTACCTTTACCTTCAGTTGCCGTGACATCTTCTCTATCACCAGTCTCTTCCATGGAGGCATCAGAGCTATCCAGGTGACGCTTGCCCTCGAACAGTGTATTATCGTATGTCTCAGGAATCGCCATCTGGATTGCCCGTGGCATAGCATCGAAGCTATAGCTCACCTGGATATCTTTGCTGCTGTGTTGTTCCAGAATCTTGCACTCGGACTTGCTCAAATAGTCCTTGAGCCTCACTATACTGCCATCTAAGTGCAAGAGAATAGAGGCAGGAACGCGAATGGAAAAATGAGCCCCGCGAAATCTTCGGATATTCTCGTCCTCGTCATCAAGCCTGTGTTGCACCAGCACCGCCGATATTTGCCTCATGGTTGTCAGTGGATTGCCCTTGGTAATCACACAAACGTCAAAAACTCCATCGTCGAGATAAGCATCTGGCGCGACCTCAACTATATTGGCATAACGCCGTGTATTCGCGACAATCACCTGTAAAGCCTCACCTTGCCAGAGGATATGATCCTCGTGCTTGCCACCCCGTATCTCCAAATGGAAGGGTTGATGCTGGACGACTTCTTTCGCAGCAGAAATATCAAAAGCAAGGGGACCAATTCTACGCTTGAGAGAATTGGAGGTCTGGCCGATCACTGCCGCATCAATGCCAAGACCAGCCATCATTAAGAAGTTGTGAGGAGCCTTCGTCGAGCCTTTCTCCGTATTACGCTTTTTTGTCTTGCTCTTTGTCTGCTTCTGAGTGCCTTCAATTTCGTCTGGATAAATCAGGCTCTGTACCGCTACGTGCCCTAGATCTACCTCGCGCACATTGCTTTTGACAAGCGCGAGCGCCGCTTTTACAGGATCGCCTGGAATTTGGACTTCTCCCGCCCATTCATTGACAGTACCTCCTGGCAACAGCCCCACAATGCTCTTGCCCTTGACATTCTTCACACCATTGATGACCTGGTTGAGCGTCCCATCACCACCATACGATACGATTAAGTCATAATCCTGCTTGGCAGCCTGAGTCGCCAATTCCATCGTCTGCCCACAGTATGTTTTCAATAGCATGTCGGTTTTCCAACAGGCAGCGGAGAAAACAGCGAGCACATCATTGATCCTCGCCATGTTCTGCCCGTCGCGCGGATTGATGATCAGGCAAACATTCTTGTAGCGCATATATAAATCTCCTGTTATCACTGGTTAACTTTCTACACAGGACACGCGGAAATAAACAGAAGCGTTTCACAGGTGTTTTTCAAGGTACAGTTCAGCTTGACTGCATACTTTATACATGCAATACTTTGGAGCAAGCTGGACACCAATAAATGTGCACCGGTATTTCAGAGAGGCTTTATGTGATGCAAATAAGAGAGAGTAGCACTGGCGACCAACTAAGAGCAGACATCAGCCAATTCTTCGGTTTTTTACCGCCTATCTTTACTCCTTCTCATGAGGTCTCACCGGTATTACAGATGCTTCTACAGCAGACACTCTCCGCCTATATTGATAACTCCCTGCAACCCATCTTTAAAGAGAAGCTCCTGGCTTACCTCTCGCGCTACTGCGCCGTTCCCTACTGTATCGTCTGTCACAGCTGCGCTCTCCGTTCTCTCGGCATGACCGGAGGAGACGTGCTTGCACTCCTCGAAACGCCTGCACCAACCGCACAGGAGATTGCGGAATACATCAAAACCTTCGTAGCAATAACCCCGTTGCAAGCATGGCCCGAGCCAGGATCCTCCCTGGAAAAAAGCATTCTACTCTCGGCCTTTTATTTATTTTTGCAACCAGCAAGTGCTGAGGATTGCAGCAAGGAACTACGCCACCTCCTGGGTACTGTATACTTTAACCACCTGGCCGAAATACTTTTCTATATAAAAACCTACCACTTTTGGGCTGAAACACACCCCGAATTGGACTACACATCTGACAGGCGCACCCAGGAAAATCTCACCATCCTCTATGCTGAGAAGCCGGAATTAGTCGACTTTTTCAGTACCTATCCTGAGCGAATCAAACGTGAAGTTGAAATGAGGGGAGAGGAGTATAGCGCTCATAAACAACTCGAAGAAAAGCTGCATCGCTCCGAACGCGAAGCGGCATCTCGTGGCATTCAGCTTGAAACTGTATTTGAAGCTATGACTGATGGCGTAGTTGTCTATGGCGACGACGGCAAGATGCTGCGCGTGAACAGTGCTTATCGCAAGATGATTACCCTTGATGCCTACCCAGAACACGCCCTGTTGACGCCTGCTATGCGGGGTGACATGCTGGCTCTCCGCGATGAACACGGCCAACTATTGGATAATAGTCAACGCCCGGTGACACGTATGCTCAATGGCGAAGTGATGATCGGGAAGAATATGATGGATATTGTAGTCCGCGCATTGGATGGACACGAGGTACAACTAAACATCAGCGGCACACCGATGCGCGATAGTGAGGGACGCATCGCTGGTGGGGTTATGATCTTTCGCGATGTAACCGAACGGCGCAGCTCGAACGGCGCACGCATGAAGCGCTTCAAGGACTGCTGGCAGTTGCAGAAGCACTTGTACAGATTCCCGAACACTCGGTAATAGGTTATATATAATAGGAATCAGGACATATGCCAAGCTCTGCAACTTTTTCCTAAACTGATGCGTGTCTAAAGTAAATCTGGGCTTCGGGATGCAAGGGCCGCTCCCCTTTTTTATGTACAAGAAGAGAGGATTTATGAGTGTGGACCAGGAACATATACAGCGCGTTGAAAGCCAGACCAACAATCAAGCTCTTCTCGATTCGGACAATCCTCTGTCGCCAAAAGATAAAAAGGTTCATACAGACGAGGTAGCAGGGCCATCCTGGCAAAAGCCTATTAAGTGGTTTCTGACACACACCTTCACACCTCAATGGCTTCCCAGACCATGGAATAACCCGATCGTCGGATACCTGGTTGCAATTATCTTACAATTCATCGCGATCATTGTTACCACGTTACTCACCCAATTATTTTCTTCTTTCACATATACTGGCCTATTGGAGGTTCTCGTGGTTGCACTGGTAGCCTTGAACTGGGGTGTAGGACCCAGTCTGATTGCTACGCTGGCAGGTGCTATCCTCCTCAATTTTATCGTCCAACCACCGCACCTCACTTTGACATTTAATGATACAAGTATTGTCGAAGTTTCCCTCTTTCTCCTGGTCGGTATCGCCATCAGTATTGTCGCCAGCCAGATCGAACGAGCGCGCCGCAGTGCCGAAGAGCTGGCACTTTCACTTGCAGTGGAGCGTACTCGCTTGGAAGCTATCATCGAAACAGTCCCCGATGCTCTATCAATTCACGATGCCGAGGGCAAAATAGTGCGCCTCAACCGCGCGGGACGACAACATACGGGTTCAGAGCGCGTTAGCACGGCAATTAATGAATCTCAACAGGTATTTGGAGCGCGAACCATCACCGGCGAACCCTTCCCAGCGAAAGATATCCCAGTTGTTCGTGCATTGCAGGGCGAAACCGTCTCTGGTGTCGAAATGCGCTTCCTCAACCCTGAAGAGCAAGATGCCTATGCACTCTTGAGTGCTGCACCGCTCTTCGATATCCAGGGAAGGGTAGATGGTGTTGTACTCATCACTCATGATATCTCGGCGCTTCACCAGGCCGAGCGAGAGCGAGCGACCCGCGCTAGTGAACTGGAAGCCGCGTTCGAGTCCATCACCGATGGCGTTTTTCTCTTCAACCGCGACCTGAAGGTCATACGCGTGAACGGCGCCGGGCGCGAACTTCTTGCGATCAAGAACCCTTCCGACTACCTATCGTTATCGTCTAGTGATCGCATGGCGCTGTTAGCCATGCGCGATGAGCATGGGCAACTCCTGACAGATGAGCAGTGGCCAATGTCCCGCATTTTGCATGGTGAGGTACTGAAAGGCTCAAATACTTCTGATATCATCGTCCGGGCGTTAGATGGACGTGATTTGGAACTAAGCGTAAGTGGAGCGCCTGTGCGCAACAATGAAGGTGAACTTATCGGTGCTCTCTGTATCTGCCGCGATGTGACAGAGCGCCGTCAATTGGAGAAACGTACTCAGGCAACACTCGGCGCGCTGCTCGAAATGGCAGAGGCGCTCGTTCTCGTTGGCGAAAATCCGAGCGGCAAGAGCGGAGAACTGATTCCCGCGGGGATAGGCAGGACAGCGCGCCGCATGGCACAACTGACCTGTAGTGTCCTTGGCTGCCAACGCGTAAGTCTTACCGCGATTGAACCAGATACCGAGGTACTCCATCCCATAGCCGTTGTTGGACTTTCACCCGAAGAGGAGCGCCAGTGGTGGAATGAGCAACAAACGGAGGCTCGTCTGGGCGATGGTCTCGATCCCACCTTCGCGGCCCAGTTACGAGCAAACGAAGCTCTGCTCCTCGACATAACAAAGCCCCCATTTAGCACACAGCCTAATCCTTACAATATCCACACGATGCTTATAATTCCCATGGTCATAGGCGAGCAGCTTGTCGGCCTCCTTTCATTAGATTATGGTGGCCAGGAGCATGATTATGACGCCGCTGAAATTGCCTTAGCCAAAGCAGTGGCAAAACTTGCCGCCCTGGTCATCGAACGCGATCGCCTGTTGCGCGAACGTGCCGAAGCGCGCGCCAACGAGCTAGCCCTACGTGAGGCCAATCGCAGAATGGATGAATTCCTTGGCATGACGAGCCACGAACTCAAAACTCCTTTGACAAGCATCAAAGGCAATACACAACTCACAGTACGCCAGATCAAGAATAGTTTGCTGACCTTCCAGAAAATGCAGGGCATGCTCGAGAGCACGGAACGCCAGATCAAATTGCTTGATCGTCTCGTCGACGACCTGTTGGATGTCTCGCGCTCAGAAGAACAAAATTTGGAGCTAAGCCTGATTCCTTGCAATCTCGCCAGCTTGGTGCATGAGGCCGTAGAAGAGCAGCGTCTCGCGTGGCCAAACAGGACTATCACTCTCGAAATGTCGGACGAGATAGTAGCCCCTGTACTCGCAGATGCGGATCGCATCGGCCAGGTTTTGAGAAACTATATCTCCAATGCTCTCAAGTACTCACCCGAGGATAGGCCCATCCAGGTTTCAGTACACATAAATGAGGAAAATGCCCGCGTTTCGGTGCGAGATGAAGGAAGCGGCCTTTCCCCCGAAGAACAAACACAGATTTGGGAGCGCTTCTATCGCGTACACGGTACCAGGGTGAGCAGCAGCACAGGTAGTTCAAACGCCGGGCTTGGCCTTGGCCTCTACATCTGTAAAGCCATCATCGAACAACTCCAGGGCAATGTCGGCGTCGAAAGCACGCCAGGCGAAGGCTCAACCTTCTGGTTCTCCCTGCCACTCGCCTCCTCCATAGAACAGCCATATAGTAAGACTGCGTAATAGCATAAAAGGCCAGTATCTTCCCCGCGCGGAGAAGACATTGGCCTTTTATCCCCCTCTAGTTACTCCCCCTCCCACTCTCCCGTTCCTAATGACAGATAAATAAACGGGATGCAGGGATGTCCCACCCTAATTTTTATCTTCAACGCTGCCGAAGGCGGCAAGAGAAAAAGAAGACAATGAGCAGCCAACAATTGACGCCACAAATAGAAACAGAACAAGAAGAAGAGCTTCGTAGGGAGCGCAGAGCCGCGAGAATGTTCCGGCGCAAACAGCAAAAGAACACACGCATCTTCTTATTGAGCGCAATCGGAGGCAGCGCCTTACTCCTGGGCCTCATGGGCTTCATATTTCTCCAGATACAATCAATCATCTCTTTTAATACACTACATCCGCCAATCAGCGGTGTACCCTGTGAAAGTATGGAGCAGAACAACTACCATATTCACATCCATCTCACCATCTATATCAATGGGAAGTTCGTCACTATTCCAGCGGGCATCGGAATTCCCACTGATAACAGTTGTTTTTACTGGATGCACACCCATACTGACGATGGTATCATCCATATTGAAGCTCCCGCCAAAGTTCATAACGTGGCGCTCGACGACTTCTTGACTATCTGGCATGAAGGGTTCGCGAAGCTGAACTTTCCACCAGAACTCACGCAAAATACAGGCTGGAAAATATTTGTCAACGGGAAGCCATTCGCAGGCGTTGTCACATCTCCGCTCAACAACGAAGTAACCCTGTCATCACATGATCTAATCACCATGGAATATGGCACGCCCGACCCGCCACCGGACAAGTTCTACGTGTTTCCGCCAAGCCTGCCAAAGTAAGTCCGAAACTTGCCTGAAAAAAAGGATTGACAGCCAACCCGAACAGAAGTATAATTGTCACACAAAGCGTTCAATTTGGAGAGGTCGCATAGTGGCCTAGTGCGGCGGTTTGCTAAACCGCTGAGGGGGAAACCCCTCCGAGAGTTCGAATCTCTCCCTCTCCGCCCACTCCTTTTGAGAGTGTCTTTTAGGGGAGTAGCTCAATTGGCAGAGCAACCGTCTCCAAAATGGTAGGTTGCAGGTTCAAGTCCTGTCTCCCCTGCTTCGCGAACTCCCGAACATTGACTGTTAGGGAGTTTTTCTTTTGCCCACTTTCCCTATCCCGCAGGCAACTCCACAAAAAACGTGCTACCCTCTCCCTTGTGCGACTCGCACCAGATGCGTCCACTATGTCGCTCGACAATATCTTTACAAATGGCAAGCCCCAGGCCCCAACCGCTTTTCTTCGACGTTTGCGCATCTGGAGAACGGTAAAATGTCTCAAAGATATGTTTTTGCTGGTCTTTTGAAATACCTTCGCCACAATCTCGTACCGCCAATTGTACCGTCTTCTCTTGCTGGAGAACGCTTACCCGTATAGGACTCTTTTCCGGTGAGTACTTGATGGCATTGCTGATCAGGTTGATGATAACCTGGGACAATCTCTCGCAATCCGCATTCAGCGTGACAGGCGGCGAAGATTGCTCCAACTCGATATCGCGTCCGGAGAGCTGACGCTGCTCCTCGATAACGCTGCCGCACACTTCACGCAGGTCACAGGGACTCAAACGCAGCTCAATTTTACCGGCCCTGATACTGCTAAGATCAAGCAGATCATCTACCAGAGCATTTAAACGACGCGTCTGCTCGTCAATTTTCTCTAGAGCAACAGGCACATTAGCTAATTCCCTGGGTAG
>DMFQ01000233.1:7748-12551 GCA_003450555.1 Ktedonobacter sp.
GTTATCGGGGTTTTCAATTCATGGGAGGCCATTGAAATAAATTTATCCTTCATCTGGTTGACCTCTTTTAGCTCTTGATTGGCCTCTTCAAGATTCGCTGCATGCTCTTGTAAAGTCTGTTCAGCAAAAAGGGCACGCCTGCGTGCAGCTTCACGTTGACCTGAGATAATAGCAATCACAATGCCAACCAGGAAAAAGGGCAATATTTGGATCAGGCCATCCCAATTTTTTAGGGTAATTTGTTCATTCGTGGGAATGTAAAAATAATCGAGAGCAAGGCTAGCGAGGAGAACCGAGAGTAATGCAGGACCAACTCCCCAGATAAATGCTTCCAACACGATAGCTAACAGCAACATTGCACCGGGAAAATAGTAATGGGGAAGCATTTTTTGCATTAACAACGTCAGGGCTATAGCCAGCGCTACAAGAGGAAAGGTAAACACATAGCCTATCAGAGGTTGACGCCACCTCGGTATGTGGGCAATGTAGCGCTTGCGCATCTCCGCTCCCTGATAGAGACGCATCAGCACGATAGGCTGTCCTTTGCGATTGCGTCCAACGGGTGTTGCTCTCATATTCGCACTCTCCCTCCCTTGCACTAGTATTTTAACCGTAGTGTCAAGCTTGGGATAGATTTACTTTTTTATATTCTCGCCGCCTCAATGTATTTCTCCGATTTCATAAACTGCTCCTGCGATGCGGCATCATGCATGCCAATCATTGGGGTCTTAGGATGGTGCAGCGCGTAGCGGTGCAGGTCAATCAGGGTCTGGCGCGCGGTAGCATCATCGCTGGTTACGCGTGACCAGATAAAGGGATGCATAGTCGCCGGGCGCTTGTAATTCTCCGCAACCCAGACAGCGTCGCCGAGCAGGAACAGGCGAGGACCATTGGAACGGTTGATGAACATGCCAGTATTTCCAGCAGTGTGGCCTGGGAGCGGCACCAGGATAATAGAGCCATCACCAAAAAGATCAAGGCTGGAACGAAAACCCTCATAAGTAGGGCCTGCACAGTCAAAGCACTCAATAGCATTACCACTCATGAGTCGCCGCACAAGTCCATTACCTGCGTTGAGCAGGCCATGCTTCGCCGCCTCGTATTCAACGCGATTAACACGTAGAGATACGCCAGGAATATCAGGAATACCACTGACGTGATCCCAGTGTAGATGTGACAGCAGGGCAAAATCCAGCTCTCCGCGCCCCACTCCTCTCTCTCTCAGATGGCTACCAAGCGACTGCTCCAAATGAAAGTTCGCCAGGGTCTTACGGAAAAACAGCGACTGGTCGACCAGGTATCTGTCAATATCAGAGCAGAGACCAGTATCATATAAAAAGAGTGCCTTTGGATGGCGTATTAATACCGCGCTATGGGAGATAACACGTGGTACCAACGAGAATGCTCCTCGCACAGCAATCAGTTCTGGAATGGAAATACTACCGCAACGTAAAAATGAGACCTCAACCGCGGGAAGCGCCTCGCTATCCAAACGCGTTCGCATTCCCCTTCTCTCCTACCAAGCTGGCGGTCTCGAAACGCTGTGGCAAGAAGCTCTTAACCGCCAGCCCAACCCCCAGGGCAGCAAGTGTAATTCCACCCCAGGTAACCAGGTTCTTTACCTTCATCTGTTGTAACTCCATTACGAAAGAATAAATAATGCCGCAATACCCCCTAATTCTACAACATAAACCAGCATGTTTTGGGGTTTAGACAATAAAGAGCAAATAGTGTATGATAGGAAAGTTAGCAAGGCAAAAATCAGCCTTGCTAGCATTTTTAAATGTAACCTTGAAAGGGCCTCTATAGTGATAAACGAGCAAAACGGAACACCCTTCACACAGCTTGAAGAAACAACTATCGTTGAATTGCAAGCTGCGATGGACGACGGAGAGATGACCGCACGTAAACTTGCTGAAATGTATGTTGAACGAATCCATGCGCTCGACCAACAAGGCCCTACCCTCCAATCGGTTTTAGAGATCAATCCCGACGCGCTCAAGATAGCAGATCAACTCGACCAGGAGCGTAGGAGTCGTGGTCCGCGTGGCCCCCTCCACGGCATTCCCATTCTGCTCAAAGACAATATCGCCACCGCGGATGAGATGCAGACGACAGCAGGCTCACTCGCCCTCGTTGGATCGCGCCCGCAGCGTGATGCATTTGTAGTAGAAAGGCTGCGCCAGGCTGGTGCGCTAATCCTCGGCAAAACGACCCTCAGCGAATGGGCAAATTTCCGCTCAACTGCCTCGTCAAGTGGGTGGAGTGGCCGCGGAGGACAGGGACGCAACCCCTATGTGCTCAACCGAACTCCCTGTGGGTCAAGCTCAGGCTCAGCGTCAGCCATCGCTGCCAATCTGGCAGCCGTCTCACTGGGTACCGAGACGGACGGCTCAATCCTCTGTCCAGCCGCCTCTAATGGGGTGGTCGGCATCAAGCCCACAATAGGTCTCACCAGTCGCGCCGGAGTCATTCCCATTGCCCACAGCCAGGACACTGTTGGCCCATTCGGGCGCACTGTTGCCGATGCCGCTGCCGTGCTTGGAGCTTTGACCGGTGTTGACCCGCGCGATCCTGCTACGCGGGAAAGCGAGGGAAAATTCCATAGCGACTATACCCAGTTTCTGGACCCCAATGGCTTGCGCGGAGCACGTATCGGTATCGCTCGACAGGTCTATTTCGGCTACAGCCCCAAAGCCGATGCTATCGCGAACAGAGCGATTGAACAATTAAAAGAGTTAGGAGCGGAGGTTATCGATCCCGCAGATATCTCGACGGCAAAGCAAATGTCATTATCTAAAGCAGAACTTACCGTGCTGCTCCACGAATTTAAGGCTGATCTCAACGTTTATCTGGCCGAGCTTGCCAGCACAGCAGTACGCAGCCTCGCCGACATCATCGCGTTCAACAAAGCCCATGCCGAGCAAGAACTACCATACTTTGGCCAGGAAATCCTCTTAATGGCCCAGGAGACCACCTCGCTCTCCGATCCCGCCTATCTCTCGGCACTCGCAGAGAACTACCGCCTCTCGCGTCAGGAAGGCATCGACGCGGTAATGGACAAATACACGCTTGATGCGCTAGTCATGCCCAGCGGTAGCCCGCCCTGGCTTATTGACCTGGTCAATGGTGATCCTGATACCGGAGGCGGCAGCTCACAACCTGCTGCTCTGGCGGGTTATCCAGCAATCACCGTCCCCGCTGGTTACGCGTTTGAACTCCCAGTGGGCATCACCTTCATGGGAAGAGCTTTCAGCGAGCCAACCCTGATCAAATACGCCTACGCTTTCGAGCAGAGCAGCAAAGCCCGCCATAGACCCAGATACTTACCTACGACGCCATAATCGCTATTATTCAGGAGAAACAGATCTCTGCCTTTTGATCTGGCTCGCGTGGCGCTTCCCATCGAGCCTGCGTCGTCGGCTTGCCAGGGTAGGACGCGTCGGTTTTCTAGGAATCGAAACCTTTTGCCGCTCCTCTAACCGCTCCGCCATCCTCTGAAACGCCATCTCCCGGTTGGCATGTTGCGACCTGCGCTCAGTAGCTGTCACAACAATACCACTTGGGCGATGCAGCAAGCGCACCCCCGTCTCGACCTTATTGCGATGCTGCCCTCCCGGCCCGCTTGCAATGAAGAACTCAACATCGCAGTCACGCTCCAACGATTCACGGTCAGTCGGATATATCTCCTCAGTCATCTATAGCTCTCCATTGGCCCGCCGCACTCTCTCATCCCTCCTGGGACGCTTTCCAAACCTGCACCGTCTTATCGAAAGAGCCAGATGCAACAAGCTTCCCATCCGGCGACCAGCTAACCGAACGTACTCCATCCTTGTGACCGTTATAGGTATAGAAAGGAGTACCATCATCTGCGCTCCAGACCTGCACCGTCTTATCATCTCCCGCTGAAGCAATTTGTCTCCCGCTGGGTGACCATGTCACGGCATAAACGAAATCGGTATGACCCCCATAGCTATAGAGATGCGAGCCGTCCGCCGCATCCCAGACCTGCACCGTCTTATTATCGCTCGCCGAGGCAATACGCTTCCCGTTTGGGGACCATGCCACCGACCACATCGATGTGTAATACGGCTGATAGGTATAGAGGTTCAGGCCAGTAGCTGCATCCCATACGCGCACCGTTCCATCGCCGCTTGCCGAGGCAATGCGTTTGCCATCCGGTGACCACGCCACGGCATGAATATAATCCGTATGACCATGATACGTGTTCGCGTGCCGACCATCTATCGCATCCCAAACTTGCACCGTTTTGTCCTCGCCTCCCGAGGCAATGCGCTTGCCATCCGGTGACCATGCTACTGTCCACACCCAGCCGCGATGGCCTTGATATGTGTAAAAGTGATCGCCGTATGTCGCATCCCAGATCTGTACTGTCTTATCATAACCCGCTGAGGCGACACGCTTCCCATCCGGTGACCATGATACAGCATAGACCGTACTGGCATGACCGGAATACACGATAAGATGATCACCATTTTCTGCATCCCACGCCTGAGCCGTGCCATCAGCACTGGCAGAAGCTACGCGCATGCCATTGGGCGACCACTCGGCTGACCATACCCAATCGCTGTGACCCTGAAATGTGTAAACCGTAGCTCCCCCATTGGCAGGCGGCACAGCAGTAGGCTGAGACGGAACATACGATTCCTGTGGACGAGTAAACCACACTATTCCTCCGCCTACCACCCCAACGATGGCTACTCCTGCCAATCCCACCAGTACAATCCGCCGGGATACACGTCCGCTCCCGCCGGGGGTTTGAACTGGCAGCGTGGTTGTCTC
>DMFQ01000233.1:12761-13749 GCA_003450555.1 Ktedonobacter sp.
AGGTAATCCCTCCTGCTTTGACAGGAGAACCGTCTCATTACTCAGTGGCGTTCCTTCCTCAGGCATAACCTTAAAAGTAGGTGTCGATGAAGCGTGACGACTGGCCTCTTCCAGCGCCGTGGCAAACGCCTGTACATCGACAAAACGCTGCTTGGGATCCTTGGCGAGGGCTTTCATAACCACCGCCTCAACTTCTTGAGAGAGCATCGGCAGCTTCTCACGCAATGAAGGGGGCGGCACCAGCGTATGCTTCACAGCAACTTCGGTAAATGCGCCTTGAAAGGGTCGTGCTCCACTCAATAATTCGTAGACGACTACGCCAAGCGAATACTGGTCGCTGGCAGGACATGCCTGGGCTTGAATCTGCTCCGGGGCCATGTAAGCGACGGTACCCGCTATGTCTTGCATGCCCTGCGTGCTCTGATAGTTTGCACTCATCGCTACTACAGCAATACCAAAATCACTGAGCAGCACTTCATTCCTCCGACCCAGCAACATATTTTCCGGCTTGATGTCTCTGTGTATCACTTTCTGGTCATGGGCATATTGCAGGGCATCGGCGATTTGCGTCACATAGCCTACTACGGTTGACACTGGCAGGGGTACTCTCAGATGTCGCGTGCGCAAGCTGCCATTTGGAGCGTAGTCCACGACGAGAAACGGGGTCGTACCCTCAACTCCATATTCGAGCACGCGCACGATATGGGGATGTACCAGGCGTGCAATTGTGCGCGCCTCTTTGCGAAAGTGCTCGGTATCATCACTGGCTATCTGGGTGTACAGCACTTTGATGGCTGCTGAAGTCCCAAGGTAGATATGCTCCCCGAGGTATACTTCGGCGAAGCCACCCCGCCCCAACAAACGCATCAGGCGATAATTACCTAGCTGCTGTCCCACGCGATCCGCCATAATTGCCTCTCTTCACGTTCAGACCGTTTCGCTATCTGGGAAAAAGTCTAAGTCTCTTTTCTCCTCTCGCTCATTTTAG
>DMFQ01000233.1:13888-14131 GCA_003450555.1 Ktedonobacter sp.
ACCGCTGTCACAAGCTCCTGTTATACTTCTTAAGAAGGCGAAAGAAACCCAATTCATGAGCGGATACATGTTTCAAGGAGGCTAACAGTATGGCACAGTCAACTCTTAAGCAGCGTTTCGAAATCACACCTCGTGGACCATTTTCACTGGCTGCCAGCGCACTATTTCTTGGCGGCTTTGCCCCGGCTGCCCATAAAGCTGCGCCGACAGCGGATCATCTTCACCTCGCTTTCGTAGCAGACG
>DMFQ01000290.1:0-3179 GCA_003450555.1 Ktedonobacter sp.
CACCGATCATCAAGACGAACTTGAGTGCCCTGGCGTTCACCGGTGAGTGTTGCGTGGCTTCCTTCTTTGAAGTGTCTGTCTCCATATGTTCTATCCTCAATGCCTTTCATTTTTTTCTTGCAATCGCCTTACCCGTGATTACCCTACAGAAATGAGAGTACCACTGCACTGATGTTGTCCTGACCCCCCGCCTCATTTGCCAGTCGGATCAGCTCGTTGCATGCCACCTGGGGCGTATTGTTCTTCACCACTGTGACGATCTGTTCCTCGGTGAGCATACTCCACAGGCCATCACAGCAGAGCACGAGATGATCTCCAGACTGTACAATGCCAGTTGTGATATCCGGGCCGAGATAGTTCTGCTTATTCTCACCGAGTGCTCGCAAGATAATGTGACGAGATGGCGAACTCGGCACCTGCTCAGGGGAGATGATCCCAGCTCGTGCCAGTTCTGTCACCATCGAATGATCACTGGTGAGACGAGTCAAAAGGTGCGGCGACTCAGCAGAGGAATGGATCAGATACGCTCGGCTATCGCCGACGTGGGCGATCAGGAACTGCGCCCCCTTGACGACGGCAGCCAGGCACGTGGTGATCATGCCTGCATACTCCTGCTTGAGAGTGGCGAGCTCGCGAATACGTGTGTGTGCAGCAAAAAATGCGTGCTGAATGTGCCTGAAAGGCAGATCTATGTCGGGGAGAGGACCGTGGGGGTGTGAGACTGTACCCTGCTTTTGAGACATGTGCTCAAGCGAATGACGCGGGGCCATCTGATCATAGTACGTAGCGGTAATCGTTTCGACTGCCACCCTGCTGGCCACCTCGCCTGCTGCATGGCCACCTGCACCATCGGCGAGCAGGTAGAGCCGCCCCAGGTGTGCGAGTGCCATCTGATCTGGTGGTTCACACAGGGCAACGCAGTCCTCGTTGTGCTCTCGCACGTGTCCTGTGTCAGAGCAGCTTGCAGCGCTGATGCCCAATCCATGTGCCCCCGCTGTGTGTGAAGCGTGCTGTTGATCCATCGCTATCCCTCCAGGCATACCAGTTTTCCACGATTGCATACAAAACGCCCCTGCACAGAAGCAGTTCTGTCGGCAGGGGGCGCTCAAGTACTCGAACGTGTGTAAGCCTGAGAGCTAATGAAGTTCTGAGAACCAAAACGCTTCTAACAGCCGACTCTCTCTGCCGTCGGTCGCTAGAAGCTATCAGCACAAGGCGTTAGGCGAGCTTCATCGCCGGTAGTTTTCTCCCCCTCATTATAGCTGCTCATGGAAGCAATTACAAGATGTCGCATTCGTGGTGACCCTGATAAATGATGGACAAAATCCTGGTGCATATACTATACTTCAGAAACAATCAAACAAACGGTGATGGAGTCCACCCTGTCAAAGCGTGACTTTGACTAAACCGCAGCGCTGCTAATGGCTCCTGATTACGCCTGGGTGCGGGATCAGGAGCATTTTTGTGCCTTCTGTTTCTCTTCTGCCTGGGCAAGCGTACCTATGTATTGAGGAGAAGTCTGTTGGAAAACATCTGGTTTATCGCCGCAGTTTGGATGGCCGTGGCCCTGCTCGCCAGTCTCATTTCTATCCGCATTGGCCTCTCAGTCGCCCTGGTCGAAATCTTCTTGGGGGTGATTGGTGGCAACTATCTTGGATTTCACACTACTGCCTGGATTGACTTCCTTGCCAGTTTTGGTTCCATATTACTGACCTTTCTCGCGGGGGCAGAGATCGACCCGGATTCCTTTCGCAAGCACCTTAAGCCGAGCCTTGCCATTGGGGGGATATCCTTTCTCTTCCCCTTCCTGACCGCTCTGGCATTTGCGTTGTTTGTGGCACACTGGAGCGTGCATGCTGCAGAGATTGCAGGTATTGCCTTATCTACGACGTCGGTCGCCGTCGTCTATGCGGTCATGGTCGAGACAGGTCTCAATACCACCGAACTGGGCAAGCTCATTCTGGTTGCTTGTTTCATNACAGATCNCGGGACGGTGGTTGCGCTTGGGGTGCTCTTTGCGAGCTTCAACCTCTGGTTGATCGCATTCGTCGTCGTGCTTATAGTCGTCCTCTGGAAGATTCAAGCTATTACGCGCTGGGTGATGGTCAAGTGGGGAGGACGCGTCAGCGAGGTGGAGGTGAAGTTCCTCTTCCTCGTCCTCTTCTTCCTTGGAGGACTTGCCACGCTCGCCAATAGTGAGGCCGTCTTACCTGCCTACTTACTGGGTTTAGTGATCGCCGGGGTTTTCAGTCACGACAAAGTGCTGGTGCACCGCATCCGTACCATTGCCTTCGCGCTGCTGACGCCGTTTTTCTTCATCAAAGCAGGAACGCTCGTCTCTATTCCGGCGTTGCTTGTCGGNNATGGCCGAGGAAGAGCATTCCGGCCTGCGTTCTATCCCGTACTAATAATAGTGAGCTGTTTAACTTACGTGATGGATGAAGAGAAGATGATCTTGTAGCCATTTGTGTTCTCCTTCTCTGCTCCTTGCAGAGATATGGAAAGCGCTGCTCGTAGTAAAAGTAGATGTTCAAGATGTGTATAAGAGACGTACAGATGAAAGAAGCTGATTTTCTCCAACCAGACACAATGCGCTACAATGCTGTTATTTATTCTTTAGGATAGACGCTCTCACTATGCTTTTTTAGAAGGTGATGTTCAGGAGATAATTGGTTGAGGCTGCTGACGCTCCGTGAAGCTGGCGGTGGACGGTGAGAATGGCAGGGCTCCTCCATGCACACGCAGGAGCATGTCAGCGGCAGCCAGTTCGCGCAGGTCACGCCGGATGGTATCTTCTGAAACAAGCAAGGACTTGCTCAGTTCTGTGGCGAGCACTTTTCCATCCCGTTGCAGGATGTGCATAATTGAACGCCGTCGTTCTGCTGTTAACATTGCCCTTTTCTCCTTGAAATTGCACGATGAGCGTTGAAGATGCATGGATTATCATTGACATTACACGAATACCGTGTTATTATCATGTTAGTGCAGTATATTGCACGATGATACTGGTTGTCAATGATGGCAGAATGTCTGGATAGTGCCAAGAGGGTTGAAAGTCCCTAAGACTAGTGAGGTAGTGTGTGATAAAGGATTCTCCGACCTTTATGAAGGTGTATGTCATTCCCGTGCTTCTGCTCAACCTCGCTGTAGGCGGCTGGAGTGCTGTCGCTACGCATGTA
>DMFQ01000290.1:3316-6220 GCA_003450555.1 Ktedonobacter sp.
CTGGAGTGTTGATCTATCTCGGGTATGCGGTGATCGTCACTGTAGGCCTCTACCTGTACCTGCTATACCTGGGTCGCTATCTCTCCTAGTCCCGAATATTCTTGTGGACATTGAGAGAAAGAGGAAAAGTGAACAAAGCAATAATCCGAAGTGAACAAAGCAATAATCCGAAAGGAAGATTATCATGGAAAAAGTTGTAACCATTGTTGGAAAGAATGGCGTTGAATATACTGCCTCGCTGACTGCTGAGCAAGCAGACTACTACTTGCGTCTCGCGCAATCGCACGCTTCATCTGATGACGAAGTGATGCAGGAATTTGCCGAGTTGATCATCAGCAAGAGCAAGCAAGGTACGCAACAGAACAAGGAGCGGTATAACTGACAAAAGAGAAGAGAAGTGATGGGTGGGCATCCCTGGGGTGCCCACCCATCACTTCTCTGTGGGAGCAAGACATTTCTGCTAACTTAACGCGGTACTGACTTTCGGGGTCTTCTTATGCATCAGCGAACCGGTCCAGGGAGTCCCCAATAGTGGCAGGACAATGCTGTCTCCACCGTAGTAACCCGCAACGCGCCAGGCCAGCACGAGGAACAGTGCAAGGACCCCAATCACCGGGTTGATACTCACTGCGCCCGCCAGCAGGAAGTTCAGGTTCATGAANNGAACTATACCACGCTCCTCATGTCAACGGGCCTGACCTTTGGCAGCATCTCGGCTCTCTTTGGACTGACGCATGGGATTATCAATCAAGGACAGTACACGATCCTGGTGACGGTGGTGATCGGCTCAGCAGTGGTACCAACGTTCATTGCCCAGACGTGGTTTTTACCCAGGCAAACCTCGATTGTTTCTCCAGAGCTTGCAGCAGAAGTGAAGGCAGGGGTAGAGGAAGATATCGTCGGTGCAGTTCGTGGGGAATCGGAGTGACAGCCATGCATTTAAAAGAGAACACAAAATGGCTCCTCCTAGGGCCTGTAAAAAGAGGCTCTTCTCGGAAGTATTGGAGGTGTCTCTCACTTGGAATTAGGCATCAACCAGCGTCCACTCTACACGCTTTCCTACACTAGCTGCATAGCGTTGTAGCGTCGATAAGCGGGGATCGACAATCCCTGCCTCTAGCCGTGCAATAGCAGGCTGTGAAGTTTTTATGCGTTTTGCTATTGTTGTTTGTGAAATCTTAGAGCGACTTCGAATAGCAGCTAGATGACTCAGCAGTGCGCGTCTCTGGCGCGCTTCCTCCATTAAAGTGGGGAAGTCTGGGTTTCTCTTTGTTGATTCTTCGATCATCTCGTCAAGAAAATCCTGTTCCATATCATTTCTCCTTTCATTCTCCTGACTTTTTCGCTTTGCTTTCCCTCGCCGTCGCCAGTCCGCTCGTCTTTGTTCCGCTAATTGAATGGCATTCTCGGGTGTTCGCTGTGTCTTTTTATGAAAACCTTCTAAAGAGAGGAGTATGTGATAAAAACGTCCTTCACAAGCAAAAAGGATGCGATAGATTTTCGTATGATAGGTAGCACGTACCTCGTAGATATCTTTACGCAAATGGCGTGCTACTGATCTACCGTGTTCGCGTACATACTTCATTTCTTCAAGGATTGCAGCCCGATCTTCATCAGGCAACGAAAAAAGGAACTCTCTGACAGGTCGTACTCCGTTTTCAGTTCGATAGTCTCGCCACTGTCTTTCATATTCTGACTGCTCACTACTCATCTCAATCCCCTGTTCGAACTATATCCTAGCTATTTTGTGACTCATCTCATAGCTCATATTTAGATATTGGGGTACCATCTATAGTAAGCTATATATAGCGAGATGGAATCATAACAATGAGAGGGACGCTTATGCGCTTCTGCTTTATCCTGGAAGAGAAATACGTTCATAAACCGATGCCGATGGCTGTAGCAGACCAGTTGCGACTGTGGGGACATCAGATAGATGTCCTACAGCCATATGCGGCCATCACCAACCTGACCGACCTCTCCTTAACAAGCTATGACGCCTATGTGTTGAAAACCGTCTCGGACGGCCCTGGTTTGACCATCCTGGAGGCGGCTGAAGCAGTAGGCATTCCCACAATCAATAACTCACGCGCTATTAGCCTGGTACGTGATAAAGCAGTTGCCGTGGCCTTCGCCCAGGCTAGAGGCTTGCCTGTTCCGCTCACCTACTTTGTGGGCCATCCCGGTGCTTTAGTGAAAGTGCCGCAGGAAGCGTATCCTGTGGTTGTAAAGCCTAGCAATGGCACCTCTATGCAAGACATACACCTGGTACGGACTTCTGAAGAGATGGCCAAACTTCAGCTTGATGATACGTCATACTACCTGGCCATGCACTACGTCGAGAATACCGGCTACGACATCAAACTCTATGTCACAGGCCAGGAGGTACATGCGATCGCCAAAAGCTCGCCGCTGCATGGCTCTATCCCCGAAGGTGAAATACCGGTCTCTCGTGAGATGCTCAAGCTGGCGCAGCGTGTAGGTCAGGTGTTTGGACTTGACCTCTACGGCGTTGACGTTTTGGAGACGGCGGAGGGATTGATGCTGGTTGACATCAACGACTTCCCTAGCTTTTACGGCGTACCGCGTAAAGTCTCCTGCATCGCCGAATATATTCTCCATGCTGCCTATCGTTCGCGCCTTGAACATGAAAAGCGTGTTGTCCGCTCCCTTGGTTCCCCGCGAAAAGGCCTGCGTCGACAGGGTGCCACGCTTGTTCCTGCTGAACTCATGAGCAATAGCCCAACCGTCAAGCGAGTACAAATGAGTTGAAACAGGAAGTCTTCTATTAAAACATCAGTACCAAAAAAGCTCTTCTCTATTCTCCAGGGATATGCTATAGTGCGTCTACTATTTTCTCACTTTTATGACGTGCAGCACATTATGGCAGTGAACTACTAAATA
>DMFQ01000169.1:0-625 GCA_003450555.1 Ktedonobacter sp.
CGCGTCCCACGGGGTGGGGTGGGGAGCGCGTGACATGTAGCAATGTGCCTCTCCGCCCTACTCCCTCGGACGCGATACATCGGGTCCCTACCCTGTCTCTACCCAACAAGGAGGAGAAAAAAACTCATGAATAACAACACACCACCCACCGTCCGCATCATCAAACCCCATCAATTCGACGCCAACACCCCACAAACACCAGGCATGCAGCGCATGGCCGCCATCTCACACGAACTGGCAGGCTCAAAGGGCATCTGGGGCGGCATAACCGTCGTTGCCCCCAATATCTCCAGCGGCATACACCATCACGGTGAGATCGAGACCATCATCTACGTTGTATCCGGCCACGGCAAAATGCGTTGGGGCGACAACATGGAATTCGAGCAAGAAGTCGAACCCGGCGACTTCATCTACGTCCCACCCTTCGTGCCGCACCAGGAGATCAACCCCTCACCCGATATCCCTTCGCAATGGGTCATCGTCCGTAATTCGCAAGAACCCATCGTCATCAACCTCGAACCCACAGACGCCGCAAAGGAAAAAGGCAATGCCGACACTCACAATATATCCTAAATATTTATCGCTGAATTTCAGCGGTATTTTCGCGAAAATAGAGAGGAAAGAG
>DMFQ01000169.1:701-1466 GCA_003450555.1 Ktedonobacter sp.
TACTTCACCCAACTCACGCAACGCGAACGAGGAGGTTCCCATGCAAATGCGCCGTGCTGCATTACACCAAAACATCCTGCTCAAAATAACCCTACCCTGCCTGCTGCTATGCGTGCTCGCATTGACAGCCTGTGGCGGCAGCAGCTCTGCCAACACACCCGATGCCCATACCCTCATCACCCAGGCACAGGCCGCCATCCAAAAGGTCACCTCCTATCATTTCAACCTTTCCGTCGACAATCCCGGCACAGGCGGGCACCTTAATTATCAAGACCGCCGATGGCGATATCCTCGTGCCCGATAAACTCAAGGCCAATGCCAACGTCCTGATCCTTGGCAACGTCGTCCAGGTAAAGATCATCACCATCGGCGCCAACCAGTACGTCACCGACCCCATCACCAACAACTGGCTGAAAACCACCGGCCTCATCGATCCTCGTACACTCTCAGATCCAAACACAGGAGTCGCCGCGATCCTGGGTCATATTCAAAATCCCAGCACGCCAACCGACTCTTCTGTAGACGGCACACCATGCTGGAGCATCGACGGCACCCTCGACGCCAAATACCTGACGGCAATCACAGGCGGCGGCGCCCCCTCAGGCTCAATCGTGAAAGTAACAACCTGCATCGGCAAATCCGATAAGCTGCCCTACCTCATTAAAATGAGCGGCATCGCGGCCAAAGGCGATACCGCTAACACCGTCCGCACCTTCAAACTCTCGAAGTTCGGCGAGAGACTAACCATCACAGCCCCCATTTAAC
>DMFQ01000169.1:1575-4424 GCA_003450555.1 Ktedonobacter sp.
TTAGGAACACACCATGTTCATAAGCAAGGCAAACCCGAAACAGCAGCGTAACCCCGCCATGCTAGCCCTTTTGACAGCATGCGCAGCCGTCTTTCTCACCGCGCTGGACCAGACGGTTGTCGTCACAGCATTACCCCGGATCATCACTGACCTCCAAATACCCGTGCTGCAACTCGACCGCGCGGCCTGGATCGTCAGTGGCTACCTCCTGGGTTACGTCATCGCCATGCCGCTCATGGGACGCGTCTCCGATATCTATGGACGCAGGCGTGTCTTCATCATCTGTCTCGGCATCTTCGCCCTTGGCTCGCTCTTCTGCGGACTGGCTCCTATTCTCGGCAACGCCATCGATATCTCGTTCCTACAGAACTTCGGCCTGAACGTCAACTCTCCCGCCCTAATCTGGCTGGTCGCGGCCCGCTTTGTACAGGCCGCTGGCGGAGGCGCCATCGTACCTGTAGCCATGGCCGTCGCTGGAGACTTCTATGGTGAAGAACGGCGCGGCCTCGCCCTTGGCCTTGTCGGCCTTGTCACAGAAGCCGGTGGCGTCCTCGGCCCACTTTACGGCTCTATTATCGTCCAGTACTGGGGCTGGCAACCCATCTTCTACCTCAATCTGCCCATCGTGGCCGTGCTGCTCTTCTTTATCTGGCGCTTCATCCCCACCAGCACTCATCTGAAAGAACGCATCGATCTACCAGGCGCGCTCCTACTTGGCGCCTCGCTCATCTGCCTCAGCCTCGGATTGTCCCAGGAAGCAGGCCAAATCACATCTGCGACAACTGCAACAACTGCAACATCCGCGACAAGTGCGACAAACTCGCCCATACAGAACAATCCCTGGCTGTTAGCCGCCGCGCTCGTCTTCCTGGCCTGTTTCATCGCCCTCGAAATCTACACCGAACGCCGCAAGAACTGGCCGGTCGTCGAGCTTTCGATCTTCAAACATCCTGCCTTCTCGGCCACCTCACTCGTCAGCCTATTGGTGGGAGCCGCCCTTATTATCGCCATGGCCGACATTCCCATCTTTATCGCCACCGTCCTTGCTCGCCCGCCGCTGGATAGCGGCCTCGCCCTCCTGCGACTCACCGCCATGATCCCCGTCGGCGCGCTTCTTGGCGGCTGGCTCTGCGCCCGCATCACCCGTCGCTGGACAGCCATACTCGGCCTGCTTCCCACGGCCATTGGTTTCTGGCTCATGCACCTCTGGCCACTCAACGTCAACTGGACGCAAATCACCATCAGCACACTGATCGGAGGCCTTGGCTTTGGACTCGTCATCGCTCCTATCGGCGTCACCGCCATCAACTCCGTCGCCAAACGCCAGATCGGCATGGCTTCGTCCACCGTCACAGCCCTGCGTATGGTAGGTATGATCCTGGGCCTCGCCGCTTTGACCTCGTGGGGACTCGGCCGCTTCCGCCTGCTAGCAGCCGCCTTCAAACCACCAGCCAATCTCGCCCCCTTTAGCCCCGGGTATAATGATCTATATGCAAAGTATCTCGTCTCATCAGCCCACGAAGTATACACCGCCATCTTCCTGGCAGCCGGTATCCTCTGCCTACTGGCAATTATCCCAGCCCTCTTCCTAAGCCGTAAAGACCCACTTTATCGCGTCTCAGGGATAGAGCAGGGCACCAATTAAAAACCATCACCACATCCCACTCGTAGTATCATTGACATACATTATTTGGAACGTAAACACATACCATCAGAACAGGAACAGCCATGAGTAGAGACAAATCCCGGTTATCCGACGATTGGGATGACGACGAGTATGAGTACTCGCCCCCCCCACGTCGCCGTCGCCCCCAACCTCAGTATCGCCAGGCTCCTCGCAGGCAGCGGAAACGCCGTGTCTGGCCCTGGCTGCTTGCAGGCTGTGCCGGAGGCATACTCGTTCTTGTACTCGCGGCGGTAGTTGTCATCTTCGTGGCTTTACGAACAGCTACCAATGGTGGCAGCGTTCCCACCATCCCTGGCATCACCAGCCAGTCAAACTACACCAGGCAGAGCCAGCAGACCCTACATATAGCCTCGTTGACCCAGCTGCAAATACACAACCAGATTGGCAACGTCACCATCACAGCAGACCCCAACGCAACGGCTACAACCATCACGACAGTTAAGAAAGTGAAAGCGGCCAGCAGCGACAACGCGAACCAGGAATTTAATAACATCTCCGTTCAGGTACAGTCTCCCACCACAACTACAACCGCTTCACCTCTCACCATCAACGCAACGGTCCCCGATTCAGGCAGCATCTTCGGCAGTCATAATGACTCAGTTGATATAAACGTCACCTTGCCTGCCTCTGCTGTAATCTCCGCCACCCCTGCCCCCACCACGACAACTTCTACACAGGCAACCACCTTCACGCTCAATGTCAATAACTCCATCGGCAACATCATGGTTAGCGGTATCAAGGGCATTTTCCTGCTTAAAGACGACATCGGAAATATCAGCGTGGAACATTCAACTCTCTTCGATACATCACACCTGTTGACTGGCACAGGCAATATGACCTTTAACGGTGATCTGGATACCACTCCACTTACCAGTGATGCCACGCCCAGGTACAAACTCCAGAGTGAAACAGGCAAAGTAGATGTCACTCTCCCCGGCGAGACGAACGTCACTCTCGATGCCAACACCAATTTCGGCAAGATCACCAGTGATTTTCCCATCAACGTCACGCCCTCCGATAAAGGAGCCAATTTTTTCGGGCCGCTCAACTCCAATACAACCTCAGGTTCACCAACAGCAGTGCTAACGCTAAACGTCAGCACCGGAGACGTAACAATACATCGTGCCTAAGCCCTCCCGTCGCTAAAATGTACGGGCAGGGC
>DMFQ01000169.1:4576-12713 GCA_003450555.1 Ktedonobacter sp.
TCTCTTGTCAGCAAATAGCTACTACTATATAATTGCTTGCGTAAACTTATAGCTCGCATAGCTTTGTATACCTCTTCAAGTGGAAAGGAGATGCCGCAAACCCCTGCTCACTACTTCAACTTTGTATAGTATTTCTCACGGCAGGTCTTTGTGGCTGACTGTATGGATAGACTGAATGGAACATCAGGATTAGGTTCGATCAACTTTATCACCGGTCCATTGGCAGGAAAAACCATCCAGCTTCATAAAGCGACGCTAACCATGGGTCGTGAGCCGGGTAACGATATCGTTGTTTCTGACCCATCAATTTCGCGACGCCACGCTCAAATTACCTTGAATGGTGGAATATGGACTATTAGCAACCTCACACAGCAAAACACCGTTACCGTTAATCAGCGTGATGTACCACCCTTCCAGCAGTCTCCCATCAGTGAACGCGACACCATAAGATTAGGGACAGAGACAACATTCCTCTTTCTGCCAAATGCAGCAGTCTCGCTCTTCCCTCAACCTGCTCAAAACACCCAATCACCGCCGCAAGCTCCACCTGTTGCACCTCGACAACAAACATTTCAGAACGTCCTACCGTATAATCCAACCATGGCACCACCACCACCACCACCTCCTCCACCTGGACAGGTGCAGAGACAGGCACAAGGACAGCAACAACCCATGCAAGTTGTCCCGCCTTTCGCCCCAGCAGGCGCCTACAATGCACCATCGAGAGGAACTGAAAACATCCCTCGTGGCATACCATCCCTGGAAATTAGCTCCAATACCCATCAAGATAAGCCAAGCTACCCACTTAGCGCGCAAGTTATTAGTATTGGGCGTCATCCCACTAATGATATCGTTATCAAAGAGACGGTTGTCTCAGCTTTTCATGCTCAGATAGTGCGTGAAGGCGACAGGCTCATATTTATACACCCTCATCCACAGCAGCAGCGCACCACCAACGGGCTGTTGTACCAGGGGCGTGTTATTCAAGGCAATGAGACCTTCCGCAAACCCCTGGAACGAGGCGACATCTTCCGCATAGGCGATGAGCACGGCACGCTCGTCACCCTCACCTACAATGATGGCTCGGCAGCGGCGCAAGACATTGTGCCCGCAATCCGTCCAATCCCACTGGGCGCACCGCTCATTAGTCTGGGACGGCAACCGGATAATGTTGTTGTACTTAATCATCCCCTGGTCTCCAGTCATCATGCGCGCCTGGAATTGGGACAGGGTGGCTACCGCATTGTCGACTTGCGCAGCACCAACGGCGTCTATATCAATGCGCAACGCGTATCGAACCAGTTGCTCCAACCTGGCGACGAGATACACATTGGCCCATTCAAGCTCACCTTCACAGGCACGCAGCTAACACAGCATGACGAAAGTAACAGTGTACGCATTGACGCGGTAGGCCTCAAAAAGATCGGTAATAAGAAGACGATACTGATCAACGACATCTCTATTGCCATCCCACCGCGCAAGTTTGTGGCACTCGTCGGTGGCTCCGGCGCTGGCAAATCTACGCTGATGGACGCCCTCAATGGCCTCCGACCTGCACAGGAGGGGAAAGTTTTCTACAATGGGCAGGATTACTATAAACATCTTGCCGCCTTTAGTACCCAGCTTGGCTACGTCCCACAAGATGACATCATCCACCGCGATCTGACTGTCGAGCGCGCTCTCTACTACGCCGCCAGGCTGCGCCTGCCAAGCGACTTCACTCAAGCCCAGATCAAGCAGCGCATCGACGAAGTGCTGGATGACGTGGAGATGACCTTCAGAAGGAATTTGCTGGTGAGCAAACTCTCCGGTGGTCAACGTAAACGCGTCTCCATTGCGCTGGAACTACTGGCCAACCCGAGTGTCTTTTTCCTGGACGAGCCAACCTCCGGCCTTGATCCTGGCCTCGACCGCAAGATGATGTTCCTCTTGCGCAAGCTTGCCGACAAGGGACACACCATCGTGCTGGTCACTCATGCCACGAATAACATCAACGCCTGTGACTATGTTTGCTTTCTAGCGCAGGGCGGGCGCCTGGCCTTCTTTGGTCCCCCAAACGACGCGAAAACCTTCTTCGACAAAACCGACTTTGCCGAAATCTATAGTGCCCTGGAGCCGACAGAGCAGAATAAGAACATTCCAGTAGAGGCTGAACAACGGTTCAAAGCATCTCCATACTATCAGCAGTACGTGAGAACGCCGCTTGAACAAGGGCCTGCTGGCCGTGCCAACGTCATTGACTCGACGGTTGAGGTCAAGCCTCCCAGGCGCGGCAATCCCATGAAGCAGTTCAGGTTGCTCACCATGCGTTATATGGAACTGCTCAAAAACGACACGGGCAACCTGCTGATCCTGCTCTTGCAAGCGCCCATCATTGCCCTGATCCTGTTTTTCCTGGCCGCGCCTCTGACATTTAGCCCTACCAGCGTGGCAACCTGCCCGCCGAACCCCCAGGTTCCACAGACGACGCCTAGCAAGGTCGACTGTCAAAACGTGGTAAACGCGCTCAATACGCCGCAGGGAGCTCAATTCCTTGTCCAGAAAGGCCTGACAGAACCGGAAGAAGTAGAGCGCTCCATCGCTCCTGGTTCTGGTGGCGACGCCCAGAAAATTCTCTTTATCATGGCATTTGCCGCCGTGATGTTCGGAGTGATCAATGGAGCGCGTGAGATTGTCAAAGAAGAACCCATCTATCGCCGCGAACGTACTGTGAACCTCGGCATCATTCCTTACATGTTCTCCAAGATCACGGTACTGGGCGTGTTGTGTCTGCTGCAAAGCCTCGTGCTGGTGATTTTTGTAAATTTGAGGGCACCGCTCCACCACAGTACACTCCTACCTCCCGTGCTGGAAATCTATATCTCCCTGTTCCTTACTTCAATAGCTGGCTTGATGACAGGATTAGCAATTTCGGCACTCGCGCCAAATACTGACCGGGCCACAAGCTTTATTCCGATCATCCTTATCCCACAGGTTATTTTTTCGGGCATCATCTTCCCACTGAATAACCCCGTGTTACAAATCTTAGGAGCATTCTTCCCATCTCGCTGGGCCATGGCGGCAATGGGTTCCACCGTTGGACTCCATGGAGATAAACTTGGTGGCGACGATTTCTCATACCAGGGAACGCTCTTCTCGACACACACTCAGGCAGCAGCAACCTTCCATCTCTTACTCATGTGGTTTGCCCTGCTTGTGACGATTGTCGCACTGGGCGCGCTCACAGCTTACTTCCTGAAACGGAAAGATGTGAGAGGATAGCATGGTACTTCTTGGCATATTTCTTGCTTGAAGATATCATCGTATGCTATTGTTACAATGTTCTCGTCAGGATTATCCAGGTAAAGGGAACGAGCAAACAAAAGGTGTTACTCAATAAACGCATTATCGTCGGTATATGTGGAGGGATTGCATCATACAAAGCGGTTGACCTGGTGAGCAAATTGCAGCAGGCAGGTGCACTTGTAGATGTGATTTTAACAGAGCACGCGGAAGACTTTGTTCGACCGCTGACTTTCTCGACCATGAGCCATCGGCCCGTTTATAGCGACCTCTGGGAAGCTTCGGGACGAGCGGCAGAAACACATATTGCGTTAGGTGAGGAGGCAGAGTTACTGGCAATTGTGCCCGCAACAGCCAACACCATCGCAAAGCTGGCTCACGGCATAGCGGATAACATGCTTACCGCTGTGGCGCTGGCCACGAAAGCTCCCCTGGTTCTGGCTCCTGCAATGTACCGGGATATGTATACGCACCCGGCGACACAGGCAAATCTGGCGTTGCTACGAGAACGTGGGGCCTGGATCATAGAGCCAGAAGTTGGACGGCTGGCTTCAGGGGCAGTTGGACCGGGTCGGCTGCCAGCTACAGAGGTTCTGCAGGAGGCCATCAGCAAAGTACTGGGACGCAACGGCGATCTTGCTCATCGCCTGGTCGTAGTCACAGCTGGAGGCACACAAGAACCCATTGATCCGGTACGATACGTGGGGAATCGCTCATCAGGGAAGATGGGTTATGCATTGGCGACAGCGGCCAGGGATCGAGGTGCAGATGTCATTTTGATCTCGGGTCCCGTGGCGCTGGCAGGCCCCTATGGCGTAGAACTGCGAACAGTCGAAACAGCACTACAAATGCGTGACGCTGTTCAAAGTGCGATCACTAACGCCGATGTGCTGGTAATGAGTGCCGCTGTGGCGGATTTTCGCCCAGAAGCTCCAGCAGCACAAAAGTTGAAGAAGGGGAGCGGGGGAGATGAAGCGCAAGGATTTGATGCTCTCGGAGGATTGACACTCCACCTGGTACGCAATCCAGATATTCTTGGAGAACTTGTCAGGGCATCAAATGAGCAATTATTGGACAAAGGTGAACGTAAAAAGCGCCTGGTATGTGTTGGCTTCGCGGCTGAAACGAATGATATCGTTTCCAACGCACAAAGCAAATTGGTAGCTAAGCAGTTGGATTTGCTGGTTGCGAACGATGTCAGCCGACATGATAGCGGCTTTGGTGCGGAAACCAACAAAGTTATCATCTTTCATGCCACTGGTGAAATGGAAGATTTGCCTGTAATGCCTAAAACAGGCGTTGCAGGAGCCATTTGGGATCGAGTTGTACCCTTATTGAGTACGATATAGATCAAAGGACAGTGGCGCCGTGATGGGAGATTTCGTTCTAGAAATATTGAGTACGAGGAGTACGCAGGAGGCATCCACCATGGATCGTGCTGCTAGCGCTGGTTTCGAAGGCATCGCTCAGATGCTACTTGAGCAGAAAAAATTAATGGACGCTTTAGAGTCGGAGAACCGTGAATTACGGCGGCAGCTCTCTGACCTGAGGCGAGGTGTAGGTATTGCGGTAGTCATTGAAGGCAAGACTATTCAACTCGCAAGCGACCCTGGCGCGCCGGTTCCTATGAACCAACAGACGCAGGCTGCATTGCAAAGCCTACAAAATTTACAGAATTCGCAGGCCACCATGGGTAGTACCTATGGTCAAAACAGTGGCCGCCAGACGGGTGGGCAGCAGCAAGTTAGTCTGAATGGTGATAAGCGGGACAACGGCAGTTCACGCAACCCGCTCGCCGATAGCTTCGTTCTCTAATTGTAACTGTTTCTACCTTCTCATAAAAGGGGTACAGGCTCCATGTCCTTGTAGGGATGCTATAAGGACATGAAGTTTGTATCTCTTTTTGGCATTTTCCTCCCTCCAAGCTCTATCTTGCTCATTGAAGGGATAGTCACCTGACTTACTATATCACCAGGTCTCTGCACGCCAACATGCAAAAAACCCTTGTATATTTCCCAAATTGCTGCTATTATCAAACACGTGTATTTACACAAAGAAGTGCAGGCCATTATTCCTATCTATACAAAGAAGGCCAAGGTCTACGGGAATAACCAGCTCACAAAGGAGGTCATGAATGATTTGTCCCCGCTGTCAAAGTCAGGTAGCAGATGGAATAAAGTTCTGCGGCGTCTGTGGAAGCCCTTTACCAACAGGCCAAACACCACCACCGCCTCAGCAACCACAAAATCCGTATAATCCACCACCACCACAAAACCAGTATGGTGGCCCTCCACCCCAGGGACAGTATCGTGGACAACAGCCGCCTGAAGGCGCATATGTACCACCTAACCAGTACGAGGAATACGCTAGCAGCCCATTTGGCAATGCTGTACCCAGGGCCGAACTCCACAACCCCAAAGGAGACCTCCGGGTAGGCGATATGACTATCCACATTGATGGTGAACTTGTGCCCGTCGCGGACATCATGCTGGGAAATCAGCTTCCGATCTACTTCGAGCACCATATCCTGCTCTGGAAACACCCGGGAGTGCAGATTGGCTTTAAGTCGATCAAAGGCGCGGCAAAACGTTTCTTCGCCGGACTGCAAATCTTCATCAGCGAAGCACAAGGTCCCGGAAACATTTCCTTCTCTCGCGATTCCGTAGGTCAGATAGTGGCATTACGTCTGCAGCCAGGCCAGATGGTTGAAGTGCGTGAGCACCAATTCCTGGTGGCCACTGGCAATGTCGACTATGGTTTTACCTTCATGCAAGGTGCTGCCAATATTCTTTTCAGCCGCACAGGACTCTTCATCGACCAGTTTACAGCTCGTGGCAGTGAGGGTATGGTATTACTCCACGGCTATGGCAATGTCTTTGAGAAGATGCTGGCTCCCGGGGAAACGCTCGACGTTGAGCCTGGTGCATGGCTGTGGAAAGATCCTTCTGTACAGATGTCTGTTACGACGGTCGCGGGTTCGCAACGCGGAGGCGGCATCTTCGGTGCTATCGGCGGCATGATGGCAGGTGCATCAATTATACTCAACCGCTTCACTGGGCCTGGTCGTCTGGGCATTCAATCGATGACCTATCATCCTCCCCAGCCCGAAGGGGCGCAACAGGCTGGCGGTCAGGCTAACATCAACCTCGGACAGCTATTCAACTCCTGAGACCTGGCCTACTACTTAAGTTAAGGGCGTAGAGACGCGATGTATCGCGTCTCTACGCCCTTAACTCGACGCTTAGTGGCCTATATTATTGATGCCCCTTCTCTTTTTCCCGGTTGATACGCAGAATCTTAAGCATGTATTGCTCTGAATTGAGATAGTAGGGATTGCGCTTGATATATTTCCCGACAACAGAAATGGGGTGCAACTTGAGCATTTCGACCACCAGGCTGGGCACCAATTTCCCATGGTCGTAGTGCATTAAGGCAATGATAGGCGCATTCTGGAAAGTGAACACAGCATCAGAAGCCGCTTCATACTTCAGTATCTGTTCAGGTGTCGCGATATCCTTGGCAAGCCAGTTCATGTCAATGGAAATACGCACTGCCTTCCATCCCTCGCGCAGCGCTTGAGCAATAAATGTTTGATGTTGAGAGAGCAAAAAATATGGGTCAAAGCGATTACCGTTTGCTAGAAACGGTTCTCTTTCTTCAAACAACACCAACTGCCCCATCTCGATTAATTCATCTACGTTCAACTGCAACTTCTGTAGTTCCTCGCGTAGTTCCTTCACCTGGGCGGGGGCAGCAGCAAATAAACATTTCTCAGAAAGAGTAAACCCCACACGCATTAGACGTGCCGTCACACCGGGAATCTCTGTCACCTTACTGTAAAGTTGGCAAATATGTGAACCAGGTGGGATACGCTCAGTTTTACCTTCAACACTAAGATCCATATCTATCTCCGCTTGCATTGCTAGCTTTTCTAGTGCTAACGCCAGTACATTTCTTTGCCTGGCGAATATATGCAGACTTGTTGTTCATAACAACAACAAGTAGACCAAGGCTGCCAAAAATGAAAACTCCTGAGAGGAACGCGAAGAGAAAAAGCCACGTCATCCTTTGCCAGGAATATGCATAAAGAACTGACAGCGATAAGGGGAAGAGCGTCATCGGAAGAGGGAAGAATAGCATCCAGGCCAACAAGACACGCAGGCTTTGCTTGAGAGACAAAGCATCCTCTCCACTATAGGGAAAGAGTATACGCCGCAGAGGCGAATATCGCGTTGGTTTCTGCATATGATTATTCATGTCCTTCCTTGCGCTGAGACTCCAACCAACGGCGCAATACATCTTCAGCCTGGTAAAGGATCTTTACCTCGTTCTGATAACTCAAGCGCCGACAGGCCTCTGGCAGAGGAAACCATTCCACCATATCATATTCATGGTCGTGGAGTGTTGTATCGCCTCCTATGGCCTCCAACAAGAAATGCCGTACCTGCTTCTGGTAACGTATCTGATCGCGTACAAAGAAGTAAGAAATACTGCCAATATAGGCGATTAAACGGACGGCCAGTCCTGTCTCTTCCTGCACTTCACGTAGCGCAACTTGTTCAATGGTCTCTCCGGCTTGAGGAGTTCCTTTGGGTAAAGTCCAGATGCCTGCGTGGCTTCGTCCTACTAATGCCACTTCTACAGAAAGGTCACTATCTAGAGCAGTTATTCCCTGCTCCAGACTCTGTTTATCCACTATTAAGTTGATCTCTTCATGGGAGCGCATTGGAACAAGACGAAAAACCACTCCCCCTGCCGAATAAGCCCCGCATCGTTCGATATCGCTCCATGGTTCCCGCTGTACCCTCTCTATACCACCATACGAATGTAATAAGGTCTCCATTCCTGGAGGAAA
>DMFQ01000019.1 GCA_003450555.1 Ktedonobacter sp.
CTCTCGAACACGGCGAGTATGGCGGATTACTGGCTGCCGACGTGGCCAGGTTCAGAGGCGGCGGTACTGCTGGCGATGGCGCGCATTATCCTGGTGGAGAGGCTTTACAATGGGGAGTACATGCGGCGCTGGGTCAACTGGCAGGATTACCTGGCGGCAGAGCATTCCGGCGAGGAGCAGACGTTCGAGCGCTTTATCGAGCTAATGATCGACCTGTACGCGGAGTATACGCCTGCATTTGCTGCCAAAGAGAGTGGGTTGACGGAGGAGAGCATCGTTGATATCGCGCGGCAGATTGGCCACGCAGGGACGGCTTTCGCGGCGCATACCTGGCGAGCAGCCTCAGCTGGCAACCTTGGGGGATGGCAGGTCGCACGCGCAATCTGGTTTCTATCGGTGCTGACAGGGAGTATTGGGACGCCAGGCGGAACGGCGCCCAATAACTGGAATAAGTTCGTACCGGCGCCATTTCTCAAGCCCAGCCCATCTGAAGTGTGGAATGAACTGCTCTTCCCGCCGGAGTATCCGCTGGCGAATTACGAGATGAGCATACTGCTGCCCTATTTTTTGAAGGAAGGGCGCGGCAAGCTGGCGGCCTATTTCACGAGAGTATATAATCCGGTGTGGACAAATCCAGACGGTACCAGTTGGATTGAGATGCTCACCAATGAAGCGCAGGTGGAGTTGCACGCGGCCCTGACGCCTGTGTGGAGCGAGACAGCGTGGTACGCAGACTACGTATTGCCAATGGGCGTGGGAAGCGAACGGCACGACTTGATGAGCCAGGAGACGGCACGCGGCGCGCTGGATTGGCTATCGACAACCAGTATTGCGTGTTTACAAAGAGCGGCACGGCGAGGCTGTGCAGTTTACATATCAGGCCAATCCGGGCGAGGTATGGGAGGAGGACGAGTTCTGGATTGAACTGTCATGGCGCATCGATCCCGATGGGAGTCTAGGCATTCGTACGTACTTCGAGTCGCCCTATCGACCGGGCCAGAAACTTGGCATTGAAGAGTACTATCGCTGGATCTTTGAGCATAGCGTACCTGGCTTGCCCGAAGCGGCGGCAAGAGAGCAGCTCACGCCGCTGGAATTCATGCAAAAGTATGGTTCTTTTGAGATTCCGCGCGAGAAAGCGCCTGTTTTCTCACTGAATGAACGGGAGTTGCAACCTGCTGAGCTAGCGGGAACGAGTGTTGACGAGCGCAGTGGAAAGATTGCGCGAAATGGGACAGCGATTGGCGTAATGGTCGATGGGAAAGCGTACGAGGGTTTTCCTACTATGTCACGCAAGTTGGAGTTTTACTCAGCGACAATGAAGGAATGGGGCTGGCCAGAATATGCGCTACCTGGCTATATTCACAGCCATGTGCATCGCTCTGCCATCGATCATGAACGGGGCGAGTACCTGCTGATTCCGACGTTCCGCCTGCCAACGTTGATACACACGCGTTCAGGGAACGCGAAATGGCTCTATGAGATATCGAATGCAAACCCTGTATGGCTGCACCCTGACGACGCCGAACGGATTGGCGTCGAGACGGGCGACCTGTTACGTGTTAGCACCGAGATAGGCTACTACGTCAATCGGGCCTGGGTAACCGACGGCATTCGTCCAGGAGTCGTTGCCTGTTCACATCACATGGGCAGGTGGCGGCTGGAGACCGGTAGTGGCACTGATCGCTGGGCCTCGGCGTTGGTGGCGCTGGGAAAGGAAAGCGATAGTACCTGGCGCATGCGGCAGATCGAAGGGATACGTCCTTTCGAGAGCGAAGATCCCGACTCTGCCCGTATCTTCTGGCGCGAGGGTGGAGTGCATCAAAATTTGACGTTTCCTGTCCATCCAGACCCGATCAGTGGGATGCATTGCTGGCATCAGAAAGTCACCGTTGAAATGGCACGTGCTGATGATCGCTATGGCGACGTGTATGTCGATACAAACAAGGCTCACGAGGTCTATCAGCGATGGCTGGAGATGACAAGACCGCAGGTTGATCGACCTGATGGCCTGCGCCGTCCTTTGTGGATGATCCGACCTTATCGCCCTGGCGCGAGTACGTTTCGCAGGCAAGGGTGATTCGTATGTAGGTAGGGGGACGGGTGAACGAGAGTTCCGGTAGAATAGGAGGACAACGATGTACTTCAAGCAACTGGTCAAAGAGGATTTGGGCTGCGCCAGCTATATGGTTGGCTGTATCAACAAGGGAGTCTGTGCTGTAGTTGATCCGCGTCTGGACATGGTGGATGACATTTTGGAGCTGGCCGCGGCAAAGGGGCTGCAGGTGGAGGCAGTGATTGAGACGCACAACCATGCCGATCACATTTCGGGTCATGGAGAGATTGCGCGGCGCACGGGGGCGACTATCTACATTCACGAACAGGCGCAGGCGGAGTATCCGCATAAGAACCTGAAGGATGGAGATGAGCTGGTGCTGGGTGTCGCGAAGCTGCGCGTTATTCATACGCCCGGACATCGTCCAGAGCATATCGCCATTGCTGTCGCTGATACCAGTCGCAGCGAGGATCCCTGGCTGGTGCTCACGGGTGATTCGCTCTTTATAGGGGACGTGGCGCGACCGGACCTGGCTGTGGCCGGTGAAGAGGGCGCGGATGCCCTGTACGACAGTCTTTTTGAGCGACTTTTACAGTTGGAGGATGGCGTTGAGGTCTATCCCGCGCACGTGGCAGGCTCGTTGTGCGGACGCGGCATGAATCCTAAAACCAGTTCAACGATTGGTTATGAGCGCAAACATAATGCGGCGGTAGCTCCACGTCCACGTGCAACCTTTATTGCCGATATGAATGAAAATCTGCCGCAGCGTCCACCCAATATGTACACTATCGTCGAGCGCAATCGTGGCGATTATGCTCAGGAAGAGGCCCCATTGCAGCTGTTGGCGCTCGATGCGCTGGCCTTCCAGCGAGAAATGGAGCGTGGAGCGCAGGTCATCGATACGCGGTCGCCTCACCAGTTCTGCGAGGGGCATATTCCTGGTGGCATAGATGTATTCTTGCGCGGCTCAGCCTTCGCTACGCGCACCGGTTTTGTGGTTTCGTCAGCGAGTCGCTTGCTCCTGGTTGTCAAGGATGAACGCGATCTGCACGATGCTATTACACAACTGGCGGTGGTCGGTTTTAACCAGGTGGTCGGCTATCTGGATGGTGGTATGGACGGGTGGCGAGAGGCTGGATTGCCGGTGGAGCAGCTGGAGCAGATGTCGATAGATGAACTGCACGAGATTTACCAGGGCCAGATGATCCTGGATGTGCGCGACCAGAGCGAATGGGACGAGGGGCATATTAAGGGGGCGAAACATATTCCTTATTACTTCCTAGAGGAGCGCTACCAGGAGCTTGATAGTTCTCAACCGCTGGCCGTTATTTGCGCCGGTGGTCAGCGCAGCACTATTGCCTGTGCTATCCTGCAAAAGCATGGTTTTACGCAGTTGTTGAATGTGTTGGGTGGGATGGATACATGGAATAGGGTGGGGTTTGAGACGGTGAAAAAGTGAGCGGGGAGGAGCGCGAAAGTTGGCAAGGAGTCAAGACGAACGCGCGGACTAGGATGACCGCAAGGGTCATC
>DMFQ01000180.1:0-817 GCA_003450555.1 Ktedonobacter sp.
GTCACTTCCGTTCGCCATAGGATTGTCCCTCGACGGTCAGGTTGTCATCCCTCTTTCTCCTTTATGGTTGAGGGGTATAGCTATTATACCTCAGTTTCTGTTGAGGTGGATTTTTACATACTGAGGAAGCATGTCTTGTTTTTTCTCTCCTCGGTATCCTCCTAAAACATAACAAAAGGCCACCCAAATAGGTGGCCTTTAAAAGCTCCTCGAACAGGATTCGAACCTGTAACCTACCGGTTAACAGCCGGTCGCTCTACCGTTGAGCTATCGAGGAATATACTCCCCTCGAACGTTTGCAGTATACACTACCTCGGAATATTTCGTCAATAGTTTTTTGCCAAAATCCCCATACAACGTTATACGCGTAACACCCCAATCAGCCAAAGCACCGCCACCAGAAAAATGCACAGGCTTATTAACGCAATAATAGGATCGAGCAGCGGCGCGCTCACCAGGCTTCCGCGCAGGCGCAAACGCTGAAAAAGCGTCGGCAGAACCAGGCCACAAATGGCCGCGATCAACAACGAAAAACCAAACCCCAGGCCAATCGCTACCGCCAACGGAACAGAGTGGAACAGCAGCCACGTCAGGAAGCCTACTACCACACTCGCCAGCACCCCGCCAATGGCCCCCAGGCGCAGTTCGCGGAAAATGCCGCGCCAGAAATCGCCGCCTCCCGCGGAACGCAGTTGCCAACCGGCTATGCCAAGCGCCTGTGAGCCAACACTGCTGCTGCTCAGCAGCAGCATGGGGAGCAAGAAGAGCACTCCGTTCAAGGCGATGGGAGAGCGCAGCGCCCCGATAAAGCCCAATG
>DMFQ01000180.1:1103-1769 GCA_003450555.1 Ktedonobacter sp.
CTGGAGATGCGTCGTTGGTTCTGCTACCACCAGTTCGCGCAGTGAGACGACGCCAACCAGGTGTTTAGCGCTATCGACTATGTAGAGGTAATAGACCATCTCTAAGTGAGCTGAATGTTGGCGCAAGTAGACGAGCGCCTCCTCGACGGTCAGCTCCTGCGCGAGCGAGAGCACCTCTGTAGTCATGATGCCGCCCGCCGTCTCCGCGCCGTAACGCAGGAGATCGCGAATGGGTTGGGACTCGTTGGCAGGCATGAGGCTCAAGAGGCGCTCCACCTCTGCCGCCGGTAGGTCTGCCAGGATATCTGCCGCGTCATCGGGATGGAGCATCTCCAACAGATCAGAGGCGCGCTCGGGATCGAGTTCGCTCAGTAATTCATATTGTAGGGCGGCTTCAACTTCGTTAAGGGCATCCGCGGCCGTCTCGGTATCCAGGCGCTCGAGCATAGCCCCGGCGTCTTCAACGTTGAGTTGCTCCAGAATGTCGGCGATATCAGCCGGACGCAGATCAGCCAGTTTCGAGTGGCTGACGTTGAGTTGCACTTTAGGGATAACGCCGCTCACACCCAGGCTCGCCCCGGCTGTAGCGCCAGCAAGGGCCGGCATCAATTGACCGGTAGCTGTCCCACCCTTCACCACTTGAATTGGCTCGACATAATTCCAGGT
>DMFQ01000180.1:1832-2870 GCA_003450555.1 Ktedonobacter sp.
AGCCCGCTCAGGCTGATATCGACGCCTACGAGGCGGACCGTTTTCTTGATTTGCGCCAATTTTAAATCATTGACTTTTACCACGCGAAAGCCCTGCGTGTCGACGATTTGCTTATCTAGAATATCGCGTCTCAATAATAATTCATCTGTGCGCGGCGTATAAGAAGCTATTTGAGGTTGTTTTACCACAAGATGTATGGTTGGTTCTTCAAGACTATTGACCTGGTACCAGGGAATAAGTATATCGTTCTGGCCGTGGCCCATTGACGAATGAACCACGAGAGCCGTGACAACCGGAAAGGTCTCATGTAGTGTGACGCATATATCGCGCAGTACACCCACGCGCCGTCCTTCAATATCAAAGATGCTCTGGCGGAGCAATGTGCTTAAAAAAATCATTGGAATCACCACCTTTCATTAAGAGTAATAAAGTCCATATACTTATCCACAGACATGTGGATAAGTGGATAACTAGTCAGCCTGTGTAACCGAAGTTACAAAGAACATAGGCATAGTAAGGTGCTGCACAGCTCCAAAAAGAGGAGTGTACAGACCGTTTTGTATGCGAAATTCATGCAGGGGACTACTGCTTGGGGGGATAACCGTGCAGGGTATCCGTCCATTCAGGGACTCACTGGCAGGTGGGAAGTTGCTTACTCAACCAACATAGGGGGAAAGTGATGTGCGCCCGTCGAGTAAGGTAATGAAATGATGAAGCAGTTAGCTTCCTCAGGGGAGGCGATGAAAAGACATCAACTCAATAAACCATACCCGGTGGTGAGTAGAACTGTCCCGTGAGCAGGCACGCGAAAAACACATAGCCTACTATGACTAGGGCCAGCGTCCATAGTTCCCTCACCTCCTTTTTCCGCCAGTTGCAACCCGCGCCAGTGGCGACGCCTTACAAAACGTCTGAGACCTCATCTGGAGCGTTATTACAACCGTGGGTATGACAAAAAGTATTTCTGTATCTGTCTAGAGTATAGCACGCGTGCTATACGTTGGGCAAGTGCGTTGGGGTGCATTAGGACAATTGGGG
>DMFQ01000180.1:2991-3177 GCA_003450555.1 Ktedonobacter sp.
GGGGTGACGAGGACAGGGCGACCGCAAGGGATCGCCCGTACATTTTGTGGAGGTGGTGGGTTGGCATTCTTTGATTCATTTGCTCGCAATGGCATCTTTGCGCAATTGCGCAAAGATGCGGTAGTCAGATAGGATACCACCTGTTAAAATATATCAATACGAAGGGGCTGCTACGAAGCCACGATG
>DMFQ01000180.1:3210-5902 GCA_003450555.1 Ktedonobacter sp.
GCATCCGCAGCCTATGTATGGCACAACGTGCTACAAATAGAGGGAGCATGTAGAAATGCCTTTCGCCACTATTGAAATAATCATCATCATCCTGCTTATCATTGCCAATGGGGTGTTTGCTATGTCTGAGACGGCCTTTGTTTCGGCACGCAAGGTTCGACTGCAACAGCGGGCAAATGATGGCGATTTGAAAGCTGCCGCCGCACTGGAATTGGCCAACTCTCCCAATCGGCTGCTCTCTACTGTTCAGCTTGGTATCACGCTCATCGGCATCTTAGCAGGAGCTTTTGGTGGAGCAACGGTCGCCGAGGCAGTAGCAGTGTATATACGTGATATCCCCTGGCTTGCTGCCTATAGTAATGCCGTTGCGCTTACTGTCGTAGTAGCAGGCATCACCTATCTTTCACTTGTTATTGGTGAATTGGTTCCTAAACGCATCGCGTTAAACAATCCTGAACGCATTGCCATCTTTATGGTCGCCCCTATGCGCACGCTCTCCACCATTGCCTCTCCCTTTATCCATTTACTCAGCATTTCAACAGAGGGCATATTGCGACTGATAGGCTTGCGACCCTCTGGGGAGCCGCCAATCACTGAAGAAGAGATCAATGTCTTAATTGAGGAAGGTACGCAGATCGGAACATTTGAAGCTGCCGAACAAGACATGATCGAGAGGATATTTCGCATGGGTAACCGGCGCGTCAACTCCTTGATGACCCATCGGCCTGATATTGTCTGGCTAGAAGTAGCTGATACATCGCAAGAAATACGTCAAACGATACAAGAAAGTACCTATTCCCGCTTCCCTGTTTGCCACGAGGGCCTCGACAATGTACTTGGCATGGTCCATGTGAAAGATTTGCTGCTGCAATGTATGGCGGGCCAGCCTTTTGACTTAAAGGCGGTCTTGCAAGAGCCACTCTATGTTATCGAAAGCACAAGCACGTTAAAGGTGCTGGAGTCGTTCAAGAAAACAGGCAAACAGGCGGCACTGGTCATTCAGGAGTACGGGGATATTCAAGGCTTGATCACGCTGAATGACATACTAGAGGCGATCGTGGGCGATATCTCTTCAACTGGCGACCTGGATAACCCCCAGGCGGTTCAGCGCGAGGATGGGTCATGGTTATTTGATGGTATGTTGCCTATCGATGAATTTAAAGATATCCTGCACATTCGAGAATTGCCTGAAGAGTCAAGCGGTGACTACGAGACGTTAGCCGGCTTCGTATTAACAGAACTAGGCCGCGTCCCGATTGCCACCGATCACTTTGAGTGGGGCCCATTTCGCTTTGAAGTAGTGGACATGGATGGACGGCGCATCGACAAGGTACTTGTGCAACCTACAAAGGACTATAACGCCAATTCAGCAAGCTAACACCACCAAAATGGTTTTCATGGTGTTAAGGTCTTTTCGTGAGGATGTGTGTTGTAGTTTGACGGACATATTCATCCTCCAATTAAAATGACGACAATTGTAGTGGTGCTCAGCTATTACACGCATAAGAAGTGGAAGCAGTTTCAACCTGTTGACGCCCTTTCTCTTCCATGGTACCATGAAGAAGAGGCTACCACTCGTACAAGTGCAAATTGAAATGAATGTTTGTTCCTCATTTGTGCTCGCGAAGGGGCAGCAAGGCAGATTTCAATCAACCTGAGAGATGGTTGTGGAAGGCCTGATATGCATAAACTGGCGTCCTGGCGCGAACTATTAGACTCCATCATCACTACTCCTGCTGAGCGCGAGCGCATTGCCACTGCGATTGGCGTGCGTTCTATCACTCTGACGCGCTGGGTCAAAGGGGAGTCGATACCACGTCCACAGAATCTGCGCCAATTGCTCCATGCCTTGCCGAGAGATTATCAAGATCAATTCCAGGAACTACTTGAGCGTGAAGGATGGCTGTCACCTCTTTCTGTAGAAGCGGAAGCTGTCCTGGTGGAAAAAATATCTTTTACGTTCGTCAACGAGGTACTTGATACTCGTGCCACTACTCCTGATACACTCCGCTTCTGGGCAGTCAGCCGCCAGGTCTTGCAACATGCGATCAGACACCTCGATCCTGAGCCGATGGGGATGGCGATTACGGTGGTACGCTGCATGCCTCCTGGCAGCGACGGCAAAATTCATAGCTTGCGTGAGAGCGGAGGACTGGGCACTCGCCCGTGGGAGAGCAATTTGGAACATCAGGCCATGTTTCTGGGAGCGGAATCGCTGGCGGGATATGTGGTGACGTCTGGTCGACCTGCCACCGTCCAAAATCTCACAGATGACACAATGTTCCTTCCTTCCTACCGCGCGGACTATGAAATGAGCGCGGTAGCTTCCCCACTCTTGTATGCCAATCGCATTGCTGGCTGCCTCCTGTTCTCCAGCACGCAGCCCAATTATTTTGGACAAACGTCCCGGCTCATGCTCATCCATGGCTATACCAATTTGATGGCCCTGGCATTCGAGCCGGAGGAGTTCTATCCTCCCGAGCTTATCGATCTGCCTGTAATGCCACCTCTTGAGGTACAGCGCCGGCATCTCGCCCATTTTCGGGAGTACGTGATAGATCACATGAGAGCGTCTACCCAGACGAAACAGCCATTGACATTTATTCAAGCAGAACAACTGGCATGGCAGCAGATCGAAGACATTCTGCTGCACTTGCCACCCGAATGAGAGTTGACAGAGACTGTGAACACA
>DMFQ01000060.1:0-350 GCA_003450555.1 Ktedonobacter sp.
CCGCGAACGTGCAAATGTCTATGGAACTGTGGTCACCCTCGAACATGGACAAATGTATGGACAACGACCATAAACCCCATGCCTGGTATCCAGTATTACGTGGTGGGAAAGATCTCCGCCCCTATCAGACTCCTCACAGCGCCTGGTGGCTAGCGCGTGAAGCTATCTCAAAGCCGCTTGAGCGCTATCTTTCACCAAAATTACTGGTCGTGAAGAGTACCAACCGTCTCCAGGCAACCCTTGATGTACAGGGTCAGGTGGCACTACAAACCCTCTATCTGCTGCACTTGCGGGCGCGAGGTGTGTGTGTAGATGAAAGTGAGGACGATCGTAAGGGTGGTTGCTACTAT
>DMFQ01000060.1:497-2359 GCA_003450555.1 Ktedonobacter sp.
AAAGGCAGGACGACCGCAAGGGTCGTCCCTACTATACTGATGACCTCTATTTCTACCTGGCTCTGCTCAATTCGCGTTTGTTGCGGCAATATGTTTATGTATTGCACACGGCCTACAAGTGGGTGCAGCCGCAGATCGAGCAGCATGTTCTGGCGCGAATCCCGGTGCCCATCGTTACGGCGCGTGAGAAACAAGAGGTGATAGCGCGCGCAAAACTGCTGGTGCAAGCTTGCAGCGCACCGGGTACCGTTGTAGAATGGAATGAAGATATGCAAAATATCTATGAAGAACAGGAGCGCGCGCTCTCTGCGCTCTATAACGCGCTAATGTGCTGACAAAGGAGTCGCAACCATGGCTGATACTCGCCCAATTCGCGTATTGGTCGCCAAGCCGGGTCTGGATGGGCATGATCGGGGCGCGAAAGTGATTGCCCGTGCCCTGCGTGATGCCGGCATGGAAGTAATTTATACAGGTATTCGTCAAACCCCTGAGATGATTGTCGAAGCAGCCATCCAGGAAGACGTGGACGCAATATTGATGAGTATTCTTTCCGGAGCGCACATGGCCCTTTTTCCCAAAGTAATGGAACTACTGAAAAAGGATGATGTAGATGATATTCTGGTAGCTGCTGGCGGCATCCTGCCCGATGAAGATATAGTGGCTATCAAGGAGATGGGCATCAAAGGGTGCTTTGGTCCCGGTACATCGATGGACGAGATCATCGACTTCGTGCGTAACAATGTGCAGGCTGATCGCCTGAAGACCGAGGTGTAGGTGCGCCTTGGAAAATATTGTTGAACGCATGCTCAGTGGTGACCGTCGCGCGCTGGCACGCATGGTGACCCTGATTGAGAATGAAGTACCCGCCGCTCGTCGTTACCTGGCGGAACTGCATCACCATGCTGGCCGTGCCCACATCGTTGGTGTAACGGGCGCTCCCGGCGCTGGTAAAAGCACCCTTGTCACACACCTTGTCCGTGAATTGCGCCGTCGTGATGCTAAGGTCGGCGTGGTAGCCATTGATCCCACCAGTCCTTTTACTGGCGGAGCAATCCTTGGCGATCGTATTCGCATGATGGAACTTTCGGGCGACCCGCAGGTTTTTATTCGTAGTATGGCGAGTCGTGGCAACCTGGGAGGGCTTGCGGCCTCAACCCGTGACGTTGTGCGCGCTATGGACGCCGCCGGTTACAACCCGATTATCATCGAGACCGTCGGAACAGGTCAGGCGGAGGTTGAAGTGATGCGCACTGCCCAAAGCGTGCTGGTCGTCTCCGCCCCCGGCATGGGTGACGACATCCAGGCCATCAAAGCCGGTATACTGGAGATCGCTGATATTTTTGTGGTCACGAAAGCGGATAAACCTGGAGCCGACCAGACCCTCGCGGAACTGGCAATGCTCCTGAGCCTCGATTCCACGCGTCGCCTGCATGATAAATCGCTACCCTACTGGCGCATTCCAGTTTTGAAAACGGCGGCCATTAAAGACCAGGGTATTCCTCAGGTGATCGATGCCATGCAGCAGCACTACGACTACCTGGTTGAAAGCGGCATGCTGGCGAACAGGGCACAGCGCCAGGTGCGCAGCGAAATACAGGCTCTCGTGCTGCATGCCGTCGTCAACGCGCTCAAAGCGAAAACGACTGATGACGAGTGGCAGAAGTTAGTAGAGGATGTTACCAGCCGCGAACGAGACCCCTACAGCGTAGCGTCCGAGTTGGAAGAGAGAATAGGGTTAAGATTACCCTCATGAAAATCGCGCTAAAAATCACTCCGCAACGCAGCACTCAATACGCCAATATGGCCGAAATATTGGCTGCTCCCGAACTGCTCGCCAGCCCTTTGGGTCCCATGATCACAGC
>DMFQ01000060.1:2408-8681 GCA_003450555.1 Ktedonobacter sp.
ACTCCCGCCCCTACGGGACGAGGGCTTGACGAAGGTGCTTCCTATGCTGCTAACTCTTCTGTCCTCACAACCATTATGCCCATTCTTTCGCGCCTGGGGGCTACGAGCGAGGTTTATCAATACTTTGATGCGCTTGGCGAGGTAGAGGGGCCGCTGCTACGCCCTCTTGAGCCACAATTCACGCCTTTTGTGCCGCTGGAGATGGCGGAGATCCGCCGCTACAAAGGGAAGACCAATGAGATCTTCACCCGTGTAATGCTCAATATAGCCATCTTCGCGAGTGCATATGCCGGGCAGTGTACCGGGCGACTCAGGATACTTGACCCTCTCGCGGGTGGAGGCACGGCGCTTTTTCTCGCGCTTGCCGGGGGCTACGATGCCTTTGGCATTGAACTTGAACGGCAGGATATAGAGTCAACCGCTGTTTTTATCAGGCAATATTTGCAGAGCGAGCATATCCCCTTCAAAGAACTGGACGAGCGCAGCCGACGCGCTGGACGGCGTTATCAGTTCGAGATCGGGCGCAAGGGGGCGACGCGCGTGCTCGTGCTGGCGCATGGCGATACAGTTCAAGCCAATCTACACTTGCAAGAAGTTCCCGGTGGTCCGCGTGTACACGCTATTGTTGGTGATCTGCCCTATGGCATTCAACATTTTGCCGAAGTCGCCGCGATGCTGCAAAAGGCCCTTCCTATCTGGGAACAGGTGCTGCTGCCCGGAGGAGCGCTGGCGCTGGCGTGGAATGCCACCCGTATCGAGCGCGCGAACATGGTAGCGCTACTGGAAGAGTATACACAGCTCAAGGTCAGAAATGAACCACCGTATACACAATTGGTGCATACGGTGGATCGTGTCATCAAGAAGCGTGATATCGTGGTAGCAGTGAAGCGTGGCTAGCCCAGCAACTCCTTCACCATTACCGCGCCCGCGATTGAGCTATCAATGTTACTGTAGCTGTACAGCACCACAACTCCCTCCTGTACGCCTGTTTTGAAGGTAGAATTGTACGTGACGCTGCTTGAGAACGTCGTACTGCCGTTGCCGATGGCGCCGGTGGCATCGACATGGCCAATATCAGTATACAGGTGATCCAGGACGATGACCCTGCCAATTTTTCCCTCGAAAGCGCTGCCGGTCCCCGTGACCTTCACGGGACTTGACAGGCGATCGCGATTCTGCGGAGCAGTGATCGACATGTCATCCGTAGTCACCGAAGTCGCTTCCCAGATGCCTCCATTGCTGTTTTGTTCCAGCCGGCTCATAGTCACCCTGATTGTGCCCCCTCTCGGACTTGTGCTTTTCACAGTAACAACCGCATCAAGATCGTGAGCGCCACCGCCGCTCACAATCGTTGCCGGGGCATTGGGGTTCCACTTGAGCAGGCTCTGGCTGGCTGCCAGCGCCTGGGCCGTCATTGTCGCACTCAATTTCCAGGGTTGATGTCCCTGGTTCACCTGCACCTGGTCAGCCTCGGCCTGATAGCGTGTGAGATCGGGGAAAATGCCAGGGAATGTCACAGGAACAAGTGTCCCAACAGCATCAGACCACTTAAATTCGCGGAAAAGGTCCTGGGTCAGGTTTGCATTGGGTTGATTGCGATTGATGCTGGAGTTGGTATCTACCTCGGCGGTCATGACGGTATTATACGCGCTGATCTTCGCATCGCCTTTCGCCAGATTCTGTAATTTGAAGAGTTGTGCCGGGTTAGGATCGGTGATGCGATCATAGACATAGACGTCGAAGATGGCGCCAGTACCGTCGTAGCGCACCGTCACCAGCGCCTGTAGTGTGGGCGTACCCTTCAAGTTAGCGCAACTGACGCTCTCGACCTTTGCGCTGGCGGTAGGCGCAATAATGGCCGTCCAATGCGCCGGATCTTTGACCGCTTCGGGGCAGGGCTGTGTACCCAGCCGTACAACCGGTGTCTGTGATGCTATAGCAGTTGAGCCATTGCCAGTTGTGGTGGGAGTGTTACTGCCAGCCGTCGGCGTTGCGCTGCCACTACTTCCACCGATTCCACTACAACCTGTGAGTATGAGAAACACTAAAAGGAGTAAACTACTACCTATAATCAAGATGTTTATTATGCCATGAAGAATGAATTTTCATAAAAGACCTCCATAGAAAGAGACATTGTCTGCTGGTAGCTTACCATGAAGAGAGGGGGTCAGGTGTGAACTACGTCACTTTCGGGGTGTGTATTTTTCGACAGATCTTTCCCATAGCTGTAGGGGCAAGAGGAAAGATGATGTGTTACGGGTGGCGCGGGTGAACATGAAGTGCGCCCCTACTGGTAGCGTATTGCTTCGGCGGGGGAAATACGGCCTGCCTGCCAGGCAGGCAATAGCGCACCCAGGAATGAGGCCAGGAGTGCAATTCCTACGATGAGACCCAGTTCTTCCCAGGGAACACTGAAGGTAAGACCTGTATTGAATTGCTCGAAGAAATTTGTGGCGAAGATATTGCTTGAGAGAATGAGTCCAAGCACGACACCCATTATACTGCCAAGCGTGCCCACGAAAAACGATTCGCAGAGGAACGCCACCTGGATCAGTCCACGACTGCATCCAATAGCGCGCAGCATTCCGATCTGCTGGCGGCGCTCGATCACCGCGCGGGTACCGGTAATGGCGAGAGCGGTGACCCCGAGTAACAGCGTCAGGCCAACAATACCCAGTAGCACATTGCTGAGAAAGATGCGCGGCCCGCGTATCTGCCAGATGGCATCTTCTAAAACGGTTGTCTCCAGGCCATTATCGAGGAAGGCTGAGCCAAGTGCCAGCGCCAGCGCTCGTTTGTCCTGACCGGGCGCTACCTTGAAGTAGTAGGTCTGGGCGTCGGGCGTGGTTGGATTGAGATCGGTATTCCCCGCGTAAGCTGCGTGGGGAATGTACAATCCGAAATGGACGCTATCACTGTTATCGACAACCCCGATGATAGTGAGCTTGATCGCCGAAGTTACCGCGGAGGGAGCAGCAGATGCGCTCAACACGCCCGATGCGTTTGATGCAGATGATTGAAGCCCTGCTACCCAGACAGGAGTTGCCGGAAAAGTGGTATCACCCTGGTAGACACCGCTAAGCGAGAAGGTATAGGGCGAATCAAAACCCGGTGGATTCGTTGGCATACCTGCATCAGCCGGTAACGGTGCGTTTGGATCATAGACTGGCGCGCTAATGACGCTGTCAGGTCGGAAGGGTAGGGCGTTGCTATCGATCAGCGCATAGTTGGGATGGGATTGGAGCGCCTGCCAGACTGCTTCATCGCTGCTAAATCCCTGGGCGCGTGCTGACAGGTGCAGCCCGAGGCCTTGTAAAAACCCTCCATTGACTACCTGCGCCGGGTAGATTCTCCATGAAGGAGTACCATTGCTCAATTGAATCACTCCCACCGCAGTCGATGTCTGGACGCCTATCGAGGAGAAAGCATCAGGATTGATCCCGTGCTGTTGCAGTGCTGAGCGTATATCAGGGAGCGGCTTGAAATAAGCTACGGCCTGGATATCGTACCCGCCCGTTTGTGTATCGATATTCGTATAGGTGTTCTGCATGGCATTCGTAATCACCGCCATAACCGTCATCGCGAAGACGACCATGCTGAACATGACAACGCTTAAGCCAGTGCGGAAGCGGCGGTGTAAAGGATAGGCTGACGCCAGCCTCGTGAGAATGAACAACCGGGGTAACCTTGAGCACAGTACTACCAGCGGGTTCACAATCAATTCCGCGTCGGTAATCAGCACCCAGACCAGTCCCAATACCATCATCAGGCCAGCAAGAAAGAATATTTCGATGCCGCCCTGAAAGCGTGGCAGCCCCAGTCGCGCCAGCACATCGAATGGCAGCGCCCAATACGCCACAAGCGCCAACCCTGCCAATGTGACAAATAACTTGTTCACTATAGCGCTGCTATGTGGCGAGAGGCCGTACTCACCTCTCCTTCCCATCGTCCTGTTCTCGGCGGCATGGTCCCCACTCCTCCCCGGGGCGGCCCAAGGGCCCCATCTCCGCATCCGCCCCGCCCCCGCCCCTACGGGTTTGGTACGGGTTTTGCTGATCAGCCGTAGGATTTGCTCGATGGTCGCTTTTAGCAGCAGACCGCACCCTAAAACGATCAGCGAGAGTCCAAGCGAGAAATAGACAATCTGTAATCTCTCCAGCCCCAGTTGCATTAGCCAGTAGCCGAGCAGCAGCGGCAAGAAACCCAATACTATAAGTGAACGCGCCAGTTCGATCAGGGCATCGGGGAGTTGTTCGAAGAGAATACGCCGCATTCTGTTGCGTCTTCCTGCATTGCGCATCAATTCCCACATGCGCAGGCAAATCTCCCCAAGTGAGTAGCCCTGTCGCCCCTGTTCCGGGAGATCGCGCATCGCGTCCACCACCGTCATGCGGCTGACCAGCCATGAAGAGGCAGCGACCGAGCAGAACGTGAAGATTACTCCCAGGCAATAGGCAATAACCAGACTATGCGGCTGGAGGGTAAGTTTAAGTGGAAAGTTGAAACGTGCCAGGATTGGCTCAAGGAAGAAGACAAGCAGTGAGCCTGTCCCTATACCGAGGCCAAGGCCAAAAAACGAGGCCAGTAAATCATAGACCGTGCCCTCGAAGAGAAACATCAACACCAGGTGGCGGCGCTGTACGCCAATAGCTCGCGCCATCCCCATTTCTACGCGGCGCTCCGCCGCCAGTAAAATAAAAATCAAGAAGATCAAAAGGAGACCAATTGCCAGCGCGAAAAGCGAAAAGAGCGCGAAGACGCGGGAGAAAATATCTTCCGCCTTCTGCGAATTCTGAACGCCCTGCTGCTTTACCTGGATAACGTGTACATCTCTCGGAATCCAGAAGCTCAGGCTTCGTGTCACGCGATCTGATATATCGACCCCATTGGCACCGCCGCGATTGGCAATAAAGATTTGTGTGATATCGTCATTGTGTTGTTCGATAGCGCGAAAGAATTGAATATTGCTTAGAAGGTAGGGTAATTGCCCGACAAGGCCGCTATCTCCAACGATAGCCGCGACATGAACCTTGTAGCGTTTTCCCGGCCAGCGTTTTGAATAGAGATAGAGCGTGTCACCCCGATGGGCATTGAGCAATACGGCAATGGTATGGTTGAGGTAGACTTCATTTGCGCCAAGGGCCGCGATGGTCAGATGCTGTTTCGTGTTGTCGTCCTGCATACCACCAAAGCCCTGTTCGCTGTTGGGAATGATACCAAGGGCTGAAGCTTTTGAGCGCACCTGTCGGGAGGTGATATCGGCAACGAGAAGATCGTGTTCGGTCAGCGAGGCACCCACTGCCGTGATATCGGGATCATGGCTGGCAAGGTTTCGTAATTGATAGTACGCACCATCAGAAAAATACCCTAGAGCGCCGTGTCCGCCCTCGATTGTCTCATCCACGCTGCCCAAATTATACACGGCGACCGTCTGTACCGCGGTGGTGATGACATCTCCGGTAGCGAGCACACTGGAAAGTAGGGTCGTGGAGAGCATCAGCGCGAAGATAATCAGCCACATCTGGGTACGGCGGCGCGGAATATTGCGTGTCCCAATCTTAAAAAAGATAATGTTGCTCAGAGCCAGCAGTACCACTATGCCGATAATCAGGAGCGTAGTCGTCAGCAGCGCTGTTGTCAGTGTATCGATTGGAATGCCAAAGAGAAGTGTCATATATCCATACGTCCTACGTCAGGGCTTGATAGAACAAGTTCGCGATCTGTGTATATCCCAGCGTACTGGGGTGCAAGCCATCCAGGCTGATATACTCGGGGTGATCACGAAGCGTGCGCCACTTCTGGTAGAGATCTACGAGGATAGCGCGGTGACTTTTTACGATGGACGCAATAGTTGTGTTATACTGCTGAACCCGTGTAAAGAGTGGCTGCGGGTCATCGGAGCTGAAATACGGCAGCAGTGTCAGGTCGGGCACATTAGCCACCGCGATACGCGCCGTGTGGAGCGTCTCGCTGTAAGCGGCTTAGCAAGAGGTCGAGATCGTGAGCATAGCTAGCCAATGGAACATTATTTGCCAGGTCATTGACGGCTAGCCAGACGGTCACCAGGTTAGGGTGGGCATCGAGCGCCACGGGTACTTCAACACTCAACGCCTGGTGCAGGGTGATGCCAGGTATCCCGAGGTTGACGAGATGAACGCCAGTGCCAAGGCCAACTGACAAATCAGCGGGCCAATTCTCTGTCTGCGGATCATCGGCCCCGATACCAAAGGTGTCTGAGGCCCCAATCGCAACATAGGTCAGCCGTGCATTAGG
>DMFQ01000060.1:8786-9222 GCA_003450555.1 Ktedonobacter sp.
CCAAAAAGAGTAACACAAAACAAAGCGCAAAAGTCGAAAGCAACGCAATCTGCCGCGCGCTCTTTTTGCTGTGTGGGTGCACAGCTACCTGTCGTAAATGAAAAGGATTAGCGAACCAATGCACTGAACAAAGACACGAGGGCGAAAAGGATCACAAATGCGACCGTCAGATTAAAAATTAAACGCTCTACGCCACGTCGTGTCTTAAAAACGGAACCAGCACTACTGCCGCCAAAAGCACTACCCAATCCCGCACCACGAGCCTGTAGCAGGATGAAGACTATGACCGTTATGCTGAGAATGATCTGAACTACTCTGATTGCTGGAAGCCACTGGGCCAAGATATCTTCCTCACTTTCGTGAATAACTCACCTATAGAAGTTTCCGTGTGATTATACCATAGCGATTAAAAGAAGTCGAGCAAAATTAAACATGT
>DMFQ01000060.1:9494-9877 GCA_003450555.1 Ktedonobacter sp.
CGCCGCGCGTAAACTCAACGTCCGGTGCGTCACCGCGTGCCACAAATAATGGTCAACATCGATACCAATGCTAGCCGCGAAAGGTATCCACACATCCTGTTTCAACCATGGCAGCGCCATCATGGCCGCCGCCCCCGACAATTTTATATGTTCTTGTATGCGCATATTTTTTAACTGCCCACCATAAGTATTTCTTGTTGGTGAGTATAGGGGAGGTGTGATACTGTGTCAACGCGTACTTCGTCTTTCCCCTGATGTTAATCTGTGAGCGAAACAACCTCGTGTGAGCGTCCTAAAAAGTGTCCCAAAGAAAGCGGGACACTACTCAGGACATTCTCAGAAGACAGTGGGACTCCCGGCCTGTTACAGTTGCAACTAAGGAA
>DMFQ01000060.1:10057-11021 GCA_003450555.1 Ktedonobacter sp.
GGGGAGATGGATTTCACTCCCCGATCTACAGTAACACTGTTTTTGACTAACTGACTGAGAAGGAGGAAATGTCTCATGTCATCGACCACCTCGTACCGCCTGAGCGGAATAGCCCTGATTAGCGGAAGCCTGTTTTCGATCATCTACTACCTTACTCAAACGCTCCTTAACGGCAATGACCTCGCAACACTGACCAGCCCGCTGTCTCTGATCAGCAGCATCATCGGGATTATCGGATCTATACTTGTTCTGCTTGGGCTGCCAGGGATGTATACCCGCCAGGCTGGACGAGCAGGTATGCTGGGGCTGCTTGGCTTCCTGTTCATCTGGTATGTCACCTTGTTCCAGGGTGTTCTGATTCCTTTCACTACTGTGACTTTCATTCCGCTGCTTGCCGCTCATCTCCTATCGGCGCAATTTGCGATTACGCCCCCATCTACGTGGACCGCCTTCTCCCTCGTGAGCATGGTGGGTGAGGTTCTCGGTATACTGCTGCTAGCCATTGCGACGCTGCGCGCCAGGGTCTTCCCACGCTGGATCGGCTGGCTGCTCATCGCCACGCTTGTCGTGGGCTTCGTGAATTTTGTCCCATTCTTCCCTGAAGCTCTGCAGAGCCTTCCTGGCATCATCGGTAGTGCGGCCATTATCGGGTTTGGGTACGCTCTGCTCGCGCCGCAACGTCAGGAAGCTATGCAGGCTGTTGCGTCCAATACAGAGGTAGGGGCGCGCGCCTGAGCACGCGATCCTCTCATGGGGTAGCAGGTGGACCTGTACAGGAAGAGCAACCTTCTGCTTGAACTCCTGTACAGGTGTTAGCTTTTTAGATAGAATGAGAAGAGCATTGTAGCAGTTCGAGGTTTCGACGAGCATCTTGCAGGAGGTACGGTACAGTGCATGAACCTGGTACAGACACAGAGAGATACAACCACTGCTGGCTGCTGATCTCCTGCAGAGGGAACGACGT
>DMFQ01000331.1:0-1035 GCA_003450555.1 Ktedonobacter sp.
TTCACCTGTATGACGTACATGCTCGAGTCCCGCGAGATGTTTGACCAGGGCTGCTGCGAACCGTAGTTCATGTAGCTGTACTGTTGCGTGCTGGTTGTAACCAGGTGAGTCAGGTTGGTGCCATCGATACGCATTTCCCACAGACCGTTATGGCTGGTATCAGGTGTCCATGGCGAGTTGCCGACGATAAATAACATGTTATTGCGGTCGATGGCGCGCAATTCTATAACGTCATAGTCCTGACTGCTATAGATGCTGTGTTGTGGACCGCCGGTAACAGGTTGGATGGTTATGTGACTGGGGCCATTGCAGGTCCCATCGCGGCAGTTTCCATCGGTGGTAAAAAGGGAAGAACTATCTTCACTGCTGTCGAAATCGCTGTACTCCTGGAAGAGAACCGTCGACAGGTCGCTCAGATGCTGCTTTGCCCCTTTCTTGATATCTAGCAGGTAGAGGTAAGTATAGAGCGTGTCGGTGGCGCGATCGCTGACGTAGATATGGGTCGCGTCGAACCAGGTGCGTAGGAGAAGTCCGACCTGTGGAGGAGTGGTTAGCTCTATTTGTAGCGTACCCGTGAGCATATCCAGTAAGTACACGATCCCCTGGTTGTTCACGTTGTTGTAGTACACCAAATAGTGCTGATCGGTGGACCACTGCATCTGTTGAAGGCTGTACCCTGGAACACAGGCCAGCGTTTGTAAACCCTGACCGTCCACGCGCAGCAATTGGAGCTGCGATTGCCTGCTAATGCTCCCTGTCGTGGTAACAAAGAGCACCCATTGCCCGTCAGCGGAGACCTGCGCCTCGTAGATATGGGCATGCTTTACTGTAATAAGCACTGTTTTCTGTCTTGTTTGAGTATCGTAACGGATCAATGCGCCGCTGGTTGGCGTGTCATATGTGCCACGATTGAGGGTGTATATGATGTTCTGGTGGCTGCCGAGAGCTAGAGGAGCTGTAACCTGTGGACGCGCCGTTCCGGTGGGAGGGCAGTCGGTTTGGGTTGATGGCATAGTTATCGTCGTGGAGGCTATG
>DMFQ01000331.1:1161-2951 GCA_003450555.1 Ktedonobacter sp.
GTAAGTAAGAGTATCAAGCAGGCGCTTAGCAGGCAGAGCAATTGATTGTTACGACGAATAGCGTTCATGCGGTTCTCCGTGGTAGTGAACTTGTTACCTTCGTATTATAGCAGCCAATTTCTCAAGAGTCCTTCTGAACAAGCTAGAAAATTAGAAGGTTAAAAATCAATGCAGAAAAGGAGTTCTCAGCGGTTGCGCCTCTGAGAACTCCTTTTCGTTATTACAATTTTTCTAGCGAATGGAGCCATTTTAAGCTGCTGGCTTTGTTGCTAGCATGCACACAATGCGCCAGGATTCGTGAAACCCATCTGACTGTTTGAATGGGGCGAGCCGCGATTTTACCTCTAGCGCGAAAGGCTCAAGGACCTCTGGCGGCATTCTCTCAAGTGGATAGCGCGCCCCGTGGGTCCATTTCGCTGACCACCATTCCTGTTCATCCGCGTAGATTGCCTCTGTTTCCAATGGAATGCTCTGTATATCCGTAAAGCCTGCGCGGGCTAGGAGTTCCTTAAATTCGGATGGGTTCAGGTGTCTACCTCCGCCAGGACCAGCGAGAAGAAGGTTATTGCGGTCGTGATAGACCGCGAGGAGTTGGTTGAGATTATGGCAAGAGTACCATTGTTTTGAGCAAATGCTCTAGCGTAACAGCAGGATCGGTGCAGAGGCCAGAGTGGACGGGCGAAGTCTGGATGATGGTGCTGCGTGGAGAGACGAGCCAGTGGAAACGTTCGGATTGTGAGAGCTGACCGATGATGCCAGCTTCGATACTGCCAGAACAGACGAGGGGGATACTATCGAGATGCTGCTGTACCATAGCGAGATCGGTAGCAGGGAAGAGGACGGTGAGGCGCTGCTTATCCAGAGAGATGAGGGCGCCCAGAAAACGGCGCGTGCGACAGAAGAGGATCACGCCGACATTGATGTATTCACCGCGTTCAACACACGGCACAACGCGCACGATCGCGTAATCATAGGAGTTCAGCGCGTGCATGCAATGCCTCCTCCACAAAAATGTGCGAAGCCGCTAAGCGGTCCAGCAGGTAAGCGATATAAGCTGCACGATGCGCCTCACGGTCAGTATACCGCGGGTCGTTATCGAGCCATATAGCGGGAATCATATTGATGATATCTTCGATCACCGTAGGCGTTAAACGTGCTTTAAGCTGTGGATCGGTGTCGGCAAGCTGGCTGGCAACGGGGAGCAGCACGTGTTGCTTGATGGGGGTAAAGGGCGTTCTACTACGCTCCATATAGTCTATATCGGTGTGATGGAAGTAGAGCGAGGCCCCGTGGTCGATGAGCATGAGGCGCTTGTGCCAGAATAACATATTGGTATTGCGCGGCGTGCGGTCAACGTTAGTTACATATGCATCAAACCAGACAATTGATGAGGCAAGCAGGTGGTCCACGTTGTGGATATCGAGTGCATCGAAAGCAAGCGCGCCAGGGAGGTAATCAAGGGCAAGGTTGAGACCGGTGCTAGCCTTGATGAGTGCCTGGATTTCAGAATCAGGCTCGGAGCGTGCCAGCATGGGGTCCACTTCGGCAAAGACGATTTCGGGTACGGGCAATCCCAGAGTGCGAGCAATTTCTCCTGCGACCAGTTCGGCAATCAGTGCCTTTGGTCCCTGGCCCGCGCCACGGAATTTCAGCACATAGAGGCCATCGTCATCTGCTTCGACAATGGCTGGTAGTGAGCCGCCCTCGCGCAGGGGCGTCACATAACGAGTGGCAGTAAGCGTTCTTAGCATGCCGCTATTCTAACATAAATCTGGTAGGGATTGTAAGCT
>DMFQ01000151.1:0-1283 GCA_003450555.1 Ktedonobacter sp.
CTCTTAGAGAGAGGGCGAATATAAGCGTTAATTTGGTGCTTGAAAAACCTTGACAACGTATTTTCTTTGTTGTATATTCATTAAATCGAATATTAGAATGTTATTGTGAATTGCTCTTTAGAACAGTTTGTCATACGGCAACAGCGTATATGCCTGGAATCTCCCGCTTGCCAGGCACTAGCACAGAGGCGGGAAAAGGATTGCAAGCAGATGAAGATTGAACAATTTTTTCTTGAGGGGTTAGGCCATCAATCCTACCTGGTCGCGGAAGAGCACAGCGACCTGGCAGCAGTGATCGATCCCCGCCGCGATATCGCTGTGTACCTGGAGGCTGCCAATCGCGCTGATGCGCGGATCACACACCATTCTGGAAACACATGTACATAACGATTATGTCAGCGGTGGACGTGAACTGGCCGCCAGGACAGGTGCAAAAATCATCGCCAGTGCTGGTGATCCTCTGGTCTATGCGGACCAGTCTGTCCACGAGGGAGATCGCCTCACCGTTGGCGAGGCAGCGTTCCAGGTGCTGCACACGCCAGGCCACACACCCGAGCACGTCAGTTACCTGCTCTACGAAGCCGGGAGCGAAACACCTTCTTCGCTTTTTAGCGGCGGCAGCATGCTGGTGGGCAACGCCGGGCGCACCGATCTGCTAGGGTCGGCGCCTACGCTCACCCTCACCAAACAACAATACGCGACGCTGCGGCGCCTGCTGGATACCTTGCCGGGACAGGTCAAAGTGTTTCCCACACACGGAGCAGGTTCTTTTTGCATGTCTACGACCTCTTCTCCGGCGCGCTCGACCACTATTGCGCAGGAGCGCTTGATGAGTCCTGCTGCGCTGGCAAAAGACGAAGCAGACTTCATCGAGCGACAAACCGCTGGGGTATATCGCCTACCCGAAATACTATCGCTATATGCACGACGCCAATAAATTTGGCCGTCCCATTCTGGGAACGATGCCGGTTCCCCCTTCGCTTCCTTCACTGGAAGTTCAGGCTCAACTGGCTAAGGGGATGCATCTGGTAGATGGACGCTCTCGCACCGCTTTCGCGCGGGAACATATTCCAGGATCGCTCAATATCGAACTTGATAGCCAGTTCAGCACGTATATCGGCTGGCTGCTGCCATACAATCAACCTCTGATGATACTTGTAGAAGATGAACAGGGGCGACGCGAAGCCGTTGTGCAATTGATACGCATTGGCTGGGAAGAGATTAATGGTTTTGTCGAAGGGGGCATTCAGTACTGGAAAGCGGCGGCGCTGCCTACCGAACAC
>DMFQ01000151.1:1299-2360 GCA_003450555.1 Ktedonobacter sp.
CATTGATACCCGCTACAAACGCTGGTCGCAGCACACGAACTTTACCGTACTCGATGTGCGCCGGGATGACGAGTGGAACGAGGGACACATTCCCGAATCCTTGCACCTGCATATCGGCGATTTGCCGCAGCATCTCGATGAAGTTCCACTCGACAGGCCAGTCGCGCTCATCTGCCGCACCGGACACCGCGCGGAGATGGCGGCCAGCATGATCGCCGCGACGGGACGTGAAGTGATTGCCGTTGGCAAAGGAGGCGTTCCAGACTGGGCCGAAAAGGGTTTCCCGGTGACTACTCAGGACACAACTATTCCTGGGACGCATCATGACCATGCGACCCACGCGCATCCATAACCGTTTCCATTCACGTCGTTCCTACATTTCAAAACAGCGCTTCGCGCGCAAGGAGAGAATTGCATGAGTACAGCAGGAACTGAGCATCACCGGATCGTCATTGTAGGCGGCGGAACAACGGGCATCTCGGTGGCGGCGCGGCTTGCGCGCACCATCAAGCAGCCAGACATCATCATCATTGAACCATCCAGTGATCACTACTATCAATCGCTCTGGACGCTGGTTGGCGGCGGCGTCTTCAAGAAAGAGTCCACGCAGAGGGCAGAAAAACCTGATTCCTCGTGGAGCCACCTGGATTCAGGATAGCGTGACCGAACTCTGCTACGATCTAAAACCGAAGGAAACTTTTCCGGTCAACCAGAACAGGGAACGCTACAGCATGTACCTGCTGAAAGCGTATGGATTGCCCTTGCTCTACTGGCACGGAATGCTCAAAGGACGCGCGTAAATGATGACGCTGACACTGCTACAGCAGATACTAGCTGTTGTTTCTGGTTTGATGGTAGGTTTTACACTTGGCTTGATTGGCGGCGGCGGCTCGATTCTGGCGGTGCCGCTGCTGCTCTACCTGGTGGGATACAATAACCCACATGTGGTGATAGGCACAACGGCCCTTGCCGTAGCACTCACAGCATACGCGAACCTGATTCCCCACTGGCGAGCGGGGAATGTGCGCTGGCTTCCTGCCATTACCTTCGCGATACCGGGG
>DMFQ01000151.1:2397-3805 GCA_003450555.1 Ktedonobacter sp.
CCGGGGGTAGTGGGTGCGGCAGTTGGCGCGCAACTGGGTAAAATCGTCCCGGGGAAACAACTCCTTTTTCTCTTCGCCCTGCTGATGATCGGCGTTGCCATTACCATGCTGCGCTCGGCAAAGTCCATCGCTCCCAAACCTGCACAGAGCGGTAAGACTATGATCGCTAAGACCACCCCGGTCGGCTTCCTGGTCGGGGCGCTCTCAGGCTTCTTTGGCATTGGAGGGGGATTTCTGATCGTGCCTGGCCTGATGTTTGCCACCGGCATGCCGCTCTTGAACGCGATTGGCACCTCGCTGTTCTCGGTCGGCATGTTCGGCACTACGACTGCCATCATCTACGCCTTCTCTGGCCTCATCAACTGGGTCATCGCGCTCGAATTTATCGCGGGCGGCGTACTCGGAGGGCTGGCCGGAGCGCGCCTGGCAACGCGCCTGGGCAAACAGAAGAAGACGCTCTCCCGCATCTTCGCTGGCGTGATCCTGGTGGTCGCCATGTATATGCTCTATGTCAATCTTACAGCAATACACTTGTGAGAAGCAAAAGATATCTGGTTGTTGTTGAAGCGTGAAAGGAAGGTGTCCTATGAGTTACGATGCCCTGGTAATTTCTGCTCATCCTGACGATGCTGAGTCCCAGATGGGCGGCACGTTAGCCAAACTCTCCGATCAGGGGCTGCATATCCTGCTAATTGATCTAACGGATGGCGAACCGACCGAATTTGCCGAACCGGGCGTGCGTGCGCTGCAGGCAGACGAGGCCGCTCGCATACTTGGCGTAGAGCGGCTGACCCTCGGGCTGCAAGATCGCTTCCTGGCCGACACCGCGAGTGCGCGGCTCCAGCTCGCCCGTTTGATCCGCGAACATCGCCCGCGCTGGGTGTATGGTACGGGAGAGGCCTGCGTCCATCCCGACCACGCCGCCATGGTCGGTATGACCAGGGCAGCCGTGTTTCTGGCACGACTGGGCCAGTGGGAGCGCGTGACGGGGGGTGAACTGCTGGCTGACCAGGAACCCTGGATAGTTGAGCGCCTCTTTTTCCCACACTGTAAAATGGAGCCGCCCTGGAGCGAGTTCGCCTTCGCCGTCGATGTGAGCGAGGTGTACGAGCGCAAGCGCCGCGCGCTCGCTGCCTACCAATCGATATTCCGTGTCAAAGATGACCGCTTGCTGGCTCTGTACGAAGCGGAGGATCACTACTACGGACGCATGCTCGGCGTGGCCTACGCGGAGATTTATCGCAGTGCGGCGCCATTGCTGGTCGATACGCCTGCCGTTTTTCGTCCCGCTCCTCACGGGTAGGCATTTCCCATACTGCAGGAATTTACAAGGCGGGCGCAATTTCGTGACAGGCATGTGATGGGATTGCCTTGCTGTTAAAGGATGGGATGGGATAGACTGAACAAA
>DMFQ01000435.1:0-950 GCA_003450555.1 Ktedonobacter sp.
GATCTACACGTAAGGAGTCGTCGGCAGCGTCAGATGTGTATAAGAGACAGTAACAAGGTAGCCGTACCGGAAGGTGCGGCTGGATCACCTCCTTTCTAGGGAGTGCGGACTCTCTCTCCTTCTCGAAGGAGAGCTACGAGTCCTTATCCCAGGTCGGTCTTGTCTTTATGACAAGGTTACACAACTGGTTTGTCACTGACAGGCAACGAAACGTTCTAGTAGTACGCCTTACCACTCTTGAGTTGTCCGAGTCCAAGCATATCTGGCGTTTTCGCTTTCTGGGCTTTTAGCTCAGGTGGTTAGAGCGCAGTCCTGATAAGACTGAGGTCCCTGGTTCGAGTCCAGGAAGGCCCACCCCCATACGGGGGGACGTAGCTTAGTTGGAAGAGCGCCGCCTTTGCACGGCGGAGGTCAGGGGTTCGAATCCCCTCGTCTCCACCAGGGAAAATCTCACCCGCGTGTACATGCGGGTGGGGTGGTGACTATAGCGAAAGGGAAACACTCGTTCCCATCCCGAACACGGCCGTTAAGCCTTTCAGCTCCGATGATACTGTGGGGGCAGCCCCATGGGAAACTAGGACGTTGCCACTCCACCCGCCTGTGTAGGCGGGTTTTTTATGTTTCTCTCTTCTCATGCTATTTCAAAGTCCCTAATTACGTTCAAGCTCCCCCAGTTCAGGCAAAAAGGATTGCAGTCGCCTGTAAAGATCATGGTACAGCGCAAAACCCTTTTGGTAGTACGCCACATGTTCCTTTTGTGGCTGGTACATTGGCCCCGCGGTGATGAAACGGGTGATTTCGTGCCAGTCGGTAAACATGCCGATGCCCATAGCTGCGACATAGGCGGCGCCGAGCGCGGAAGCTGCCTCACCGGCTATGACTTGTAGAGGGTGATCAACTACATCAGCCGCGATCTGCATCCAGAGGCGGCTGCGGCTGCCACCATCGGC
>DMFQ01000435.1:1173-9733 GCA_003450555.1 Ktedonobacter sp.
GCAAAGCCGTAGCAGACTGACTCAAGTATCGCGCGGTAGAGATGCGCCCTGGTGTGATGCAACATCACACCGGCAAAGACACCCCGCGCGGACGGATCAAAGATGGGCGTCTTTTCACCAAGGAAGTAGGGCAGCGCGATGATTCCTCCTGCGCCAGGTGGTACTTGCTCGGCTTCGGCATCCAGATCAGCCAGTGACACGCCCGCGGCCAGTTCATGTGCAAACCATTTCACTAACGAACCACTCGTTGCCATGCAGCCGCTGATGAGCGTGAGACCCGGAATATCGTGATAGTCGAAGTAAAAATGCGGATCGGGCTCGGGGAGATCCGCGCAATAGAGCAGGTCTCCAGCTCCCCCAAACTTCAGCAGTACATCACCATTTTGAACCAGCCCTGAGGCGAGGCCAGCCGCCACGTGATCAGCGCTGCCTGCTACCACGGGAGTACCCACTCGCAGTCCAGTCTGCGCGGCAACGGCCTCATTGATACCACCAACGATTTCTGTTGGCTGTCGTACGGGAGGCAAGATTGCGGCGTCGATACCGGCATGTTCCAGGTAGGATGTATTGCCAGCGGTGCTGGCGGATATCGTAGAGTCCACTCTCCGCGGCCCAGTTTTCCTCTAAAGAGAGTTGACCTGTCAGGCGGTACACAATAAAATCATAGGAACCGCACAGATACGCCGTGCGTGCTACGATATCTGGCTCGTGCTGCCTGAGCCAGCGCCAGCGCGGATCGATATTCTGCTGATTAGGCATGCCGCCAGTGATGGTAAAAAATTCGCGTAGATCAACAGCAGCTTGCAATTCCTTGACTTCAACAATGCTGCGTGCGTCATTTTGCTGGATACTTGGTCGCAGCGGCTGACCGGAGGCGTCGAGTAGAACCATCGCAGGCACCATACCCGAAACGCCAATCGCTGCTATCTCCTCGGCAGGAATAGTAGTGATTAATGTCCGTATCGCGTCACGCGTTGTCGTCCACCATTGCTCAGGGTCTTCCTCGGCCCAACCGGGATGAGCCGAGAGCAACTCGTGATCTCGCTCCACCTGAGCAACGACGCCACGCTCGCGGTCCAGCGCAACAGCTTTAAGCGCGGTTGTGCCCACATCGATGCCAAGCACGTAGCGAACAGCCATAGCTCACTCCTTTACTCCTCACTCTGTTCGCGTGCCGCTCGCACCTCGTCCATGAAACGTCGCACGCGGTCTGGATCGACGGGATTCCAGGTGTAACCATCGTGTTTGAGGCCCGTACCGACAATCACGCCATCAGCGATAGCCAGCGTCGCACGTACTGTTTCTATGCGCACGCCGGTATTCGCCAGCACGGGCGTATTGGGGACGGCAGCCCTGGCTTCGCTAATATGACTGAGGTCAGCTTCCATCGCCAGCCATTGCACCTGAAATAAGAATGGCGTCGGCAAGGGAGGAGACAACGACGCTGCGCGCGAGCGCTCCGATTGAACGTTGGGCGATGGGGCGAGCGAATTCTGGCTCGATGTTAAAGAACAGGCGCACATGCTCGGAAGATAGTTGACGGCGATAATCCAGGGCGGCAGCAGCATCAGGCTGCCAGAGTCCCATATCGCTATCGTACACTCCTGTGAAGACTTCGCGCACAAAGCTGGCGCGGACGGCGCTTGCAACTGCTAGAGCTGCCATTGGATCCCAGAGTAAGTCAACACCATAAGGCAGCCCGATATGCGGACGCAATTCACCGATAGCAGCAGCCATGGCGGCAATGGGCGCTCGATCGGTATGCAGCGGGTAGGGACGATCACCTTCATTACAGAACAGCAACCCATCGATGCCGCTCCCTTGTAAAATATCCAGGTCGCGACGAAGCGCTTCGACAATGGCATTCATACCTTTGTGGCTGTCGTAGAGTGGACGACCTGGCAGGGGCGGCAAGTGCATCATCGCGATCACTGGCTTGGGCCGTCCAAAAAGCACTTCCAGAACAGAACGATGATCAGCGGAACCATTGGACATAATGCAACTCCCAGTTAATGAATTTCTATCCACCTACACATGCATAGCCTTTTGCCAGTACTGCACGCTCGCACGCAGGTCGCGTAACACCAGGGCATCATTGGCCTCAAAAGGATGGATCGGCTCGAGGAACAGGTAGACATCAGCGTCATCCGGCCAGGACTGCAGAGCATTCAGCACGCTCTCTGCTCGAACTTTTCCTATGCCATTGTACTCAGCGGTGAAGGGCCAGTGATGATCACCAGTAGCATCAGTCTGCTGCAAGTGTACCACAGGTATATGCGGCCAGGGCTGAGTAAGCCAGGTGAGATAGTCATCACTCGGCGTTCCGGTATGCAGAGCGCAGGGATGCCCAACGTCGATGCAGAGGATAAGTGGCACACCTGCTTGCACAACAAGATTGGTGAGTGTTTGTGCCTCCTCGATACTATGTCCCCATTCCCGCGTTACCGCCATATTCTCGAACAAGAGGAATTGTAGCCCTTTTTGAGCCGCATAGCGGGAAAGAGATTGCAAGCGTTGCATCATCTCCTGGATCAGCACATCCTTGCGTACCTTATCCATTGCATCTCGCACGCTTAATGCTCCAAGGTGACCACCCGTTCCTAAAGCGCCTAGTCGCGCGCTAAAATCAATCGCGCGCTCATACCAGTGCATGGCAGCCGCTCGCATGGCTTCATCTGGATGCAGTAACATGCTCCATGAATACGCGGCAAGGCCGGTGAAGGTGCTGTGCACAACAATGTTGTTTGCTGCCGCACTTTTTTTCACGGCATCGGCATAGGCTCCCACCGCGTTTTCGTCAAGCATTGGATCCACGAGGTCCAGGCTGAATTGACAGCAATCAAGACCAAGTTCCTCTTTCACAATGCTCAACCACTGCTGCGGTTCAGGCCAGCGCTTTACGGCGAAGCAGGTATTGATGCCGAGATGCAGACGTGCCATGTTGGTCCTTCCTTTCAGCCGCGTATCAACCGTTCATCAACCACTCACCATCTGGTAACCTTTGAGTTTGCCTTTATTCAAAGTGACCAGTACACCGTGTAATATGCCTTCGCTGTAGTCGCTGCCGGGATTGATGCACACGGTTCTGCCTATTTTGCACGTTGCATGCGCTTCATGAACGTGTCCGTGCAATCCCAGCAGTGGTTGGTAGCGTTCAATCGCTGCACGCACAGCCGTCGATCCGACGGGTTTGAAGCGCGTCTGTCCCAGGCTGGCTTGCACCCTCAATGACGCGTCCAGCTCGGGCGCGTCATCCAGACCACTTTGGAATGGTGGAACATGCAGGTTCAACACTGCTGACTCAGGGCGTTTGACCTGCGCCATTAACTGCGCAATGCGTCTCTCCAGTTCCTCTTCGCTGCACTCTCTTGGCGTATGCCAGGGAGTGGGATTCGACCAGCCACAACTGATCATCTCGCAGGTCTCATCAAGCTGGACAACCGACTCCTCTGGATTGCGTACCAGGCGGTATCTGCCTGCATCTGCCAATACATCCAGCACAGATGGTGGATCGTCATTTCCTCCCATCAAATAGCAGCGTACCTCTGTATTTTGCAGCCGTTCGTCAGCCAGGTCTAGCCATTCGAGTAGCCGCGCTTTCATCAATCGCTCAAAAAGAGCTTCGATCTCTCCCTCATCGCGCAGCTCCTGTGGCTCTCCCTGGCGGGAGCGATAGGGATAGAGGCCCTTATCGCTGGCACGCTGCTCGAAAGCCTGTAGTTCAGACTCCGTTGTGAGTCTGACCTGGCGTCCATGCATTCTCCTGCAAACATCTCCATTCTAGGCATTCCAGTACTGGTGATTGTCGCGGTCCTCTCCATAGCTGTTATGCTTGGGCTGGCCTATATCGTTCTCAGCTACCCACAGCTTGGCATCGTTCCCTGGCAGGGTTTCGCCTTCATGGGGGCTCTGGTGGTACTGGGCTTGCTGATCTACTTTATTGCCCGGGCCGTCCGATTGACGCAAGGTGTCAACCTTGATCTTATCTATCGCGAGTTACCGCCTGAATAAGGGGAGTTGTTCCTATGGAAGGACGTAGGGAGCCGATTGATCTCGTCCCACGGAGTGGAGTGGGGAGCGTGCGACATGTAATAATGTGCCTCCCCCCCTTGGACGCGCTCAATCGGGTCTCTACGGTAGAGCTTTATCCCGTTGAAAGGCGTGGCGATAGGTCTGGGGCGAAATGTGCAACAGACGCTGAAAGTGCAAACGAAGCGTAGCAGCCGAACCGAAGCCACAGCGGGTAGCGATGCGCTCAACGGGCTCGTTCGTCGTCTCCAGTAGGCGTTGAGCCAGGACAACGCGCTGCCGGAGCAACCATTGATGGGGGGTCGTGCCCAGGATCGCACGGAAGCGACGCGCGAAGGTACGCGGACTCATTACAGCCCGCGCTGCCATCTGCTCTACCGTAAGCTCTTCGCCCAGATGACTGGCTAACCATGCGAGTGTTGCGCCAAACGGTTCTTCCTCATTTGTTGGAAGTAGTAGCGGCGTCTCGATATACTGTGCCTGACCGCCATCGCGATGTAAAGGAACAACCATTCGCCTGGCTACCGCTGCTGCAATATCGGCTCCGTAGTCCTGGCGAACGATGTGAAGCGATAGGTCAATCGCGGCAGCCGTCCCGGCAGAAGTCAGTACTTGCCCATCATCAATGTAAAGTCTGTGTGGATCGACCTGTACCAGGGGATAATGCTTTGCCAGTTCTGCTGCCCACGCCCAATGAGTGGTGACGCGACGACCATCCAACAATCCTGCGGCAGCAAGTAGGAAAGCACCTGTGCAGAACGAGATGATGCGAGCACCACGCTGGGAGGCAGCGCGTAAGGCATCGAGCAGTGTCTCTGGAACCGAAACGATGCCAGGGCGGGAGCTGGGAACAATCACTGTATCAGCCTCAGCGACGTGTTCCAGGCAATAAGGCGTAGTGAGGAAAATGCCTACGGAGGTCCGAATGGGTCGTGGCTCTACGGCACACACCAGAAACCGATACCAGGACACTCCCAGTTCTGGACGTTCAAAGCCAAAAACTTCTGTCGCCACCGCTAGTTCAAAAGGATTGACGGCGTCATAGACAATAGTTGCAACCGTATGCATGGCAGTTTTTTGATGCTCCCTGTCTTTTCTGCCTCTGGCAGAGGTCCTCAATGTGTGACAGAATTCTAGCACACAGTTCGTTTTTTGCCAAGAGGAAACGCTCTCGTATGAAACGCTGAGAAAAGTGAGGAAAGCATATGCATGCTGCTATTGAGGAAGCGCACAAGCGAATAGCTGGCTATGTACGTACGACGCCGATTGTGCATCTGGAGGACGGAGCCTGGGGCATCGATGCGCACGTGGTACTCAAGCTCGAACAACTCCAGCATACCGGTTCCTTTAAGCCGCGAGGAGCCTTTAATCGCATCCTGAGCCATCGTGTGCCACTAGCCGGGGTCATCGCAGCATCAGGAGGCAATCATGGTGTAGCTGTTGCGTATGTTGCACAGCAGTTGGGACATCGAGCAGAGATTTTTGTACCGGAAGTGTGTCCCACTGTGAAAGTGGAACGTCTACGCAACTACGGAGCGCAGGTGAACCTCGTGGGGGCCAGCTATGCCGAGGCTCTGCTGGCAAGTCAAACGCGGGCCGCACAGACAGGAGCACTAGTAGTGCATGCCTACGATCAGCCAGAAATTGTAGCCGGTCAGGGGACCGTGGGATACGAATTTGCTCAACAAGCGCCAGAGTTGGATACTGTGCTAGTAGCAGTGGGCGGAGGAGGACTGATTGCGGGAATTGCAGCCTGGTTTGCAGGAAAGGTGCGCGTCATTGGCGTGGAACCGGAATCAGCACCGACCCTGGCAGCCGCGCTCAAAGCAGGTGAGCCTATCGACGTCGAAGTAGCTGGTATCGCAGCTGATTCTTTGGGGGCCAGGCGGGTAGGAATAGAAGGGTTCGCGCTTGCAAAACGCTATGTGGAGCGCGTGATCTTCGTCAGGGATGACAGTATCCGGGCCGCGCAGCGCGCGTTATGGAATGACCTACGGATCGTAGCAGAGCCTGGAGGAGCGACCGCCACCGCTGCACTGCTGAGTGGAGCGTACCAGCCCGCGCCTGGCGAGCGGGTCGGTGTAGTGGTGTGTGGAGGAAATGCTGATTTACGTCAGATTGCTTAAGAGGGAAGGTGAGCAAACCTGCGCTATTTTGTTTTATAATTTCCTGAGACAGAAAGGAGCAGCGACGTTTTGCCATACATCCCCTCAACATGATTCAGTAGGTTTGGTTTTCACGTCGCATAGGCAATAGTAGGATGAGTGATACCACGGGTCCTGGCGCAGATATTACCGAGGAAGCAACTCGTATAATCGACGCGGCCAATACAGAGGGCATTCCACTGCGCTTACTGGGTGGACTTGCGATTTTTTTCCAATGCCCTGGTGCCATGTTGAATGAGCGGCTACAGCGTACGTATAATGATATGGATTTCGTCACCCTTGCAAAGTGGGGAGCAAAAACAAAGGCGCTATTCACAAGGCTTGGTTACGAGGGAAGCAAAACATTTAACGCGCTCCATGGCAATACACGCCTGCTCTTTTGGGATGAGCAGCACGAGCGGCAGATCGACATCTTTATTGATCGCATGCAGATGTGCCATACTCTTGACTTCCGCTCGCGCCTGCTGCTGGACACACGTACGTTATCGCCCTCTGATCTCCTGTTGACAAAATTGCAGATTGTTGAGATCAACGAGAAAGACCTTATCGACGCGGTCGCCCTGTTTTATGATCATGAAGTTGAGCGTAGTGAGCAGGGCATCGATGCGAACTACATCGCGGGATTGACTTCCAATGACTGGGGACTGCAAAAAACGCTTGAGTTAAATTTGCAAAAAACGCAGGCGTTTGCTATCGAGCAGAACTTTCCCTCGTATATTCCTCAGCGCATCAATGCGCTACTCGCTGCTTTACGAGAACGACCGAAATCGTTGGGATGGAAGGCGCGGGCAGTCGTTGGAGAGCGTGTCCGTTGGTATGAACTACCAGAAGAAGTTCGGCAATAACAGCTTATTTGAACCTCCCCTTCCTTGAAACGACTCCGAGAAACGACTCCGAAACGACTCCACATTTGTAATAGTTTTTGCAGCAGAAAACGTATTGATATTATAGAGATTTTCGGCTTAGAAGGAAACTTCTATGCCTCGTCTGAGAATGGTTTGGGCGCAGGCACAGATGCCTGGAGATCGAATACAGCCGACAACGGCCTGCACTACACGACACTTCCATCGCCTGACGCAGGCTCCAGCTCGAACAGTAGCGGATTTGCACCAGGTGGTGGTGACACTGATCTGGCGGTGGCGCCTGTTAAAAACTCCGTCGGCAATTACAACGTTTACGTCGCCAGTCTGTCGCTGGCGAATGTTGATGTCAGCACCAGCACAGACAAAGGCAACACCTGGGCGCTCAATCCGATTGGCGCTACCATTTCTGGTGATGACCGTGAATGGATTGCTGCCGATGGGGCATCCAAGGTGTGTATCTCCTACCACGATGTCTCGACAGATAATATCGACGTAAATTGTAGCTTCGACGCGGGAGCGACATTCACACAGTTGGGCGATGCCATTGATTCCAACCATCTCTATCTCCTCAATGTCGTCGGTGGCAACGAGATCGGGAACCAGATGATCGATCCAACCACCCACTACATCTACCAGACCTTCAGCGGAATCGATAGCGGTGACGTGCAAAGTTGTACAGTCCCTACTACTGGCCCATGCAACACCCACGTTGTCTACATGGCTGTTTCCACTGATGGAGGCAAAACCTTCACCGATCAAGTCGTGTATGACAACCCGAACAGGAATGTGAGCTACGGGCACCAATTCGTAAACGTGAGCATCGACAAGGCAGGCAACGTGTATTCCGTCTACTCTGACAACCACAATGTATCCTACAGCTATTCGACCAATCATGGCACGTCATGGTCGGCACCAGTGCAGGTGAACAAAGCGCCAGCGAACACGGCCATCTTCCCCTGGAGCGTTGCCAACCGTTCCGGACGCATCGATATCGTCTATTATGGGACCTCGTATTACGATGGTACGAACCCTCCTGACAGCTATCCAGCAAGCGCGGCATGGTATGTCTTTATGGCGCAGAACGTGAGCGCGACGAAGGCAGGCAGTACCTTTACTCAGGTGCAGTCTACTCCCATCGTTCACTTTGGTGGTGTCTGCGAGGGCGGAATTTCCTGTACTGGAAACAGCAGTCAAAATCGCGATCTGTATGATGATTTCGGGGTAGCAGTGGACCTCAACAGCGCATCTACAGCTTACGGGTTTGCCTCGATTGTCTACAGCGACGACCAGTACACCAACGATCCCAATGATCCACCTGCTTCCAGTGGTTGTACGACCTCGACAACAAACACGGGCAGTTGCGACCATACATCTATTGCTACACAGACTGCGGGAATGAGAATCTAGTTAGCAAGGACCTCTTGCTTAGACAATCAGATTCGTTTAGAACAATGGGAGCCTCATTGAATGTGGGGCTTCTATTGTTTCAAGTGTTTCAAGTGT
>DMFQ01000036.1:0-1892 GCA_003450555.1 Ktedonobacter sp.
TCAGAAGATGGCTACAGACCGGATATATACCGTGATTCAGTGCTACATAGTACGATCCTGGCGCAAATGGTGTCGTTTCCTTGCATTTTATGGCGCTTGAACTATATATTTGCTCTATAGGGAAACGAGGAGCGTCATTCTTTTTGGTGGGAGGATGCCCATATGGAGCCTATTCGAGGTGTTTTGCTTGATATTGACGGCGTGTTACATGTGAGCATGCAGCCTATTGCCGGGGCAGTAGAGACATTGCATTGGTTAGAACAGCATGGCTATGCAACCTGTTTTGTGACGAATACGACAACATTCGCACGAGCTACGCTTGCGCAACACTTACAGGGTATCGGACTTCCCATTGCTGAGGAGTATTTGATCACCGCACCGGTAGCGACAGCCAATTATATTCGCCAGCATTATCCAGGAAAGCGGTGTTGGGTACTGACGAAAGGCGATACAGAGGCGGATTTTACAGGCATCAAGCTTGTTCAAGCGGATGCGGATGTGGTGGTCATAGGTGGCGCGGAAGAACTATTGACGTACGAGGCAATGAACGACGCATTTCGCATGCTGATGAACGGAGCGGTATTGCTTGCAATGCATACCAATTTGTACTGGCGCACAAATGAAGGACTGAGGTTGGATAGCGGGCCATTTGTGCGAGCGTTAGAGGTAGCAACTGGCAAGGAGGCGATTGTGCTGGGCAAGCCCGATCGCGCATTTTTTGAGCAGGCCTTGCTTGCAATTGGTGCGACTGCTGATGAGGCAATTATGGTGGGCGATGATATCGAGAATGATGTTGGGGGCGCTCAACGAGCGGGGTTACGCGGCATTCTGGTTTATACAGGTAAACATCGTGCAGACTCTCCGCTTTTAGAGCGAGTGCATCCCGATGCAATGTTGCCGTCGATTGCCGAGTTGCCGAGGTGGATTGAGGAAATCAAAGTATGAGTGCAAGCTCAACGCTAACAGGCGTTAAGCTTGCACTCATAGNNGAAGCATCTTCGGTTGATGCCTCCCCCCTACGGATGGGGATGGGCATTTTCTGCGGGTGATGCCTCTTGGGCGACCACGAGGGTCGCCCCTACAATGGACGAGGGCGTTTGAATAGGGACGCCGTGGCATGGTAGTGGCAACAGGGTTTATTAGGAGAACATTTCGCTGATGCTTTCTCTGTTGTGAATTCTTTTGATGGCTTCTGCGAAGAGGGAGGCTACCGATACTACCTCAATCTTGTCAGAAAACTTGACGGGTTGATTTTCGACTGTGTCCGTAATCAGCAGTTGCTTGATGGGACTTTTATCGATGCGCTCGACTGAGCCTTTGGTCAATACGCCATGGGTGACCACGGCGTAGACCGCTCTGGCTCCCTGTTCCATTAGTTTCTCAGAAACGTTGGCCAGCGTGCCGCCGGAAATTGTAAAATCATCCACTACAACGGCAGTTTTGCCTTTCACGTCTCCGATGATTTGCAGGATGGTGGCCTTCTCGTCGTGCGCGATACGTTCTTTGTCTGCGATGGCGATAGAGACGCCCAGGCTTGAGGCATACTTGCGCGCTTGCTTGGCGAAACCGACATCGGGCGAGACGACGATGATATCTTGCAGTTCCTTTCCCTGGATGCAATCAACCAGAATGGGAAGGGCATAGAGATTATCGACTGGTAAGTGGAAGAAGCCCTGGATCTGTGGGGCGTGCAAATCCATCGTCACAACGCGGTCCGCTCCCGAGGCCTCAATAGCATCGGCGCCAGACGCGAGCGCGAATAGAGACACGAGGCTCATCTTTTTTATCGCCCTTCGCGTAACTGAAGTAGGGAATGATTACCGTCACTGACTCGGCACCAGCGCGTTTAAAAGCATCGATCCAGAACAACAACTCCATAAAATTGTCGTTCG
>DMFQ01000036.1:1937-8167 GCA_003450555.1 Ktedonobacter sp.
CATCTCGTCATAGTTCATGTCCTGTTTCCTTTACAACGGCTCGTGATGATTATCTTCCTCGAAGCGGCCGCCAAGGTGCCTGGCGAGGAATTTTTCTGCCACAGCATAGAATTTGAGTCTATTCTCTGGTCTGGCGAAGCCATGTCCTTCATCCGGGAAGAGCAGATACTCGTAGTCTACGCCCTTATTTTTCATCGCAGAGACGATTTGTTCAGACTCAGCCTGTTTCACACGAGGATCATTTGCACCCTGTGCGATGAGCATGGGTATTTTGATCTGGTCAACCTTGAAGAGGGGCGAGCGAGAGCGCAAAAATTCCTCCTCGGTATCAGGGTTACCGACACGATTATGAAATGTTGCCAGAAAGGTAGACCAGTAGGGTGGAATCGTTTTAATCAGCGTGACAAGGTTGCTAGGGCCGACAATATCGACCGCGCAGCAGAAGAGGTCAGGAGTGAATGTTGCGCCCACAAGGGCAGCATAGCCCCCATAGGAGCCGCCATAGATGGCAACTTTATGCGGATCGGCAATGCCCTGGTCAATTGCCCAGTGAACGGCGTCCACCAGGTCATTGTGCATGTTTCGTCCCCACTCTTTGTTTCCAGCATTCAGAAAGTCTTTACCGTATCCTGTAGAGCCACGGAAGTTCACCTGCAGGCAGGCATAACCGCGGTTAGCCAGCCATTGCGCCTCGGGATCGTAGCCCCAACCGTTGCGCCCCCATGGCCCACCATGCACATTCAGTATCATTGGCAGGTTAGACCGTCCCCTGTCCGGGGGCAAGGTCAGATAGCCGTGAACGGTCAATCCATCTCTCGAGGTAAAAGAGATAGGCTCCATAGTGGCAAGGGTAAACTTACTCAAATCGGGTTGATTATCAAAGAGAAAGGTGGCTGAACGAGATTTTCTGTCGTAGGCATAAAATGGAACAGGCCCATTATCGACGGTGAATGCCACCACCCATGTGGAATCAGCGTTATCCCGATTGATGATGCGGAAGTCTCCCTGGTGAATGTCCTGGATGGTATCGAAGTCGATTCTGATAGTCTCGTCCAGTATGGTCCACTCAACGCGATCTTTGTTGAATGCAACCGCCTGAACTTCACGCGTATCAGGGTGAAGCATGACGTCTCCCACATCATATTGTGGGTCTTCCGCGATGATCGTGATTTCACCGGTGGCAATGTTTAACTTGACCAGGCGGCTTGCATTGGCATTGCGTGCATCTTCAACATAAAGAGATAGGCCATCTTGAGTGAAGCCAAGGGGGCCACTGGTGAGAGCATCATCCGGCCCCCATGTTATCAGAGTTTGCCAATCGGCCTGCTCATCGTCTCGGACGAGTAATTCTCTGCCACCATCGGGGGTTGCCGTTATCGCGGCGCGCACTTTGAGATGTGTGTCGGCGATCCAGCCCGCGATATTGCCTGGATTTTTGGCAACAAGCGAAAGTTCCCCTGTTGACAAAGTGAGATGGTAGATATCATGAACTTTTGGGTCCTCTTTGTTCAGACCGATGAGGAGTTCGTCTGGGAAATGTTTGTCAATGTCAATTATTTGCGCCTGAACATCCTCAAATGGCGTCAAATCCCTGGTTTCCTGCGTTGCAAGGTTTGTGGCATAGAGACGCCAGTTTTCGTTACCACCAATATCCTGGATGTAGAGAATATGCTGGTTGTCCTTTGCCCAAAGATAGAAACGTACCCCTCTGCCTTCATCTTTGGTGACAGGTTGATAGTCCTCATTCCCAATAGTGCCCACCCAGACGTTTAACACGTTATTTACAGGCGCCAGGTAGGCCATCCTTTTGCCGTCAGGTGAAATTTGGGGGTTGGTTTTCACGGGATTGCCTAACAGTATCTCTCTTGGAATAAGAGCAACGGAGGTTTGGTCAGTCATTCACTTTCTCCTTCAGGTTCTACCACTATAGAAGAGGTTAGCTCCCAAGACAACTGCAAGGGCGCCTCTCTAGTTCCAGTTTAACAAGCAGGTCATTTTTGCATTGTAGACAACGTCAAATGAGGCGTTACTGCTTCTACCGATAAACTTAACATGCGCTTTCTAGAATATCAAGTCGTATCAGAGTCCGGGGTAATAGTATACCTGGGCCTTGTCAAATGTGCTAGAGTAACTTTAGCGTTTATTGTACTTATTGACGTGAAAGGTAGGGCACAAAAAGATGGAGCAGTTGACGCAGATGGTCTGTGTTGCCTGTCGCAAAGGTGAACCGACGGTGACGGAGGCCGAGATGGCTGAATTTCAGCCACAAGTGCCGCAGTGGCGCGTTGTGGAGATCGACGGTATTAAGCGCCTGGAGCGCGTTTTCACGTTTCACACTTTCGTTGAAGCGCTGGCTTTTACAAACAGAGTGGGCGAAATAGCCGAGGCGGCGGGGCATCATCCTGCCTTATTAACGGAGTGGGGCAGGACGACTGTGACATGGTGGACGCATAAGATAGGCGGCCTGCATCGCAATGATTACATTATGGCTGCGAAGACTGACCAGTTGTATGAGGGGTAGCTTTGTAGTATAAAAGATTGTTATTTGGCGAAGCGTTTCGTCCATTGTACCAGCGCTTCAACTAGAGCCTGGATCTGCTCACGAGTTTTGTCATCGGTTAGATTGCCGTTGTTATCGAATTTCTCCCAGGCCGCCATGACATGTACTTCTGGTTTAAGGAGTACGGGCATGTTCAGATAAAGGAAGGTCTGGCGGAGATGCTGTTGGGCGCGGACAGTGCCAAAGCGACCGCCTACGCCCATAAGAGCTGCTGGTTTCCCTTCCAGCACTGATTTTCCCGTTGGTCGAGAGGCCCAATCAATAGCATTTTTCAGCACACCTGAAGTGGAGTAGTTGTATTCAGGAGTGACGATGAGTAAAGAATCGGCCTGGTGGATTTTCTCTTTGAAGGAACGAACCGCGGACGGCTCATCGTTTTCATAGTCCTGATTAAACAGGGGTAGCTCATCGAGCGTCACGATTTCCAGTTCGGCTCCCTCTGGTACCAGTTCCTGGGCAATTTTTAAGGCAGCTCTATTATATGAATTTTTACGAAGGCTGCCGGCAAAGCCGAGAATATGAATTGGTGAAGGCATTCTTTCTCCTGATACAATACCGTTTCATAGTATTATACAGCAGGGAGGCGCGATGCGTCGTGCCTCCCTGCTGTATAAAGCTGTTTTTGGTGCTGCCTGCCTATTTGGCTTATGCTGTTTGGGTTGCGGCAGATTGGTCGACCGATATTGGCTGTACCGCTGCGAGGTCGATTTCAACATTGACCTTTTCGCCGACGAGGACGCCGCCGGATTCGAGGGTGACATTCCAGTTCAGTCCATAGTCTTTGCGGTTAACTGTGCCTTTTACCGTGAATGCGGCGCGTTGCATACCGAAGAGATCTTTAGAAACTTGACCGGCGTATTCTGCATGGAAGACTTCTTCTTTGGTAACGCCATGCATGGTTAGATTACCTGTGACACGATACTCGTTGTCGCCGGTGGCCTCAACTTTGGTGCTCTTGAAAGTAATTTTGGGGTACTGTTCTGACGTCAAAGAAATCTGGGGACTTCAGGTGCCCGTCGCGCTTAGGATCGCGCGTGTTGATGCTAGCAGCATCGACCTCAGCCTCGACCCAGGAATTTTCTGGATGCGCTTCGTCAATGTTGAGCTGCCCACTCAGTACTTCGAAGTGTCCTCTGACGGTACTGATCATCATATGTTTTACTGAAAATGTTGCCTGCGAATGTGTGGCGTCAATGTTCCAAGCCATAAATTATCTCCCTTGATACTGTGTATTTCTTTTTACCAGCTAAATAGTTAGTCACTATACCAGCTACAAGCAAGTATAGCATAGTCACTTAAGTTTGTCAAGTAACTAATAAAAAGTTAGTATCGTTCCAGGAGTGCTACAGCGTAACAGGCAATACCTTCACGGTGACCAGCAAAACCGAGACCATCGGTTGTGGTGGCTTTAACGCTTACCTGTTCAATAATCAGGTGAAGATGCTCGGCTAAGTGGGTGCGCATAGAAAGAACATGGGGAGCCATTTTCGGCTGTTCGGCGACAATGGTGGCGTCAATGTTACTGATCTTCCATTGATGTTGACATAACAAATCGTAAGTATAGTCGAGGAAGACAGAACTGGGCCGGTTTTCCCAGCGCGGGTCACTGGAAGGAAAGTGCGTACCGATGTCCCCGAGAGCGGCTGCGCCTAGAAGGGCATCGACGACGGCATGTATAACTGTATCGGCATCTGAATGACCGGAGAGGCCATAGGCGAAGGGAATGGTTACTCCTCCGAGGACGAGTGGACGGTCGAGAGTAAAGGCGTGGACATCGTAGCCAAAGCCAATGCGCATAGTCATGATAGGTGTCCTTGCAAAAAGGCTTCTGCCAGCAGCAGATCTTCTTGTGTGGTGATTTTGATATTCGTATAGGCGCCGGGAAAGATTTTTACCATTTGTCCTGACTGCTCCAGTAGTGCAGCATCATCGGTAACATCACTTTGGGCTATGCTACTGTGGTGCGCTTGATGAATAAGCTGGAACGAAAAGACCTGTGGAGTCTGGATTGCCCAGAGTTGCGAACGATCTATCGTACTACTCACGTTTCCCTCATGAACTAGTTTGATAGTATCTTTGACAGGAACGGCTGCTATAGCTGCTTGATGTTGCTGAGCGGTATGCAAGCCAACTTCAAGCAACGCAGGAGAAACGAACGGTCGCGCTCCGTCGTGAATCATTACCCATTGACAGGCGGGAGCGATTTTTGCCAGTGCATCAAGGCCTAAGCGAACGGAGTCCTGTCTACGTTGGCCGCCGGGGACAAGGGCAGCGATTTTGTGCCAACCCTCACGCTGGCAGAGTGCTGCCGCAGCATTGATACGTTCGGAGTTGAGTACGAGAATGATGGTATCAATAATAGGAGAACCTTCAAATACGTCGATCGTCCGAGCGAGGGTAATGCGCCCAGCCAGGGGTGTCCAGAGTTTATCGCGACCTTGCATGCGACGGCTGTTTCCCGCGGCAACAATGATGGCGGCTGATGTATCTTGCATAATCCAATATACTATCTTGGTTTGGACGGTGGCAAGAAGGATGAAATATTGCCATTGTAGCCTTGTTTAGGGTGAGCGAAGATCATGCGCCCGGCGACGGTTTGTAGTACACGCGTAACCGTGACCTCAATGGTTGCGCCCATAAATTGTCGTCCACCTTCGACAACGATCATGGTACCATCGTCCAGGTAACCGACACCCTGACCAAGCTCTTTCCCATCTTGCATGATTTTAATAAAAATATCCTCGCCTGGCAGCATCACTGGTTTCACGGCATTGGCGAGTTCGTTGATATTGAGAACCTTCACACCCTGTAGTTCCGCGACACGATTGAGGTTAAAGTCGTTGGTGATAATCGGGCAATGCAGCGTGCGAGCCATTTTGACGAGTTTCCCATCAACCTCTGCCACGTCCTCTACATCGGCGTCAGTGATTTCTATGGGCACGGTGGTATCTTTTTGCAGACGGTTGAGCATTTCGAGACCGCGCCTGCCACGATTGCGGCGCATGGTATCCGCCGAATCGGCGATATGTTGCAATTCGTTGAGGACAAAGCGAGGGACCAGTAACGCACCCGAGACGAAGCCAGTCTGGCTGATATCGGCAATACGTCCATCAATGATGGCGCTGGTATCCAGCAGTATTTGTGTGACGGGCTGCAGGTGTGAAGAATGCTCTTTATCTTTGTCCAATTCCTTCTGGCGCTCTTCCTCACGTTCGCGTTCGCGAGTGCGCCGGGAGGCGAAGCCAGCTTGAAAAAGGTGGGAAAGATCGTTTTTCCGTTGTACAGCAAGGGCAACTCCGAGGCCACCACACACCACAGTTCCTACAAAGGGAAGTATGTGACCCCATATACCGGGCAAATTGGCCAATGGGATAGCGATCAGGAACGAAATAATGAGTCCGACAATAAGCCCAATGACTGCTGCGAGCAGGTCGCTAGCGGCTGCTTCGCGCATCCAGCGGTATGGTACAACAGTGATATAGGGAGTGATGATGAAGGCCAGCAAGGCAGCGCCTATAGCAATGCCTGTAATCCACCAAATATTCGGCGGAAGTGTCGTCTTATCTAAGAAGAAGAGAGCGATGATTACGCCGATGGTCAATAATGCCCCAGCGAAGCGAGCGATTGTGTTGATAGACATCCCTGCATCCTCCAGAATGGTGCCCTATAG
>DMFQ01000036.1:8462-10059 GCA_003450555.1 Ktedonobacter sp.
GAAACGCACCCATTTAGCCGCAAAAATTCTTTGTGCCGATTAAGAAGTATACACCTTAACGACGTAGGAATCAATAGCGTTGGAACGGCACTCAATATAGATGTGTTGTGACACGAATAAGAGTGCCAACGTGTATCATACTATTCTTTAGTGTAACGCAATTTCCAGTGCTACTGCAAGTGTACTAGAGGTAATTACTCTGAAATCGCCTGGCAGAGCAGAATGTTCGAGTTCTCTGGTCACCTGTGCTCCTTTGCCCGCGCTGGGCACAATACAGCGTTTGAAGCCGAGCTTGGCAGCCTCTCTTACGCGAAGCGCCAGGCGGCTGACAGGGCGTAGTTCGCCCGATAGACCTATCTCGCCGATGAGAGCGATATCGGGGGGAATATGTTTCTCGCGGTAGCTCGAGGCAATAGCAGCTGCCACGCCCAGGTCGACGGCTGGCTCCTCGAGGGTAAACCCTCCGACCACATTGGCGTAGACATCATGATTGCCGACTGCCAGTCCGACCCTCTTGGTCAGGACAGCGAGTAGCATCAAGAGGCGGTTGTGCTCTATGCCATTAGTGGTGCAGCGCGCGTTGCCAAAGTTGCTCGGTGTGACGAGGGCCTGAACCTCTACCAGGAGAGGGCGAGTACCCTCCATGCTCACTACAACGGCTGAGCCTGTTGCACCAATGGCTCTGTCCGCCAGGAAGACCGCAGAGGGATTTGCAACTTCTACCAGCCCTTCTCCATGCATTTCGAAGACGCCCACTTCGTGGGTTGCGCCGAAACGATTCTTCACGCCACGTAAAAGGCGATAGGTGTGGTAGCGTTCACCTTCGAGATACAACACGGCGTCAGCGATATGTTCCAGGGCTTTGGGACCGGCGACGGTGCCTTCTTTCGTGACATGGCCAATAATGAAGATGGGCGTATGGGTGCTTTTGGCCAGGTGCATCAACTGCAGCGTGCATTCGCGTACCTGGCTGATGCTGCCGGGAGCGGCCGTCAGATGATTGGAAAGGACGGTTTGAATCGAGTCTACGACCACCAGCGCCGGTTTCAAGTGACTGATGGCCTCGGCGATCACATCAAGCTCGATAGAAGCCAGGAGATAGAGCTGTTCTCCTGTGATGTCGAGCCGCTCGGCGCGCATCTTCACCTGCTCGATCGATTCTTCGCCGGAGACGTAGAGCACAGGGCCTACATTTTTTGCGATGGCGCCGGAGACTTGCAAGAGCAAGGTCGATTTACCGATGCCCGGTTCACCACCAATGAGGGTGAGCGAACCGGCGACCAGGCCTCCACCAAGGACACGATCCATTTCTGCGTAGCCAACTGAGATACGCTGCTGTACAAGTGGTTTAATCTGTGGAAGTACAAGAGGGACCTGGGTACCCTGCGCAATAGATGTTGTGCCCAACAATGTTTGACGACGTTGTTGCGCTGGACTTTGTGGTATATCTACCGTTTCTTCCATGGTATTCCACGCTGCGCAGTCAGGACATCTCCCCACCCATTTGCTCTGTTCACCACCACATTGCTGGCAGATATATTTCGTACGTATTTTTGCCATAAAAAAGCATTTCTAGAACACATGAGGAAAGACAATG
>DMFQ01000021.1:0-1344 GCA_003450555.1 Ktedonobacter sp.
TTGACCACCGTTTCATGTAGCTGTTCCCGAGACAGCAAGTCCCATGGGTGTTTGCACATCTACATTGTTGGCTGTGTAGCTCATAATGAATGCCTTTTTACCTCAATATAATTGCGTTTCACACTGTTAGACCTGTCACACGCACCTATCCTTAACAGGCCAATGCTAGACAACTAAAAGCATTTTACCATGCAATCCTTCCTCAAGTATGACAGTAAGATGTGTAGAAAGTGTCACGAATATGTGGCAAAGACGAATTTACCGCTTATTACCCTGGCACCAGCAGCGTCTACAGGGCTATTACCGTCCCGCTCTGCGCGCTTTGTTGAGCCGCCTCTATTACCTTCAGCGTCGTCAAGACTTCGTCAGGCTCAACGGGTAGTGGACCACCTGCGATGAGGGCGTCGCGCAGCAGTTCGTAGTATTGTTCATAGGAGCCGGGCAGTGTCTCGATGGGAGTATCGATGCGTATGTCGTTGGTCTCTGTCAACAGGCGTCCCCACCGTTCGGGTGGTTCGAGACCCCAATTGACGTTGCCGGGTCGCATACCCGTACCGAGAGCGTGTTCCTGGGGATCCAATCCCCACTTTTCGTAGGTTCCGCGCAGCCCATTAAGGCGGAAGCGCGGGCCAGGAATACGGGCAACCACGCTCATCCAGAGGTGCGCGTGCACACCACCGGCAAATTGCAGCGCTACAAACGTATCGTCATCCACCTGCGCGCCGGGACGCCGTTTCTCCAGTTCAGCATAGACGCGCGTTGGCTGCCCAAAGAGCTGTACCGCCTGGTCTATCAGGTGACTGCCCAGATCAAAGAGCAGTCCCCCAGCTTCTTCGGGCGCGGCGAATTCTCGCCAGGCATGGGAACGCGGGGTAGCACGATACCGCTCGAAGCGTGACTCAAAGCGCGTGATAGTGCCAAGCAGATCGGCGGCGATCAATTGGCGCACAGTCAGAAAATCGTTGTCCCACCGTCTGTTCTGGAAGACCGTGAGCAACTGCCCTGTGCTTTTGCTCGTCTCAATTAACTGCTCGGCATCTGCCACGCTGGCTGCCAGGGGCTTGTCAATCACGACAGGCAGTCCGGCATTCAGCGCTGCCATGCCAAGGGGCACGTGGCTGCGATTGGGGGTAGCTACCACAACCAGGTCGTAGCGCGACGCGTGTCGCCAGATATCTTCAGCGGTCGAGAGTATTGCCGCGTGGGGAAAGTCGCGCTGGGCGTGCTCCTGGCGCCTGGGATTGTTAGTGACAATGGCTGCGACCTCCATGCGGGGCGTAGAGCCTACGAGCGGTGCATGGAAGACGGACCCGGCAAGGCCGTAACCAATAATGGCGACGCGCA
>DMFQ01000021.1:1426-4529 GCA_003450555.1 Ktedonobacter sp.
CAGGGCAGGGGCAAGCCCAGCCCCTACATTTATTCCATATTTGCGCTGTGGGCGCAAGCAAGAGCCCAATCACTCGATCAAAGATGTTTTATTGTCGTAGGTGATCAACCGCGCTCCACGTTGAAAAGTGAAGTATGCCCACGCCCATTGAAACATTACCAGGAAGCGATTACGATATCCTATCAGGAAAAAGATGTGCACCGCAAGCCACATGACCCAGGCAATAAAACCGGTGAACTGAATGCGCTTGATATCCACGATGCCGAAGGAGCGCCCTACGGTGGCGAGGTTTCCCTTATCAAGATAGTGGAAAGGAACTGCCGCGTGAGAGGTTCCTGTATGCGCGTCTTTTATGCGCTGAGTGATCACCGAGGCGGCATAGGTGCCCTCTTGCATTGCCACCTGGGCCAAACCGGGTAGCGGTTTCCCTTTTTGCGCCAGGCTGGCAGTATCGCCAATGACGAACACATTGGAGTGATCGGGAATCGTCAGATCGGGCAATACTTTGACGCGTCCCGCCCTGTCCGTCTCGGTCCCCAACCATTGACCGGCCAGCGAGGCGGCGACTCCTGCCGTCCAGATCACCGTCTGCGCGGCAAGATGTTTGCCGGCGATCATCACGCCGTCAGCGTCTATTCCTTCGACCGCGGCCCCCGTTCTCACCTCGACACCAAGGTGGTTAAGCTCCTTCTGTGCTCTGCTGGCTAACCGCTCGGGGAAGGTAGCCAGTATGCGTGGTCCTGCTTCAACAAGGATGATGCGGGCCGAGGCCGGGTCAATATGCCTGAAATCGGAGGTGAGCGCCTTATGCGCCAGTTCCGAGATGGCACCCGCCATCTCGACACCTGTCGGGCCAGCACCAACTAACACGAAAGTCAACAATGCCCGCCGTTTATCCGGATCAGTCTCTACCTCCGCGGCTTCAAACGCGAGTAAGATGTTGCGGCGCAGCATGGTGGCATCAGTAATCGACTTCAATCCAGGGGCGAACGGCTCCCAGTCATCATGACCAAAGTAACTGTGACGCGCGCCCGTCGCCAGGATCAGGTAATCATAGGGCACAGCTTTGTCATGCATCAACACGCGCTGCTCTTGTAGGTCTACCCCTGTGACCTCCCCCAGGATCACGCTCGTGTTTGCCTGTCGCTTGAGGATGCCGCGGATCGGTGCGCATATATCGGCAGGTGAAAGGCCAGCCGTGGCGACCTGGTACAGCAATGGCTGAAAGAGGTGATGATTGTTGCGGTCGATCACTGTGACGTCAACTGGGTGCGTTGCGCAGTCCTCGCGCTGCTCGCAGTCCCCCAAAGCCAGCCCCCACAATCACAACCCGTGGTTTTATGGTGGTAGGTTGTTTCGATGCAGAAACAGCAGTTTCAGGTAAGGTCTGATTATTTTCCTGGTTGGCGATAATTGATGTTTTGATATCTTGACTCATAGCCGTCCCCTCCTTGCTACTGCATTAGCATTTTCTATACTCTTCATTAATATCATATCTTGCTTGAGGTGGTTTGACAACGGGAAGAAGGAGATAAATAGAAAATCTGGGTTTATAAGGCGCGCCCAGCAGGGATCGAACCTGCGGCCTAGCGATTAGAAGTCGCTTGCTCTATCCACTGAGCTATGGGCGCGTGTAATGAGGAATACCACTTCCAATTCGCTTGTTATAATAACAAGATTGATTGCGCTATGTCAAGCACAAAATGGCCGTAATTTGCGGGTGGGGCGACCTCCTGCCTGCTAGTATGGAGCGCCATCCACCTGCAAAGCAGCTCGTTTCTCTTGACATGTAGGGGCAAAAGACATATAATACCATTAAATCCGAGTAAAGAAGTAAGGATTATCAGAGAGCAACTGCTTTCTGTGTTATCTACATTTTAAGATACCAGACAGCAAATGGAGTGAATCAAATGACTCAGGCAAAACCAGTGGAACAGGACAACTATAGTGCTGGATTCCATGTAGCCGAAAATTATGCGTTCAAGTCCAAGAGAGGATTGAACCGCGAGATTGTCGAGCAAATCTCCGAAATGAAGGGCGAACCCAGTTGGATGCGAGATATTCGCCTCAAGAGCCTGGAGCATTTCTGGAAACGCCCAATGCCAACCTGGGGTGCTGACCTGTCAGGAATTGACTTCGACAATATCTATTACTATATCAAGCCAGTACAGGAGCAGGGCAAAACCTGGGAAGAAGTGCCCGCGGAGATAAAGGACACTTTTGACCGCCTGGGTATTCCAGAGGCTGAGCGCAAATTCCTTGCCGGCGTCACTGCCCAGTACGAGAGTGAGGCTGTCTATCACAAGGTGCGCGAGGACCTGGAGAAGCTCGGTGTGATCTTCACTGATATGGATACGGCTCTACGCCTGTACCCGGATATCATTAAAGAGCACTTTGGCTCGGTCATTCCCTATAGCGACAACAAGTTCTCGGCATTGAATACTGCCGTCTGGAGTGGCGGTAGCTTTGTCTACGTTCCCGAGGGTGTACGAGTAGAGATCCCCTTGCAGGCCTACTTCCGTATTAATGCACAGAACATGGGTCAGTTCGAGCGCACGTTGATTATCGCCGCTCCTGGTTCCTATGTGCACTATGTCGAGGGTTGTACGGCACCAACTTATACGAGCGACAGTTTGCATAGCGCTGTGGTAGAAATCAAGGTGCAAGAGGGTGCGCGCGTACGCTATACGACTATTCAGAACTGGTCGAAGAACGTCTATAATCTGGTGACAAAGCGCGCCGCCGCTTATAGAGATGCGACTATGGAATGGGTTGATGGCAACCTTGGCTCAAAGGTCACCATGAAGTACCCGGCGGTGTTGTTGATGGAACCAGGCGCGCGCGGTGATATTCTGTCGGTGGCATTCGCCAGCGATGGTATGCACCAGGACGCCGGCGCGAAGGTGACGCACCTCGCCCCACACACGACTTCGCAGATTCTGTCGAAGTCGGTCTCGAAGGGTACAGGTCGTGCTTCTTATCGTGGGCTGGTTCGTGTCAACCCCGGTGCCCATCACACCAAGTCCAATGTGCGCTGTGACGCGCTCCTGCTTGATGAGAATGCCCGTACCGATACGTATCCAACGATTCGCGTCGAGGAAAA
>DMFQ01000343.1:0-8008 GCA_003450555.1 Ktedonobacter sp.
TGGGAGAAACGGACAAGTACATAGAGTCTACTTCATCCGCTTCTCCCAACATTTCGGCTAGCCGTCGATCTCGACCTCTGCCTCAATCTCCACTGGTATATTGAAGGGCAGCGATGCCATACCAACAGCCGAGCGAGCATGAGAACCAATGTCATTCCCGTACACAGCCAGAATCAGATTGGAGAAGCCGTTGATCACATTTGGCTGCCGGGTAAAATTGGGCGCGGAGTTCACCATGCCAAACACCCTGAGCCAGGCAGTGACGCGATCAAGGTCTCCCAGTTCACGTTTGAGGCTACTCAGCATCGCGAGAGCAATCATGCGTGCCGCTTCTTGTGCCTGATCGAAGGAGACCTCAGATCCGACTTTCCCAAACGGTCCAGCGAGTGAGCCATCAGGCATCTGCGGTCCATGCCCAGAAATGAATACGCGCTTGCCTCGCACCAGCACCCAGGGGAAAGGAAGCTGCGTACCAGGTGGAAGCTTTAGTGATTCAGGCAAGATGAGACCCAGTTCCGCCAACCTGGCTTCGACCTTCATATCTATCTCTCCTTCGCTTTGAACGCCCTGTTATTTTACACGTACTTCATTTCCACAAACCGTCCGCGCAGCGCGTGCACCTGCGCCTTAACATCCTTGCCGCGAATGGCGTCATGCATTAACTGGGCCAGTTCGCCCATCGCCCGCTCATCCATGCCGAAACGGGTCATCTCGGGAACGCCGATACGCAAGCCAGACGGGTTGCGTGGATCGGTATCGCCCGGCACCATGTTATAGTTGACGATAATATCATTGTTCTCTAAATGTTTGGCAACCTCGACGCCCCCACCCCATACTGAGACATTGACAGCGATCATATGACTCTGGGTGTAGCCAAACTCGCGTGCCTCAACAGGCGTGCCTAGTTCATCCAGGCTGCGGCCAAGAGCCTGTGCGTTGCGCACAATCTGTGCTGCATACTCGCGACCGAACTTCTTCATTTCGCGAGTGGCGACGAGTAGGGCAGGCAATGTATGCAGGTGATGGTTACTGGATGAACCCGGGAAAACGCCACGATCAGCAGCAGGCCAGAATTTCTTCTCAGCTTCGGCATCCATGTTGCCCAGGATGACGCCTCGCTGTGGACCCGGGAACGTCTTGTGGGTGCTGCCAGTCATCCAGGTCGCTCCCTCGTGCAAAGGCGATTGAAACTGCCCTCCCGCCACCAATCCCAGAACATGCGCACCGTCATACAGCAAGGGAATGTCTTTTGTTTTACAGAACACAGCAACCTCCGCGACAGGTTCAGGGAAGAGGAAAAGACTTTTACCCATGACGACCAATTGAGGCGATACCGTATCGATTACTTCAATGGTCTTTTGCGCATCGACATGATAGTGGTCAGCGGTCAATGGCAAATAGTGCAGGTGGATCGATTTCTCGCTGCCCAGTTTTAATGACTGACCACGGCTTTGAATGCGGCGTCCAAATACGCCGACTGTCCCATGGCTGATATGGCCCCCAGCATCGGTCGAATTGGCAACAATGGTATCGCCGCCACGCAACCACCCCAGGGCAATCGCAGTGTTCGCCGCATTGCCACTAATAGGGCGCACATCGGCCTGCTTGACGCCAAATAGCTCAATGATCTCCTCATGGGCCATGCGCTCGATCTGATCAATATAGCGCGTCCCCTGGTAATAACGATTGATGTTATTACCTTCGTTGGGATGACCTTCGGCGTAGCGTCCCATAAAATCGGAGTTTTGCACGCGATGCACCGCGTCACTGGGAGTATTCTCGCTTGCAATCAGGTTGATGGCCTGCGTCTGACGCCAACTATTTTGTCGGGCAATGATGTCCTCAATATCGCTAATATCTACTGTCATGTAATCTGCTCCCTTATAATGTGGCTTCAAGAATATGATATTCAGTATAGCAGCAGCGAGAAGTCAGAACAATAGGTGAATCGATATCTATGTAAAGGATATGCGTGAATTTTTTTGGCTTGAACAAACTGCCCAATGCTGCTATACTACCTCATACCGAACTGGATGAGTGTAAAACAGCACAATCTTTTTATCCTGGACCGAACCAACCATTGGTATTGGGAACATTGGTGGTCTATGAAAGGCCAGTTCACCGTGTAGCCTGGCTGTGTAGATCACTTCTGTATAGAAACTCAGGAGGATTACAAGGTTCTATGAAGGTTTATAGGGCGGAACAAATTCACAACGTAGCGTTGATTTCCCACGTTGGAGCCGGTAAAACATCTCTGGTAGATGCGGCGCTATTTGATAGTGGTGCCGTCACCCGGCAGGGCAAGGTAGATGAAGGTAGCTCAATCTCCGACTACGATCCTGATGAATTGAGACGGCGTATGTCACTGAATGCCACGGTGCTACCCGTTGAATGGAAGAATCACAAGATCAACTTCATTGACACTCCCGGTTATGCTGATTTCTTAGGTGAAGTTAAAGCGGGTTTACGCGTAGCCGATGCCGCGCTCGTAGTGGTAACGGCAGAAAAGGGCGTCGAGGTTGGCACCGAGCTTACGTGGCAGTACGCAGATGAGCGCAACTTACCACGAATAGTGCTTGTCAATAAACTCGATCGTGAAAATACCTCGTTCGATACAGCACTCAAATCGCTGCGGGACCAGTTTGGTATCAAAGTTGTTCCTCTGCAGGTACCTATCGGTGAACAATCTGGTTTTAAAGGTGTCGTAGACCTCGTCTCGCAAAAGGGCTACACGTTTGAAGGCGGCAACAAAGTACAGGAAATTGACATACCCGCCGAGCTGAAAGAGAGCATCAGTAGTTATCGCGAACAGTTGATCGAGTCAGCGGTCGAGAGCGACGACGAGATGATGGAGAAGTTCCTGGAAGGCGAAGAGCTGAGCGACGCCGAGATCCTGTCCGTTATCAAAAAAGGCACGCGAAGTGGTCAATTGATACCGGTGCTATGTGGTTCAAGCAGCAAAAATATTGGCGTGCAGACGTTACTCGATGCCATCATTGATTATCTGCCAAGCACCGCTGAGACCTTGCCGGAAGATGCTAAAGCCTTTGGCGATACCCTATCACTGTTTGTCTTCAAAACGGCAGCTGCACAGGTAGGTACCATTTCCTACTTCCGCGTCTATAGCGGGACACTTAAGCCAGATATGCATGTCTATAATGTCCAGACAAAGGCCGATGAACGTATTGGTCAGTTGATTACGCCACGTGGTAAAATGCAAGAGCCAGCTACCGAGATTCCTGCAGGCGATATTGGAGCAGTGGCAAAACTTACTAATACACACTCAGGTGATACACTCGTGGGAAGTAAAGATGTGACAGCAAAGCTGGACCCAATTAATTTCCCCGAACCCTGCTTTACCATAGCTGTTTACCCCAAGAGCCAGGCCGACCTTGATAAAATGGGTAATGCGCTCAACCGCGTAATCGAAGAAGACCGCACTTTGCGGGTTGCACGCGATCCAGTAACAGCAGAAGTACTGCTATCCGGCATGGGTGAGTCGCATATTCAGATCGTTATCGAAGGGATCAAACGGAAGTACGGTGTAGACCTGGAGGCGCGGGACCAACGTATCTCTTATCGTGAAACCATCCGTAAGAAAGCACGTGCAAACGGTCGTCACAAGCGACAAAGCGGTGGTCATGGACAGTTCGGCGATGTCTGGCTGGAGATCGAGCCGCTCCCGATGGGTTCTGAGGAAACTTTCATCTTTGAGGATAAAATCGTTGGCGGTGTAGTGCCGGGCCAGTATATCCCCGGTGTTGAAAAAGGAGTACGTGAATCGCTTAAGCGCGGTTTCATTTCGGGCAACCCCATGCTCTATGTCAAAGTCGCCCTGGTAGATGGGAAATATCACCCTGTTGACTCGTCGGCGCAATCGTTTGAAGTCGCGGCATCACTAGGAATGCAGGAAGCTGTACCGCTAGCAAGTCCAACCCTGCTTGAGCCTGTGATGACCGTTACGATCACGGTCCCCGACAGCAATATGGGTGACGTGATGAGTGATATCAACACGAAGCGCGGGCGCGTTCTCGGTATGACTCCCTTAGACAATGGGATGCAACAAATCACCGCGAACGTACCACAAGCTGAGATGCTCCACTATGCGACAGATCTGCGTTCAATCACACAAGGTCGCGGCTCTTTCACAATGGAGTTTTACCAGTACGAAGAGGTTGCGCCTAACATACAGCAGGAAATCATCGCAAGCCATAAGAAGGCCCAGGAAGCCAAAAAGTAATCATAACGAATTGGTCCTTCTGGCGTGCCAGAAGGACCAATTCGTTATTTCATGTGGTTATAAAACCCTATCTAGGGGTCGTTTCATGCATTAAATAGAGTACAATATGAACAAGAGAAAAGTTTGACTAGCAGGTAGGGAACGTATTTTTAATGGAGCACACATTCCTTGAACAATTGCGAAAACGTCCATTGCTCTGCGATGGAGCCATGGGATCTCTGTTATATGCGCGAGGCATAACCTATGAACAGTGCTTTGATGAACTCAATCTGATACAACCTGAACTCATCGAAAGTATACATAGTGAATACATTAGCGCAGGAGCACAGATCATTGAAACTAATACTTTTGGGGCGAACCATGCAAAGTTGGAAACCTATAATCTGGAGGAACGCGTTCGTGAGATCAATATTCGTGCGGTGAAGCTAGCTCGCGAGGCTCGCGAGATATCAGGTCAACCTGTTTTTATCGCTGGTGCTGTAGGACCAAGTGGGCGACCGCTCCAGGCACCTGATGAACAGAGATTGAGTGAGTTACGCACGATCTTTCGCGAACAAATTGATGCATTACTTGTGGGTGGTGTCGACCTGCTCATGTTAGAAACGTTCTCAAGTCTAGCAGAACTGCGTCAGGCTGTGCTGGCGGCACAAGATGTTGGTGGTCTACCTATTGTTGCTCAAATGAGTTTCTACGAGGATGGGCATACACTCTCAGGACAATCGGCAGCCAGAGTAGCCGCGGTTCTCAATGACATGGGCGTTGATGTGATGGGAGCCAACTGCAGCGTGGGACCAGCAGCGACACTTGATGTCTTACAAGAAATGATTGCTGCGGATGAGCAGTTTGGTGATAACAAAAGGGCCGTTCCTCAGATGTTTTCAGCGCAGCCAAACGCGGGTCTGCCTACACGTATCGGCAATCGCTTCTTTTATATGGCTACTCCTGATTACTTTGCAGATTATACGGTGCGTTTTGCCAGGGCAGGTGTACAACTGATCGGGGGATGTTGCGGCACGACCCCTCGTCATATTGGCGCAATGCGTAAAGCGTTGGATGGTGTATACGGTGCTGCTACCTCGTTCATACCCAACACTTCCAGGGAAAGCCAGCAGGCAAAACCGATTGAAATCACCAATGGCAAAGCAACTATTGCGGGTCTGATCGAAGAAGAGGTCATCTTACCACAGCAAGGCACGAAGACACGGCTACAAGAAAAGCTGGAGGCGCGAGAGTTCGTTGTCAGCGTAGAACTTGATCCACCCAAGGGATTAAACCCGGCCAAAATTCTTGAGGGTGCGGCATTGCTGCAAAAGGTCGGCGTCGACTTTTTCAATATTGCCGATAGCCCTATGGCACGCGTGCGTATGGGCTGTATAGCAATGGCGCGCTTGATCCAGGACCATCTCGGCATAGAAACGATAATCCACTTTACAACGCGAGATCGTAATTTGATGGCGCTTCAATCAGAACTTCTCGGTGCGCATGCCCTTGGCATACGTAATATCCTATCCTTGACAGGTGATCCACTACGGGTGGGCGATTATCCAAACACAACCGGAGTATGGGATGTGGATTCTATCGGATTGATACGGGTGTTGCGCGGGATGAACGAAGGGCACGACGCAGCAGGCTCATCTATTGGAGCACAGGCCTCTTTCCACATTGGCGCGGCATTGAATTTGAATATGACCGACGAGGAGACCGATCAAGAGATTGAAAAATACCGGCGCAAGATTGAGGCTGGCGCACATTTTATCATGACCCAACCTATTTATGAACTGGCTCCCCTGGAGCGCTTTTTAGAACGGGCAGGCAAGCCACCTATTCCTATACTTCTTGGGTGTATTCCACTGCACAGTTCACGCCACGCTGAGTACCTCCACAATGAAGTACCAGGCATTACCATCCCTGATGATGTACGTTCGCGTATGAGGGCCGCTGGTGAGCAAGGGCATGAAGAGGGTTTGAAGCTCGCGCAAGAACTCCTTATGTCAGCACGCAGCATGATCCAGGGAGTTTATCTCATGCCATCCTACGGCCGCTATGATGTAGTAAGCAAACTTACGAAAATGTTGCTGATGCAGCAGATAGTATAGCAGCACGAACATGCACGAATATTAGAGCCACTTTTTCTCGATCGCCTGAACAACGACACATGCATAGGCTGCTCCCTGAATACCCGTGCGGCGATACTTATCCAGGCAGCCTGATAGCACAAGCAAACCTGTTTCCTTCAGATTCTGGCGTCCACTATAGACTGACATCCGCAATAAACACTCAGCAGCTATGGCATTCTCAACCAGAGGTTGCTCACGTGAAGCCAGGCGCCCTTCAGCCTCGGGATTTTCGGGATAGTCATAAAACAGACCGCTCTGCTCATCCAGCAGTTCTTCACAGGCAAAGTGCATCAAGGCAATGGCCATTTCCAGGTAGGCTTTACGCTCGTAAATATCATACGCATCAAGTAAAGCGCGAGTCATCCAGACCTGGTCCGCTAACTGCCATGGAAGTTCAGGGTAACTATTGAGCATGTAGTGATACATACTACCACTTCGATGAACCATGTGTTCGCACAACCAATCCAAAGCACGAATAGCCATGGTATTTAATGAAGGGGTATGCAGTATCTGTCCCCCCAGGAGATAGGAGGAGATCATACGAGCATTCCACGAGGTGTATACTGTAGTATCAACTGACGGGGCCTGGCGAGAGGCCCGTGAATAGGAGCCTGGCTCGTAATACTCTTCATCAGCACTCTGGCTACCGCTGAAGACACCCACTCTGGGTTGCCAAAGCCTTTCATTGATATATGCCAAAAGACGCCGCGCGTAGTCGTACCATTGTAATGACTGGCTGGTTTGTGCTGTTAGCAGGAGCAATCTTAGAAGAGCGGCATTTTCTTCAAGCATTTTCTCAGTGTGTGGCATGCTCCAATCACTCGCCGCAGAATAACGGTAGAAACCGCCCTCTTCCTTGTCCCACAATCCTCCATCAAGCATTTGCTCTAACGAATAAGATACCATCTCGAGAGCATCGGGTTGGTGGTAGTGTTGCGATAGCATGAGAAGCAACTCTAAGGCTTCTGGGTGAGGAAATTTGAGATGCGGATGAATTCTGAAACCGCCATATTCATCATCGTACAGTTCTCGCAGTACGTCTCCAGCCTTCAGAGGGAGATCGGTCAAAGCGATACGTTCTTCTTGTAAAAGCGTACGAAGACCGACAGTAGGAAGTGCCTGAGTCAGCTTATGAGTAAAGCGTCGGTCTTGCAGTTCACGCACCTGTTCAGAAATTTCATGGCGGTGTTCGCTATAGTACCGGCGAATATGTCCAAGATAATAGAGCATCTGTTTGGGAGGAACATAAACACCACCCCACAGAATTTCTCCTTCAGGAGACAGTAGGAGAACACTAGGCCAACCATTTTGATTGTAGCGTTGATTGACATCAGGGCGGAGATCACTATCTACACGAATAGAGACATAGTCGCGATTAAGAATGGTAATAATACTTGGTTCAGAAAGGGTGGTCTCATCCATAATATGACACCACTGACACCAGGAAGATGAAATAACTAAAAAGATTGGCTTATCCAGCTGTTCAGCTTCCTGGAATGCATCCTGTCCCCAGGATCGCCAATGTACAAGGGTAGCACGGTGAGGACGTGGAGAAAAACGGAAAAGTGTTGATGCTTGAGCAGATGACGGCAAGTCATCGGCGGCTAAATCGCCGCTCATAAAGCATTCTCCTTCGCTTCAAGCCAGTTTT
>DMFQ01000343.1:8063-14728 GCA_003450555.1 Ktedonobacter sp.
TCATAAGTATACCATAAATGTGTGATCAGTGCGTGCTCAAGTCTGAGGAATAACCGAGAAAATTTCAATAAATCAATTGACTTGAATGGATAGGTATGCTACACTCTATGAGGTTTAATAGTTTGATTTCTTCATTAGCTTAAACAAGAGGGAGGTTTGGCCTATTAACAGGGATTTTCGGGGGAATGACCGAGACCGTACACGTGAAACCAGGGTCAATGAGCGTATTCGTGCGCGCGAGGTGCGCTTGATCGATGAAAACGGAGAGATGATCGGTGTAATGCCTCCTATGCGCGCGCTTGATATTGCCCGCGAGCGGAATCTTGATATCGTTGAAATTTCGCCCAACGCTTTACCGCCAGTTTGCAAACTGATGGACTACGGTAAGTATAAGTATGAACAGGCGAAGAAAGAAAACGAGGCGCGCAAGAATCAGAAGACTATTACACTCAAAGAGATTCGCATGCGGCCACGTACAGATGATCATGACATAGATGTCAAGACTCGCAAGATTCAAGAGTTTCTGGCTGAAGGTGACCGGGTGAGAGTCAGTGTCCAGTTCCGCGGAGCTGAGATGCGCCACCCAGATATTGGGCGTAAGATGCTGGATGAGATTGCAGAGGTGTTGAAGGGTTCCGCCATCATTGAGCGCAATCCTATGATGGAAGGCCGGATGATGTCAATGATTGTCTCCCGTGCTCCCGGTTGGGAACCGCCAAAAAAGCAATTGCCTCCTACAGGTAAGCACAGCACGGTCAAGGAACAAGAAGATATTATAACGGGTACTCCTCCGCCGACGCCCGCTCACCCTGCTGAAAGTAGTGAAGTAACAGAGGTTTCGAAGGAGAGCTAGCATCTTCTTTGTGTGTGATAAACAGGACGATCTGACCTGGTACTCGAAGAAGTGGGTTTGCACAAATGACACTCCTACCATAGTGACTGACATAAAAAGTTCACGGTCATTATGGTAGGAGTGTTATTCATTGATATCTGAAATACCCATAAGGAGACTGACATTTCTCTATTCTAAAGGACACAAAAGGACGTCGGTTGTTTTTTTGTATTTCAACAGCTACGATACAATTACTAAAAACTTTTGTAATGCATAACATAAACGTTGGGAAGATGTACTTACATAAAAGCATCGATCTGGGAGGCACCAATGAGTAATTATGATGATCCACGCTGGTATGAACAACAACCGGAACAAGGCGATACCGCTAAACCTTCGGCCCAGCAGCCACCTTCCAACTATATGCCAATAGATCAGCAACCACCATATAGCGAATATAGCTCATATCCACCTTATCAATTGCCAAACAATCCTGTAGTTACTCAGCAGAGAATGTATCCGCAGGAGCCACAGCAAGTTGCGCCGATAAGCAGGAAACGGCGCGGACCTGGATTTGGACAGTATGTAGTTGTAGTTGCGCTTCTTATTATTACTTTTGCTGGCGGATGGTTTGGAAATCAAGTTTACTCAAATTCTTTCAATCGAAGTAACCTATCGCAATCATATGCTAATCTCTTCCAACAGGCCTGGTCAATTGTAGATCAGAAATACGTTGACCGTAAGGCGGTAGATTATAAACAAATGTCATACAAGTCAATCCAAGCTATGTTAGATGTGCTCCATGATACAGGACATACGCGCTTTCTAACGCCCGAGGATGTCCAGACAGAGAATCAACAGTTGAGTGGTACATTTACCGGCATCGGCGTTTATCTTAAGCAGGATACAAAGACGAAAGATCTTATTATAACATCACCTATTCCCGGCTCGCCCGCTGAAAAGGCCGGTTTTAAGCATGGAGATATTATTGTAGCAGTCAACGGTGTGAGTACTACCGGCAAAGATATAGCTGGAGTGAGCTCACTTATTCAAGGAAAAGCTGGTACGAGTGTTAAAATTACAATACATCGCCCCTCGACCCGGCAAACCTTGACTATCAATGTGGCACGAGAGGAGATTACGGTTCCCAATGTTATCATGCACTATATCGCACAGGACCATATCGCAGACATTCAAATGGTACAATTCGCCTCGGGAGTATCCACTCAACTCGCAGCTTTGATCACGCAAGCAAAAAAATTAGGGGCAACCAAGATCATTCTTGATTTGCGTGAAAATCCTGGCGGTTACCTGCAAGAAGCTATTGATACTACAAGTGAGTTTGTCGCCAGCGGAAACGTGTTATTAGAGCAAGATAGCTCGGGAAATCGTAAATCGTTTGCTGTTAGTGGCCATACTATTGATGCGACATCGCCCATCGTCGTGCTGGTAAATGGCGATACGGCAAGTGCCGCGGAAATTGTTTCAGGCTCCCTGAAGGATAACAAGCGGGCAGTTATCTTAGGTGAGAAGACCTTTGGTACAGGCACAGTCCTTGAAGAATTCCCGCTCTCCGATGGTTCGGCAATTCTGCTTGGAACGAGCGAATGGCTGACGCCCAGTGGTCAATTTATCCGCGACAAAGGCATTTCTCCCACTATCACGGTGAAACTCGCTCCGAACTCAATCCCACTGTCGCCCAACGATGAAAACGCGGCAAATATGAACGAGAAGCAGATTCTTGCAAGCGGCGACACCCAATTAGGCGCAGCAATTCAGTACCTGGAGAAGCATTAGAAGGAGAACGAGACTCACGCTTGAGAGCTTGCTTCAGCCTGGTAATACTTACTGGTCGGCGCATGGCCCAACAGAGGAGCAATAAAACGGGTGGCCGCCACCACCTTTTCCAGGTTGACGCCTGTCTTGATACCCATGCCATGCAACATGTAGAGGAGATCTTCTGTCGCAAGATTGCCAGCGGCCCCAGGAGCATAGGGACAACCTCCAAGCCCACCAGCAGAGGCATCAACGATACTGATACCAAGTTGCAGGGACATCAGAATATTAGCAAGAGCTGTGCCGCGCGTGTCATGGAAGTGTACGGCTAAACGTTCAATGGGAATAGTCCCCTTTTCAAGCAAAAGGCTTACGACCTCAACTACCTGATCAGGTGTTGCAACTCCGATGGTATCACCGAGCGACAACTCATCGATCCCCATTTCTAACAACGCCTGTGCCACAGTGAGCACCTTCTCTGGATCAACGGAGCCTTCGTAGGGACAGCCAAAAACGGTCGAAATATATCCTCTTACTGCGATGCGCTCACGTTGGGCGAGTGCCACTACAGGTCGAAAGTTTGCCAGGCTCTCTGCAATCGTAGCATTGATGTTGTGACGAGTAAAGCTTTCACTGGCGGCAGTAAAGACAGCGATAGATCGGACGCCCGCATTTAGAGCATGCTCCATCCGNNGAACACCTGCATTCAGAGCACGCTCCATCCCTTTGAGGTTGGGAACAAGGACGGAATACTTCGTCGAGGGGAGATCCTTCAGACCTGCCATGACCGCACCAGCATCACTAAGTTGAGGGATGGCACGTGGGCTGACGAAAGAAGTTGCTTCAACCACTGGAAGGCCTGCTTCGGCAAGCATAGTGATGAAATGTATTTTCTGTTCAGTGGGAATGATTACTTTCTCGTTTTGCAAGCCATCTCGTGGGCCAACTTCGACAATACGAACAGCAGGAGGTAGAGCTAAAAGATCAGGTATCATACATTACGCTCCTCTGTACTCGTAATGAGAAGGTTCTTCTGAAGGAGTGTCACTGTCTTTCCCGCGTCTGTCTTTTTGAGCATCTACCTCACGTTTTTCCATGGGTGAAGGGAGCAAGAATGGCCCTGATTGCCCTTCTTCGCCTATGTTTTGGGTAGCAGCGGTTTGCCGTTCTACGCGAACTTGAGTAATACGTCGTCCATGAGTAGACAATACAGTAAAGGTCACGTTATCGAAAACGCTAGTATCGTCCACATTTGGGATTTTGTCGAGTTGGGCATACAAGAATCCGCCGAAGAGTTTCGTAGTCTGTATCATCTAAAGTCATGTCCATTATTTCGTTGAACTCGTCGATACTGATCTTCGCATTGAAGATATATTCATGCTCATTTACTTGCTCGTATAGCTTCTCTTCTCGATCGTACTCGTCTTGAATGTCTCCCACTATCTCTTCTACCAGGTCTTCAATAGTGACGAGGCCTGCCACTGAACTATACTCATCGACAACGATCACCATATGCACATGCTTCTGCTGTATCTCTCGCAACAAATCATCTAGTTTCTTCGTTTCAGGCACAAAATATGCTGAACGCACGAGCTCACGCACAGGGTAACTGTTGTGGCCTTCTCGCAAGTGCTTAAGCATGTCCTTAATATATAAGACCCCGATGATATTATCGATATTCTCCTCGTAGACAGGGATACGGGAGAAGCCTCCCTGTAGAGCAAGATCGACCGCGTCATCAACGGTTGCGTCGCTCTCCAAAGTCACCATATCTATGCGCGGTATCATTACTTCACGGACCGTAGTATCAGCAAACTCGAAGATACTATGGATCATTTCCGTCTCTTCTTCTTCGAGAACCCCTTCCTCTTCACCTACGGTTACCAGCAGACGCAATTCTTCCTCAGTGACGAAGGGGCCACGGTACTTCATCTGGCCTCCCATGAGGCGTACAAGGGAATTGGTGATAGCCCCGAGGGTCAAGACGACGGGCTGGAGAAGCCAGGCGGTAGCTCGCACGGACCTGCCAAACACCCTTGCCCAGCGCAACGGGTTCTGTACCGCTGCAGTTTTGGGCGTAATCTCGCAAAAGATTAAAACCACTAACGAAATGAGGATGGTAGAGATAAGCTCACCAAAGGTAGCGGAAAAACGTAGTGCCAGCACCGTCGACATACTAGAAGCAACGATCACCGCGACACTATTCACAATCAGAATCGTCGAAAGTAATTTGTTTGGATTGGAGAGGAGTTTTTCAATCTCAATAGCCTGTAGATCACCTTCTTCTACCAGGTTCTTGAGCTTAATACGGCTGATCGAAGTGAAAGACGTTTCAGCCGCTGAAGCTATTGCACAGAGAAACAGAGAGATAAACAGAATCGCGAGTTGTATCCACGCTTCAGCATCAAATTGCGGAATTTGAAAATCGATTCCGGCGGCCATACTTGCTAAGCCAGGGCCATCCATAGTAACCCTTACTCCTTTTCGCTGCCATCTTTCGTGGAGCTATCTACAGGTTGAGGCATGCGTAACAAACGCGCTGGAACGCCAACGACCAGTGATCCAGGTGGTACATCTCTATTCACGACAGCACCTGCACCAGTTTGAGCGCTCTCTCCCACTTTGACGGGTGCAACTAACATTGTATCACTTCCAATGAACGCTCCGTCCCCAATATCTGTGTGATTTTTTCGTACCCCATCATAGTTACAGGTAATAGTGCCAGCGCCTATATTCACGTGTTCACCAACCGTGGCATCTCCAAGATAGCTAAAGTGGTGCATATCTGTCTCTGCACCTATGTATGAATTTTTCACTTCAGCGAAGTTGCCCATACGAACATTACGTGCCAGGTGGGCACCAGGACGACAATGGCTAAAGGGACCTACGTGCACTCCATCTTCCAGCATGGCTTCTTCCAGTGCTGAATTTCGTATGATACAGTGATCTCCTATCATTGATTGATCAATGGTTGAACCGGGTCCAATTTGACAGAACGACCCAATACGGGTCTTGCCCGTAATCATTGTGCCTGGAAGGATAACGGTATCGGAGCCAATGCTGACATCAGCATCAATATATGTCATAGCTGGATCGATAATTGTCACACCAGCATACATGAATTGTTCAAGAATGCGGCGGCGTAACACTTGCTCGGCGGCAGCGAGCTGCACGCGATCATTGATACCAATCGCCTCGTCAAGCGTTCCTGTCACAGTGGCAATTTCGCGTCCTTGTAAAGCTGCAATACTAATGAGATCAGTGAGGTAGTATTCGCCCGAGGCGTTGCGAGGTAGAGATTGTAGGGAAGGCCAAAGCCAGCTACTATCAAAACAGTACACCCCAGAATTGACCTCGTCAATACGTTTCTGCTGCTCTGTTGCCCGCTTCACTTCAACGATTTCCTGTACGCGCCCATCAGCATCTCGCACGACGCGGCCAAAATCACTGGGTAACGTCGCATAGGCGGTGAGGAAAGTTATGGTCGCCTGGCGAGCTAGATGTTCAACCAGAACACGAGCCAGCATTTCACTATGAACAAGAGGGGTATCACCATAGCAAACCAGGACTACCTGAGGAAGAGGTTCGAGTTTCTCGACTGTATCGCGAGCAGATAGCAGGGCGTGCCCAGTGCCCAATTGTTCTTGCTGAATTGTGTAGAGACAACGCTCCCCGAAAGCGTTTTCGACCTGACTAGCCTCATGCCCCAGCACCACAAGCGGGCGGTAGGAATGTGTCGTTGCAACGAAGGATGCAAATGCAAAAGTGGAGGGGATAGCTTCAACGGCATTCAATACATGTGCTAAGAGCGGTACACCTACCAATGGATGAAGTACTTTGGGCAATGTTGAACGCATCCGAGTACCTTTGCCTGCTGCAAGGACTACGGTCGCATATGTATTCATAACTAGATGTACTAACCCTTTTTGGTAGTGAGGGAGAAAAGCAAAAGACGAAAACTCGTAATCAATGATAATAGAGTTGGCTCGGGTGCTAGGATTCGAACCTAGGAATAACGGTTCCAAAGACCGTCGCCTTACCGCTTGGCCACACCCGA
>DMFQ01000413.1:0-1225 GCA_003450555.1 Ktedonobacter sp.
GTCGAACTATCCTGCGCAGCGGCACCAGGGCTGCCGCCATCCGTGAACTGTTTGAGGAGGCCGGTGTCCTCCTTGCCTATCGCGGCGAGCAGATACTGGCAATCGGCGAGGAGGACATGGCTCGTTTTGACGGTTATCGTCTGGCATTCAATCAGCGCAAAGGCTCCTTGATAGATATGGCCCATGCCGAAAACCTGCGGCTGGCGACCGACCTCCTCGGGTACTTCGCCCACTGGATTACACCAGAGGGCATGCCAAAGCGCTTCGATACCCACTTCTTTATCACCACCGCACCCGCTGAACAACAGGCAGCACATGATCGCCTGGAGACCAGCGATGGCATCTGGATTTCACCTGCGGAGGCCCTGGCGCGTTCAGAGCGCAACGAATTTCCGCTCGTCTTCGCCACCATTCACCAACTGCGCGAGCTGGCGGTCTTCCACAGCGTCAAAGAGGCCCTGGAAGCTAGCGCTATGCAACACGTTGTTACCCGCGTCCCTATCCTGGAACAGGGAGCCGAGGGCACGCGCGTCTATCTCCCCGACGATGCCGCTAATAAATGGGACGTGCCTGATCATATGACACGTTCGTAGGAAAAGGAAACTTGTGAGATGCAAATCCCTTATACCATCATTCTGGCGCCCAACCCTTCGATGATGTCGGGGCCAGGCACCAATACCATTGTCCTTGGTAACGGCGTCGAGGGGGCCTCGGTGATCGACCCTGCGGTTGACGATACTACGTATCTCGACACACTGGTAGAAGAGGGCGCGCAGCGGGGCGGCATTCGTCGCATCCTCATCACCCATGGGCATCCTGACCACATTGGCGGGGCGCTTGCCCTGAAAAAGCGTCTTGGGGTCTCAATATATGCTTTCAGCCGGGAAGGTGTGCCCATGGCCGACGAGGAGATTGCTGACGGCACAACCTTTCCCGCCGGTGATGACACGCTGCGGGCCATTCATACTCCCGGCCATCGCTTTGACCACCTCTGCTTTCTTTTAGAGGGGCAGGGCACGCTTTTTGCCGGTGATATCGTCGCGGGTGTCGGCACCGTGGTCATCAACCCGCCCGAGGGTGATATGCAGGTCTATCTCGACACGCTCACGCGCCTGCGGGAGATGGAGATAGCCGAGATAGTTCCTTCTCATGGGCCTACCATTACCGACCCGAAGGCGAAATTGGACGAGTATATTGCGCACCGTATGCAGCGCGAACAACAGGT
>DMFQ01000413.1:1412-5962 GCA_003450555.1 Ktedonobacter sp.
TGAAATTGGAACGCGAAGGATTGGTGGAAAGGTTGGGAGAAGATGCATGGGCGTTGGTGCAGCCAACAGCTTAGGCTCATCCACCTACCTTTTCACCAACAGGGCCAGCGCCGTTATCCCTGCCAGCCCCAGGCAAAACCAGCCTGGGACTGCCTGGTGCGCCATCGTCAGGACGACTCCACCAACCATCTCCGCGCCAAACAACAGCACCCAGGAGGCGCCGCCCATACCGCCGCTTTCCCTGTCACTGCTCCTGGCGCCCCGCCCACGTCCGCGACGGCGCGACCTGCCGTTGCGCGCGTTGTCACTGAGCTTTACCTCTATCTGCCCCGTTTCAAGTTTCGTGATAACCTGTTCCAATGAACGGGGCAGCGTCAGCAGAACGCGGCCCGTCTCCAACAGTTGGTTGAAGATATCCTGCAAGGTCTGCCCTGTTCCTTCGGCGTCTAGCCCCAGGAACTTGCGCGCATAGGGCGTGGCAACCTCCACAAAGTTAAATTCTGGCGACAGGCCCGTCGCAACGCCAACCAGCGTGCCAATGGCCCGGCCTGTGAAGGCAAATTGCGCCGGTATCTGGAACGGCTGCCCATAGAGCAAGTTCTCTACATCTTGAGCCACGTCGGGAATTTCCAGGCCACGAGCCTCCCCCAGCGTCATACCATAATATTGCTCCATCATCAGCGCCATGCCGCGTTCAATGGCCACCATATTCGCCCCCTCGCCGATAAAGCCCAGCTTGCCCAGTGCTTTGACCAGCGCGCGCGAATCCCTGCTCACGAAACTTAAGAAGAGGTCCTTGAGCGATTTCTTCATATTCTTGGTGAGCGAACCGACCATGCCGAAATCGACAAAGGCTATCACAGGTCCTTCGCTCAAAGTCACTTTTTTGTCGCCCTTGCCCTCCGGCAGCACAAAGATGTTGCCAGGATGGGGGTCTGCATGGAAAAAGCCCTCGGTAAAGAATTGGTAGAAGTAGGTTTTGACGGTGCGCTTCGCTACTTCAAGGCGGCTTACGCCCGCCGCCTCGATAGCTGCATAATCGTTAATCTTGATGCCATCAATCCACTCTAGCACAACAAGATGACGTGTTGTATAATCTTCATACACACGTGGGATGTAAATGCTCGAATCATCCTTGAACATTTCCCTGAAGCGTATGGCATTAGCTGCTTCGGTGATGTAATCAATTTCTTCATAGACGGTGCGTTTGAATTCGCGGTAGACGCCCATGAGGTCGATAAATTCGCCAGTATCGACGAAGCGGTTAATCACCCAGATAACAAATTTGAGCGTGCTCAAATCCATGCTGACAAGTTGATCGATATTTGGCCGCTGGATTTTGACGGCAACCTCTTCGCCGCTAGAGGCGAGGATAGCTTTATGCACCTGGCCGAGCGAGGCTGCGGCGGTACATTTACGCTCTAATACGCTAAAAATTTGCTCAACCGGTTTACCCAATTCTGCCTCGATCACTGAGACGACATGGCTAAACGGCGCGGGCGGCACCTCGTCTTGCAGTGAACTGAGCGCGGCCAGCGCCTGTTCTGGCAGTAGGTCGGCACGCGAGCTTAGGAATTGTCCCAGCTTAATCATAAGCACGCCAAGTTTAACAGCGGTGAGGCGAAAAGCGACGAGCACCTGGACCAACACTTCGATATTCGGATGAACGTCGTAGTTACCACGTTCGCGAGCACGGATCACTCGCCGCCGCTCGCGGTATATGACCCATATAGTCCAGAGGAGCAGCCTCGATACCCTGAAAAATCGTACCATTTGCGAAAATCTATTTATGCGCGGTGTCTTATCTTGCATGGAAGAACCAGTCCCTTTCATTAGCTATACCATAGCATAACATGTACGTTGAAACCAAAGAAAGAGTTAGAATGTTCTGTTTAGAACACAGAGGAGGATATCTTGGAAGGTTGTAATCGCGCGCAAGCACTCATGCTCGATGATCGCTATAGTTTGCTTTTCTTGCAAGATCGAGCGACGGCTCCAACGCCCAAAGCCCGTTCATTTGAGCTTACCGGTGATCGTGTGCAGTATGCCCCCGATCGTCCAGCCGACGTGAAACATGTCAAACTGGTCATTACGCTTGATTTTGAGCAAGAAACCGTCAGTGGCACAGTTAGTACCACCTTTGCTGCCCTCTATGAAGAGGTCAAAAGCATCTCGTTTGATGCCATCGATCTGCAAGTCGAGCGTATCACCCTTGCCGACGGCAAAGAGTTAGCCTTCAGCAATGATGGCAAGAAGCTCACAGTAACACTCGATCGCCCCTACCAGCATGGTGAAGAGTTCACCGTTGCTGTCCAGTACCACGCGAAGCCGCGCACTGGCCTGCATTTCATCAAGCCAGCGCCGGAGGATCCAACACGCCCGGTACAGGCCTGGACATTCGGGCAGCCGCGCTACCACAGCTACTGGTTCCCTTGCCATGACGCGCCCAATGATCGCGCCACAACAGAGATCATTGTTACAGTCCCCGCCCATTTCCAGACCGTTGCAAATGGCAACTTGATCGGCGTCACCGATCATGGCGCAACAAAAACGCATCACTGGCGCCATGATATACCACATGCCGCGTACCTGATCTCGCTGGTAGTGAGCGACTTCGCGGTCGTCGAGGATTCCTACAACGGGAAACCGGTCAACTACTATGTGCGCCCCGACCGCAAAGACGATGCGCGCTACTACATGGGCAAAACGCCCGAGATGATGCGCTTCTTCGCGGAATATACCGGCGTCGATTATCCCTATGATAAGTACGCGCAGACGGTCGTCGAGATTTATACCGGTGCTATGGAGCATACCACCGCGACCACTCATAGCTTTATGCTGCTGATGGATGAGCGGGCTGCGCTGGATTTCGACCTGGTGCCAGTCGTGGCGCACGAACTGGCTCATCAGTGGTTCGGCGACCTTGTGACATGCCGCGACTGGCCCAACGGCTGGTTGAACGAAGGCTTTGCCACGTACTTTGAGGAACTTTGGAGCGGGCACGACCTTGGCCCGGACTACTTTAAACAATCGATGCTCGATCTCAAAAATGACTACCTCGGTGAAGATGGGCAGTATCGCCGTCCGATCGTTTACAATGTCTACCACACTGACGGCTTCGAGTTGTTCGATGGACATATGTATAACAAAGGCGCCTGGGTTCTGCATATGCTGCGTCATCAACTCGGTGACGCGACGTTCAGGCGTGCCGTCAAAGCATACCTCGAACGCTTCCGCGAGCGCGAGGTGATTACGGCTGACCTGGAGCGCACTTTTGAAGAGGTGACCGGGCACAGTCTGGCACAGTTCTTCCAGCAGTGGGTATACCAGGGAGGCTACCCGGCGTTTGAGGTAAACTATTCATGGGACGGCGAGCACAGCATAGCAAGGTTGAAGATTAAACAGACGCAGCAGGTCAATGATCTCACTCCCTGTTTTGTCACGCCAATCGACCTGACCTTCACCATTCCTACCTCGGACGAGGTGGCTAAAGACGAACACACGGTAGAGACGCGCACACAAGCCATGCGCGTCATAGTGGGCGAAGACGGACAGGTGGAGCAGAGCTTCTATATTCCATTGGAACGCGAACCTGTGATGGTGCGCTTTGACCCGGAAGGCTGGCTGCTCAAGACGCTCAAATTCGAGCGCTCCACAAAGATGATGCGCTACCAACTCGCGCACGATCCCGACGTGTTGGGCCGTGTCGAAGCAGCCGAGGCGCTGGGAGAAGATGGCAGCACTGAAAGCGTAGCAGCGCTCAAAACAGCCCTCTTCAACGATGCCTTCTGGGGCGTGCGCGTAGCAGCAGCCGAGGCGTTAGGCGTTATCGGAACCGAACGGGCGCAATCTATCCTCTTGCAGGGGCTGGAAGAGCTTACCACCCCGGAGTTCTCCCGCGTACGTACCGCTATTGCCAACACCCTGGGGAATTTCCAGGTGCCACAACAAGCAGAGCTTGCGGAACGTTCCGCACAAGCCCTAAAAGCTTTGCTGGAGCGCGGTGATATCAGCTACCGCGTTGAAGGTGCGGCTGCGCATGCACTGGGGAAGACCCGTACCGCGAGCTGTGTCGATCAACTGGAGAAGTTTATCGATCGCCCATCGTGGAGCCATTCCGTGCAGCGCGGCATCTTCAACGGCATAGCAGCATCGGGTGACGACCGCGCCGTTGATATTCTCGCTGCCTATCTCGACGATAGCAAGCGTCCTGTCACGCTCCGTTTGGCCGCGTCCGCAGGCATGATGACCGTGGGCGGAAACCGGCATCTCTACAGCGAAGAGGCGCGCCAACGCGCTGTGACGGCACTTTGTCAGGCGGTGGAGCACGACTCCTGGGAACCTGTTCGCGCCGTCTCGTCCCTTGCTCTCATGTCGCTAGGTGAAAAACGCGCTATTGGTGTCCTGGAGCGAGTCGCAAGTCATGAGACTGAGACGCGGGCACAGCGTGATATGCGCCTGGCCGCGCAAACGCTGCGCACAGGTGATAAATCCGAGGAACAATTGCAGTTACTGCGAAAAGACCTTGACCAGGTACGTGAGGAGAACCG
>DMFQ01000413.1:6170-7683 GCA_003450555.1 Ktedonobacter sp.
ATGCTTCAGAAAAATCCCGAAGTATGTTATAGTTTACTTGACTTCGACCAGAGAGTAGATTACAAACAGAAAAGGCTAGTATCTGACAACCTCTAGCAGTGGAACATATCGTTCTCGTTCTAAACAAAGTATCATTCCATTACATGATGTATATATATGAAAATGCGGAGGTGCACCTTGCCAGGAGCACGAGTGGAAAATTCTCCGAAATTCGTTGACCGAATGCGCGATATTTCTTCATGGCCTAAGGGAGATAGCAGATCATTAAGTACACGAGCAAAGAAAAATTACTATAAACGTAAATCTGCTATTGAAGATTACTTTACAAGCAATGCCACCATCGCAGAAATTACGCAGCGAGCTCACATTTCTGAAAGGTATTTCTTGCAGCTTGTCGAAAAATGCTTGATGCAGGCTGAAGATGGGGATCTATGGGGATTCCGAGCATTGATCCCAGGTGTAGATGTAAAAGATTACGCTGCTCATCCTGCTCCTAAAGAGGAAACTCTACGCCCTATAACAGCAGGAGAAGATCAGCAGAACCTCGATCACACTACGCAGGGCGCGGACGCTACAAGCCTTTCCTCTACAAAGGAAGTAGAGCCTGCTTCGTCCGCCGGGGAAGCAGAGATCGAAGACAAAGACTATGATACAGCGCAACGGCTGGCTATTAAAAGCTCCCTTCAATCAACCGAAAGTACCGTCAGCGATGCAGATGTTCCTGAAACACCGCTTGCCGCTGCTACAGAAGATCCGGATGCTGAATTCGATGCGCCCACTGTAAAATTAGAACCCCTGGCTGCTCAGGCAGAAGCAGAGGCGCCCATTGAATTAGATGAACCCACTGCCACGTTGGAACCCTTGACAGCACCGGAAGCGGAAGCAGAGGCGCCCATTGAATTAGATGAACCCACCGTCACATTAGAGCCCCTTGCGGTTGACGAGGAGGTTACTTCTTTAGAGCCAGAGCAAGACTCCAATATCGAGGAAGCAGCCCTTCCCAGAGCTAGAACAGTCTCCCGCGGGTGAAAAAGAGGAAACGCGTGAGGCAGAACGCGTTGCCAATGTCGAGGAGGCAGCTCCCGCAGCTCTCGCAGCTCTCGTAGCCCCCGCAATAGACCAGGCAGCAGATGTGGTGAAGCCTGAGGTGGAGAAAGTTGCAGGGCCAGAACATCTTGACGGCAGCGAAAACGATAAGCACATTACCGTGCCTGCCGACGCACAAGAGGCGCTCGCCGAGGTAGAGAGGATATTAGTCGAAGAAAAGGAAGAGAACAGTAGAGCTATTTCGCTATTCAATGGCGCAGCAGCGGAAAAGACACTACCTCTCTCCCCTGGTTCCGCCCCTCTTATACCTTTCATACCGTCGGTTCACCTGAGTCGGGGTGATTTGCATGGCAAGAGGGCAGTATTACAGCGACGCCTGGTGCGTAGGCGCTGGATACGCGACGAGCACGGCCATACGAAAAAGCAGCGCTTGCTCCGAATTGTCAGCCTCACGATCCTTGCGGCC
>DMFQ01000413.1:7900-8358 GCA_003450555.1 Ktedonobacter sp.
CTCAATGTGAAAAATTTAGAGCAGGCACAGGTTGAGTTCAAAGCAGCACAAGACGACTTTGATCAGTTACAGCAACTGGTGGATCGTACCGATGTCCAGGCTGCTATCACCCAATTCGCGCCGCAGTACTCAAATAAACTGGGCTTGGCGCAAAGACTGGTGCAGGTCGCGCTGGATGTGTCGCGCATGGGAAACGAATTGACAGGCGTTGCCTTGATCGGCGCGAACATCATTCACGGTTCACCTCTCTCAAGTGGATCTACTAAGCCGGTCATTAGTACCGCGGATATCGCTGCTATCGATGGCTCAATGGTACATGCTCTCTACTATATTAATGATATACAACAGCAGATGAGCCAGGTATCGATCAAAGATATTCCCATTAGTGATAGCCAGAAAAAGCAACTGGCATCTGTGATGGCTTTATTACCACAGGCGCACGATACGATAGTCCAGGC
>DMFQ01000413.1:8514-9270 GCA_003450555.1 Ktedonobacter sp.
ACGATGGACAGCGCGGAGTTGCGACCTGGCGGCGGTTTCACGGGACAGTATGGTATCTTGCAGATCCAGGATGGGCGCATGTCTCCCTTTACTCTCACCGATGTCACGCTGATCGACTATGCTGAAAATGGCACAGCAATTGGACGCACTGCCCCACCGGGATACAGCTGGATGAACTTCGGGAACTGGGGCGTGCGCGACTCGAACCTGTCAGGCGATTTCCCAACCACTGCCCGCATGACAATGCAGCTCTACCAGGACGAGGGGGGCGGTCCGGTCGATGGCGACATAGCATTCACCCCCAAGCTGATTGGTCATATTCTCGACGTTATCGGCCCGATCAAAGTGCCAGGGTATAACGAGACGATTACCTCGCAGAATCTAGAGGAGCGACTCCACTATTATCAACAAGATTTCTCGGCCATCGCGCGTGAGAAGCAAATCAGTGGGAACTATACGCATGCTGGACGTAAAGCCTTCACCTCGACACTAGGTAAAATGCTGCTTGACCGGGTGCGCCACGCGTCAGTCAAACAGATCACAAATATCGTTAAAGGGGCGATCAAAGATATTCAGTCTCGTGACCTGGAAATATACTTTGCCAATCCTGCCGCCGAAGCATGGCTCGTTGAGCATGGCTATTAGTGGCTCAATCGATACGTTCGCGAAGCAGGATGGTTTCATGGTTGTGCAGGCAAACATCAGTATCAGTAAAGCGAGCCAGTATGTGCATACCACCGAGCAGGACGCTGTGAC
>DMFQ01000241.1:0-4965 GCA_003450555.1 Ktedonobacter sp.
TTCCTACGCCTTTCCATAGGGATTATTGCTCCTACAATTTTCTATAGCCACACAACGACGAAGATACATTTAATTATGATATACTTGTAGCAGGACTTCCGCATCACATCGACTTTGTATTTCGTGTCCGTAGTTGTTGTCCTTCTAAAACAATAACGGCCACTGACTACGTCAAAAGGGATAAACTAATTCTTCCACGGGCGTAATCTCTGACCTAGGAAGCATGAATGTGATGATGCCTTATGATTCTTCTCAAACTGAGATGTCGACAAGGCGCGATAGCGCGCCGCTTGAGCAAAGCGACAACGATGTTACTCCTCCTATTGGCATAACGCCGCCGCAGGTACTAGCTCAGGAGGCAGCAGCAGGACGGCGCGGTGCAGCCTGGCGACTTTTGTACTGGATCATGGAAAACGATCCACGAGCTGTGATCGCCGTTTCCTCGCTCGATGATGATCGCCTGGCACGGCACCTGCTGGAATTTATAGCTTTGCGAACGTGGGCGGGCAAACCTTTCGTCGTTCCTCCTCCATTGCGTTCTGCTTATGCCAGGACCCGTCTCAGAACGCTCTTTCTACCGGGAGCAGGTGTAGACCCGGCGCGTGCTGAACGCATCTTACTTACCGCAATGCACGATAAGAGGCCAATGGTGCGTGAAACGGCTGCGCATATTCTCGGCATCTTTGGCAGCCCCGCTGCTACATCTGAACTGATAACGGCATTGCGCGATCCCGTAGCGACCGTCAGATTGCAGGCTGCCAAGGCTTTGGGAAGCGTGGGCGACCCGGCGGCAGTACCGGCATTGGTCAGCGCTCTGCGCGGTGCAGATGAGCAGCTGGGCAGCCAAATTTTTACTTCTCTTGTGAGCCTGAGGCATTTGGCGGTACCAGCCCTCCTGGAGGCGAGTAGCAGCAGTTCGGCCTGGATGCGCTGGAATTGCATGCGCGCATTGGGCGAGATTGGCGATAGCCGGGCATTAACTGTGCTGGTCAAAGGGCTTTGTGATACTGATCACTCGGTTGCCTGGATGGCTGCTAAAGGATTGGTACATTTTGGCAAAAAAAGTGTAGGGCCCGTGTTACAGTTGCTCACTACGACTGAAATGACTCCGTGGTTAGTTGAGACGGCATCCTTTGTTCTGTCTAATCAATATCACTTCAATGCTAAATTGAAACCCTACCTGGAGCCTGTTGTCCAACATATGCGTGGCGTAGCGTATCGTGTTGCTACACCACATAACGCTCAAAAAGCCCTGTCACATCTGATTGCAGATGGTTTGATTGAACAACAATAGCCTCATGTGCCGACCAGAGCACCCCTGCGGGATTTTGGTCGACACATGGACTCCTCAAAGCTAAGAAGGTTTGCCCAACTTTCACAGAACCAGGTAAGTGAGCAGTTGGTGGAGGTGGTTCAGGAGACAATGCAACCGACATATGTCTCGCTCTGGTTACTTACTCTTGAACGGCCCAAAGAGCGGAAAACGCGCCTACTCCCAATAATCGATGAGGAAGAGAGCAGGGCATCCTAAAGGCCCCGTGGCCATTTGGACTATCGAAGTTTATAGTGTCACTGGAACGCCGCCAACCTGAGGGTGTGATATGGGTGCTACTATAGCAAATTTGGTTGTAGCACGCGAGTTCTTCTGTGAATCTAGTTTTATAACAATAGTTCGAGTTTTGCATGTTGCCTTGTCTTGCAGCTTCAGGGAGGGTGCATTACAAAACCCGAACCTCTCAGGGAATTACAGATCCTGACCTGGTTCCATTGCAATGACCATTACCCTAATACACCTGATGGGTAGCGGGGTTGAATCTGCTGGCCCTGCGCGAAGCGGTCATAGGCAAAATGCTGCATATCAAGGGGTTTACTGCCTGTCAAGATAAACGTGGACATCCATTGTCCAATCTGCGGCGAAAGTTTGAAACCGTGACCGCTGAATCCTACAGCGCAGTAGAGACCGGCATATGGCTCAAGTCGATCAAGAATGGGATGGTAATCTGGAGTATCATCGTAGATGCCAGCCCATCCTCCACGTGGGACAGCACGAGCAAGAGCGGGTATACTGCCCGCCGCGTTAGCTCGAAAAAATGTGATCTCCTCCTCGGAAATTCCCTGGGCATAATGATCGGGGTCACTTGCTGCGAGCACATCCGCAGTTGAACCTACGAGCGTCACACCGCCGAGGTCTGGACGCAAATAAATCTGACGCGTGATATCAAGCCCTACGGCATGAATGCCGTGGCGACCGCCAAAATCATTGGGGCGGCGCAAGGAGAGCATGGGATGACGAGTTGGTGTGAGCGGTAGCGTGACACCGGCAGTTTGAGCCAGTCGTCCGCTCCATACATTCGCGGCAATGACAACGGTGGGAGCATGTATATCGCCGTCTAGTGTGCGCACACCGGTTACTCTGCTGTTCTCATGCAAGATATGGGAAACAACAACGCCTTCACGGATGATTGAGCCAAAATCGCGAGCGCGCTGAGCAAAGCAGTGAGTCGTTGCCATGGGATCAGCAACACCAGCATCGGGTTCATAACACGCCAATGCTACCCCCTCGCCGTTATATTCTTGTGCCGCCTGACCTACCTCGCTGCCGTTAAGAAGATGGGTATGAACGCCTTGCGCTTGCTGCATTTTCACATTTTCGCGTAAAGCATCTGCTCCTTGTTCATTCGTCATGACGATCATGCCCGTGGTGATGAAACCACAATCCCCACCAACGATATCATTGAAGTGCTGGTAGACAGAAAGGCTTTCCTTTGCCATGCGAACGGTGAAATCATTGGAATAGTGCTGCCTGATGATAGCTCCTGAGCGGCCAGTGGGTACCGCTGCAAATGGATTGGCGCTCCAATACTTCAACGCGAACGCCTGCCTGCCTGACGAGATGATAGGCGATGCTGGTACCCATAACTCCCCCACCAATGATGAGGATATCGGCTGTATCGGTCATGACAGTGATCTCCTGAGTGTCTGGCATATGTGCTGAGATTGCTCTATCAGAATAGCAGCCAAGAGAGGAAAATGCAATCCCCGTACCGCAGCTATTGGAATATTTTGACGTAGCAACATGTTGGTATTATTAGATATTTCTGCAAAAGGACGATAGCTACAGAACAAGCGTATTGCTGACATTCCCTTGACAAACAAAAAAAGGACATGGTAATCTTTTGTTAGTAGCTATAGAAATTAAATTGATTAACATTGTCAAGAATATTTCTATACGAAAGGTAAGAGAAGATGGGTGAGGCATCCCGTGAGATCATGCGACAAGCGCGTCGGCAGGTGCCAGAGTGGACCACGCCAAAAGTGAACGAGGCCCTGGCAAAGCAACACGAGGCTGGACGTGAAAAGCAGGAGATCGTTCTTGTAGATGTGCGCGAGAAGCATGAATGGAATGAAGGACATATTCCGGGAGCTTTGCACGTTCCTCGCGGCTATCTTGAATTGCAGGTAGAAGAGGCAGTTCCCGATAAAGAAAAAACCGTAGTGCTCTATTGTGCTGGCGGAGTACGGTCTTTAATGGCTGGAACGACATTGCAGCAAATGGGTTATAAAAACGTTATCTCGATGACAGGTGGTTTTGGCGCATGGAAGGGCAACGGCTTTCCATTTGTACAACCACGTACCATGAGTGAGGCGCAGGCCAAGCGCTATAGCAGGCATCTGCTCGTACCTGAAGTGGGCGAGGCAGGTCAATTCAAGCTGCTTGATTCACGTGTTCTATTGATCGGTGCAGGCGGCCTTGGTTCTCCGGCAGGTTACTACCTGGCAGCAGCAGGAGTTGGCACTATCGGTATTATCGATGCGGACGTGGTAGACGAGAGCAATCTGCAACGACAGATTTTACATAATACAAAACGCATTGGCCAATACAAGGCAGAGTCGGCTCGTGAGACAATCGAGGCGCTCAACCCCGATGTGAAGGTTATCACCTATATTGAACGTCTTGATGAAACCAATGTAGCACATATCATCGCTGATTATGATGTTATTGTTGATGGCACAGACAATTTCCCCACGCGCTATCTGCTCAACGATGCAGCGTTGAAGGCTAATAAGCCTGTTGTGCATGGGAGCGTCTTCCGTTTTGAGGGTCAATTGACCGTCTTTAAGCCATACGAAGGCCCGTGCTATCGCTGTCTCTATCCAGAACCACCTCCAATGGCGCTGGCGCCAAGCTGTGCTGAGGCAGGTGTACTGGGCGTCCTTCCTGGAATTATTGGTTTGCTGCAGGCGACTGAGACGATCAAGTTACTGCTGGGTATAGGTGATCCGCTGGTTGGCCGATTGATGACCTATGATGCCCTCGTTGGTGAATTTAATGAATTGCGACTCTTCCGGGATCCAAATTGCGCAGCGTGCGGTGAGAACGCACACCTGGAGAACTTGCCAACCTACGCAGATGTCTGCGCCTTATAGCAATTGAACATACGAAGCGCTTTTGATAGCGCTTAGTGAAGGAGATAGATCATGGCAACAGTTCGTCTGGCGCCTGTTTTACGACCCTCTATCGGCGGCTCAAAACAGGTCAATGCTCAGGGCAGTAATCTTTCTGAAGTACTGTCTGATCTTTATAGTCGTTATCCTGCCCTGAAAGAGCAGATTCAACCAGAGGAGAGCCTGAGCCGCTTCATCAACGTGTACGTCAATGACCAGGATGTCCGCTTTTTACAGGGGCTGGAGACACAAGTGGGGCCAAACGATACGGTGATCCTATTACCGGCGATGGCAGGTGGTCGTTAGACCAGGAGTAGATCTATGCGCTATAGCAGCATATTAGATACCATTGGCAATACGCCGCTGGTAGAACTCAAGAGTTTCAGTCCGCGTCCGGATGTACACATTTTCGCCAAATTGGAGGGAGCTAATCCCTCTGGCAGTATCAAAGACCGCATTGCTAAAAAGATGATCGAGGAGGCAGAGGCAAGTGGAAAGCTTACCACTGACTCTATTCTA
>DMFQ01000241.1:5176-5754 GCA_003450555.1 Ktedonobacter sp.
CAGATGCTCGAATTATATGGCGCACATATCATTTACTCTGATGGAAAACAGGGTAGCAATGGTGCTGTGAGATTGGCTAAAGAACTGGCTCAGAGCGATGAACGTTACTTTATGCTCTACCAATATGGGAACGAGGCCAATCCCCGCGCCCATTACGAAGGAACAGCGCAAGAAATCATTGATGATCTGCCTGACCTGGATGTATTCGTTGCTGGTCTTGGCACAGGAGGTACGATTACCGGAAACGCGCGCCGTCTGAAAGAATATAATCCTGCTATTAGAATAGTTGCAGCAGAACCCCTACAGGGCGAAGGTGTGCAGGGATTGCGCAATCTCGAGGATGGTTTTGTACCGCCAGTGTTGGACCAGTCTCTGCTTGATGCAAAAATACTCGTAATGAGCGGAGATGCTGTGCGGCGGACGCGCCAGCTCAAGGATCAAGAAGGTATCTTCGCAGGCCCTTCCTGTGGAGCCGCCCTGCATGCAGCATTGCGTGTAGCGGCAAGTTTGGAGCGAGGGAAGATCGTGGTCATCCTCGCAGACGGTGGGTGGAAGTACCTGAGCGAGGACTTGTGGAC
>DMFQ01000241.1:5921-6305 GCA_003450555.1 Ktedonobacter sp.
TATTGGCAAGCAAGGATGGTCGGGTAGTCAAGAACTACCCGACAGCCAATGCTGCTGAGCACCCTGATGATTTTTCCGAGATCGAACCAGAAGTATTATTGCATATTTCTTTTGATATCGATGAGTTTGATGGTGAAATGTTTTCCTACTATCATTCGCATCCCAAAAGTGAGGCCTATCCTTCACCGCGTGATATTGAATGGGCCAGGCGCAATCAGCTCTACTATATTATTTTCTCACACCGGCTCTATCCTGAAGCGCCCTATGCCAGGGTCTTTTCGATTCAGGAAGATGGAACCGTGATCCGAGGGAAAGATAGAGATTTTGTAGAGGCGAGATCAGGTTAAGAAGAGGGATGAGTTGTTCTCATCCCTCTTCTTTTTT
>DMFQ01000385.1:0-1033 GCA_003450555.1 Ktedonobacter sp.
ATTCCAGGAATGCAAGCTAAACCACACTGCGAGCAGAAAGGGAATCTGTGTTAACACGATCATAAATACGAGCGCTGGAAGATGCAACCATGTTCTCCCCTCGCGCGGCAGTGCTAGAGGAACTGCGCGCTTTTGCATGTCAGGGAGCATGGGCATCTGAACCGCCTGATTTGCCTGACTCATAACATAACCTTTCTTCATTTAACGTTCAGCGAACCACCTCTGATGCAATTGGAGTGAAGAGCGAGAGAGGGACCGCCTCCTCTCACCGAAGCGGGTCCCTCGTGCTTTAGAACACAGTGCTAGTACCCGGCAGTGTTGTTCTTATTGACCTGAGATGACAGGAGTTGATCAGACTGCTGGAGAGCCTGGCTAACCGTCATTTTTCCGGCAACCACTGCCGACATAAGCTCGCTCACTTGCTGCCCAACCGATTCAAACTGTGGAATACCGACATATTGAACGCCATGATAGGGAACGGGATCGAGCGTCGGCTGATCGGGAGTCGCAGTATTGATCGAGTCAAGCGTAACCTGAGCGAAAGGAGCTGCCTTTTGATAGTCAGGGTTCTGGTAAATCGAAGCACGTGTACCCGGTGGCACGTTGGCCCAGCCGAAGGTTTTGCCTGCCAGGGTCAGATACTGCGAACTGGTAGCCCAGGTGAGAAACTGGAAGGCAGCATCTTTGTTGTGACTAGAGTTGACGAGACCAAGTGACCATGCCCACAACCAATGGCTGCCATTCGCGGTCACTGCTGTCGGAGCATATACATACCCGACATTACCGGCGATCTTGGAAGTCGCTGGCGTTTCCAGTACGCCACCAAACGAGGTAGCGTCATAGAACATCGCACCCTTGCCCTGAGTCATCAGGTTTACACACTCTTGCCAGCCAGAGGTTGAGGCGCCTGGCTCACCATACTTCTGCAAGAGGGTGGCATAGAACGTCACCGCTTGTTGCACCGCAGAGGTGGAGAGCTGTGGTTTCCAATTTAAGTCGAACCAGCGGCCACCATAGGTATTAATAATCGTGT
>DMFQ01000385.1:1096-4259 GCA_003450555.1 Ktedonobacter sp.
CCATAGGTATTAATAATCGTGTCGAGCGGAGCCATGTTCATGCCCCAACCAGATTGACCTCGCAGCAGAATGCCAGTCACACCATTTGCAGGATCATTGAGTTCCTTCGCGAATTGAGCGACCTGATTCCATGTAGGATGCATCGGCATGGTCAGGTGATGTTGCGCGAAAATTTGCTTGTTGTACATCAACATACTACTCTCGCCATAGAATGGTAGAGCGTAAGGATGTCCCTGGAAGGAGAGCGTTGACATGACCGGCTTGAGGAGATCGTCGTAATTGTAATTACTCTTATCGGTCGCCGACATCTTAGCCAGGTAGGGAGAGAGGTCCTGGAGCCATCCGTTATGTGCCCAAATGGGGGTCTCGTAACTGCCAATGGTGGCAATATCAAATTTCCCCGCATTTGTAGCTACATCCTGGGTAACTTTCGAACGCAGATCATTTTCAGGCAGGGTCACGAAGTTGACCTTGATAGTGGGATGGTCCTTTTCAAAGACTTGCTTCGTCAATTGCTCCATCTGCACCATCTGGGAGTTGTTGACGGTAGCGACAGTCAGCGTCGTAGTGGAAGATGATGAGGATGGCGTGCAAGCCGCCAGCACTGTTAGAAGCAAAGCAATACTTGTCATAATGGCGATTGCTCGTGCTGCACTTTTCATTGCAAAATTCTCCTTGTCGGATGAGCCGTTGCAGTTAAAAATAGAACGTCCAATGGTCGCATAAGCACTACATGGATGTAAGCGAAGGTCTCAACAACGAGGGTCTCTGAAGAAAACCAGCTCCTTTCTACTTGGAATAGTATGAAGCATGAAAATTCTCCCACCAGGAAGATAGCTTAATTAGGCCGCCTTTATGAAGGTGCGCTAAATGTGCGAAGCCGAACAAATATATGTTTCAATAAACACAAGTCTAACATATAATGTGCTGGTTTTCAAGGGTTTTTGTGATACTCTTGCTTTATTGGATAAAAATATGATACTATTTTGTTACAAAATACCAATAAAACAATAGGAGCCTGGTTCATCCCGCAGAGAGGACCCTTTTACATGAAGAAAAGCCGCCAGACCGCAAGCGACCGACACGCACAACTGATTGAGCTGCTCAAGAGGCGTGGCTATTGCTCCGTTGTAGAGATGAGCCAACTGCTAAACGTATCACAGATGACTATTCGACGTGATTTGCATATACTGCACGAGAAGCAAATTGTAGAGGTAACATATGGAGGGGCACGCTTCATTGCATCAAAACAAAGCGAACCCGACTTTGATATCCGCACCCATGAACACCTGGCTGAAAAACAAGCTATTGGGAAACTGGCCGCGAAACTCTTTATTGAAGAAAGGGATGTTATAGGTATTGACAGTGGCAGTACAACCTTGGAGATCGTGCGAAACTTGCCCAATATCCCGCTAACGATAGTAACGCATTCTCTAGCCGCTGCCAACGTTGTAGCACAGAATAGGCGCTATTCATTGATTATGCTTGGGGGAGTTTTGCAGCACGAAGCGAACTGTCTTAGTGGCCCACAGGCGATTGCTGCTTTACATACGCTGTACATCAACAAACTCTTCTTGAGCACCAGTGGGTTGCTTCCATCCGACGGTCTATCATGCAATAATCTCCCCGACGCAGAAGTCAAGCAGGCACTAATAAGCTCCGCGCGTCAAACTATTTTATGTATGGATAGTAGCAAGGTTGGCAGAGCCTTCCTTGCACGCTTCGCAACCCTCAATGCTATCGATATCCTGATTACCGATAACGGCATCTCGAACGAAAGTCGTGAGGCTATAGAACAGCAGCAGGTACAGATACTCACCGTTTCTGCCGAGGTTCCAGCGTCTCTTCCTGAACTGGAACTGATGAGGGATGATGTTGCAGTATAGGTCTCTGAGAATCTTGTCATAGCTCTAAGTTCCTGATACTTTGCAAGTAGCTGCTCACACGCTCGTCCAGATCATACGGATACCTATATCCAAGAGCATCACCCACTTCAAGCGCAATTCTTCTAAAAAGGGCAGTCGTCTTGAACAGCGCATCCCAGTTCTCGTCGATATCCTCGCCAACATATGTGCTTGCGAATTCGCCCCATGTCCTGCTATCGAGAAACTTCTTCAATCCTCTCCCGACTGCGCCTGGCTTCCATGACCAGTTGTGGTCAATTTCTATCCTCCATTCGAGCAATCTCCTGCTCAAACGCAGTTTCTGGCAAAAGAGCTATGGAATGAACGATCAACGCCCAAAATCAGACGGGCCGCTGCGTCCACTGGCCGTGATCTTCATCGAGCTTCCTTTGCTTATCGTTCATATTGCCAACAAACACGTATGCGTCATGGCGGACGTCGAACGATCGGACAATGGGGTCATCGGATCCTGGCTCTGCGTCCGCGGAGATGCGCTCCCGGATCAAAAATACCTGCTCAGTGAGGCGTTGGACATAGTATCGGTCTGCCATTATCGTGGTACCTCCGACGTGCTTAGGTGGTTCTTGCTTGTTCATTTGTTGCTTGTTTACTTTCTGTGCTTCAGTGGCACTGATAGTCTTGCTGGCGGCCTGACGAGAAAAGGAGACCATGAAGAAATTACGCCCTTGCTTCAGTACGTATAGATCCACGTACATCGGCTTTGTCGAGATTTGCACCATTCAGGTCTGCATCGCGCAGATCTGCTTTGGTGAGGTCAGCCTCTTGCAGGTTTGTATTGCAAAGGTTGGCGCCACGTAAGTCTGCCCAATGTAGGCGCGCCAGCGTGAGATTGGCGCCGCTCAGATTGGCGCTTCTCAGATTGGCATTACCGCAGGTCTGCTTCATGCAAATCAGCATCGCGCAAATCCGCACCTTGCAGGTTGGCTTCAGTTAGATCAGCTCCGTGGAAATCAGCACCACGTAAGTCGGCTCCATGGAGGTCAGCTCCGTGAAGGTCTGGCTCTAAAGCCCGTACATCAGGATATTCTCGCCGCCACTTATTCCAAAGAGTATTGCCTGACGAAAGAAGATCAAGTTGACTTTGACTTGCCATAAGGTTCATTTCCTTTGCTGCTGTATTTCAGATGTACTTCTTGCCCACAATGCTTGTGACATGATGAGAGGAGAAAATGATGCATACCATCATAGAGATATGCATTAGGCGCCATTTCAAATAGGGGCATGACTTATGAGAAGAA
>DMFQ01000100.1:0-10883 GCA_003450555.1 Ktedonobacter sp.
AAATACTTTTGAGAGGATAAAATCATGCATAAGTCGATCCAGGAACTTACACCCCGCATTAGCGATTGCTTAAAAGTTATCTTTGCCATGCAGGAGCGTGGGCAGAAGATCTCGACATCAGCCGTCCGCGAGCAACTGGGAGTCAGCGATGCCACAGTTACTATGCTCTTCAAAGATTTCGCCGAGGCTGGCTGGGTAGAGCATACCCCCTATCGCGGAGTACACCTCACACCTTTAGGTGAGCATAGAGCCATGGAAGTTATTCGCCATCATCGCTTACTCGAACTCTACCTGGCACGCGAACTAGGCTACAGTTGGGATAAAGTGCATGACGAGGCCGATAAACTGGAGCATGTTATCTCCGAAGAATTTGAGGATAAATTAGATGCCCTTTTAGGGCACCCAACAGTTGATCCACATGGCGATCCTATTCCAAGCAAAGACGGTATCATTGCCGCACGCAAAGGGTGCTCGCTTGCCCAACTACAGGTTGGGCAATCTGCATTGATACTACGTATCAACGACCAGGGCTCCGAAAAGCTCTGTTACCTTGGGCAACTTGGTCTATATCCAGACACGCACGTGCAGATGCTTGAACGCGCACCCTTTGGTGGTCCTATGCGTATCCTAGTGGGCGAAATACCGCGCCAGATAGAACACATGCTGGGAGCAGAACTGGCGGAGCAGATCATGGTAACCTCCCCAGAACCAGCGGAACTGACGAATATAACCAGTAAATAAATAACATAACCATGAAAACTGATTGGAGTACCAGAATGGCGTTGTTAACTGAATCGAGAAAAAAAGTGGGATACGACCTACCTTGGGGCATACGCTTACTCAATAAGTGGAAGGGTTTACGCAACAATCGCTGGGGCCTTGGCATGCGCGAAATCTTTGGTGCCTTGGGACCTGGCTTTCTCGTTAGTGTGGGTTATATGGACCCTGGCAATTGGGGTACGAATCTGGCGGCAGGAGCAGGCTTCGGCTATGAGTTACTCTGGGTCATCCTTGTCAGCAATATCATCGCTATCTTTCTACAAATTTCATCGGCCAAGCTCGGCATCGCTACAGGCAAAAACCTGGCACAGTTGATTCGCGAGCAGTTTCCCCGTTCAGTCGTCATCTTTCTGGGCATCACCACGGCTATAGCTATGATGGCTACAGATGTAGCAGAGGTGCTTGGCGGAGCGCTGGGTTTCAATATTCTTTTTCACATACCGCTTTTCATTGCAGCTCTCATTACAGGTGTCATCGTCATGGCGCTTCTAGGCTTGAGCCGCTGGGGCTTCCGCAATATCGAATTTGTCATTATCGGCCTGGTATCCATTATTGGCATGGTGTATGTCTACGAAATGGCTCTTATTCAACCAGCCTGGGGCCAGGTAGCCCTACACCTTGTCACACCGCAGGTCACAACTGCGAGTATTCTCACTGCTGTCAGCATTCTCGGCGCAACGGTCATGCCGCACAACGTCTTCCTGCACTCTTTTCTAGCACCGCATCGCCTGAGTAGCCCTGACGCTCCTCTACAAGAAAAACGCAAAGTCTTGCGCCTGGCGAAGATCGATACGCTGGCCGCTCTTAATGTGGCCTTCTTTGTCAACGCCGCTATGTTGATTGTAGCAGGTACCGTCTTCTTCCAGCATGTCAACCCGGTAGGGCTTGATCTGCAAAAGGCATCTGTGACCCTTGTCCCCGCTCTGGGAACATTTGCTGCCGTTGCCTTCGGCATAGGCTTGCTCACTTCTGGCCTCTCTTCATCTACAACCGGTACACTGGCCGGTCAGATCGTCTTACAAGGCTTCCTGGGCAAGCATGTAGAAATATGGATATGGCGCCTCATAACCATCGTTCCGGCTCTCCTTGTTATCGCACTCAATATTCCCTCTGTCGAGGTTCTGGTTATCAGTCAGGCCATATTGAGCCTGCAATTGCCATTTACCATGGTGCCAGTAGTGCTTTTAACACGGCGTCATGACCTTATGGGAGGTCTCGTCAACGGTCGCTTCACCAACGTGTTGAATGTGTGTATTACGTTAGTGGTCACACTAATGAATGTGCTGTTGCTGTACACGCTCTTTTGGGGATAAGTGCTATGACACACATTCAACAGTGATTCTCTGATACTCTTTGCTATGGCATTCTCTCTAAAACTATGCTAAAATCCCCACGTATCCAATCAGAGCAAAACGAACCCCTGCTGACAAGGAGATTTTCACTTGACCACGCATGATAGAAGATATGTGATAATTGGCAATGGTGTTGCGGGAACAACAGCAGCCGAGAATTTGCGCAAAAACGACCCTAATTGCAGCATTCACCTACTGACAAACGAGCCTTATCCTCTCTACAATCGCGTCTCGCTCCCTCGCTTCCTACAAGGCGTTATTGTAGAGCAAAAGGTGATGATACGCGATTTTGCCTGGCATGAGCAGAGAAATATTCAACTGCTGACAGAGACATTCGTCACAGGCGTCAACACTGACGAGCGTGTTGTTGTAACAGATAAAGGCCAGTACCTTCCCTACGATGCCCTGCTCGTAGCAACGGGCGGCTGGGCCAACCCCTTGCTTGTTCCAGGGGCGCAGGACGCCAAACATATTTATAACTTCGTCACATTGGATGATACTAAAACTATCATTGAACGTATGCTTGAATCTCGTACTGCCCTTGCTTACGGCGGCAGCTTTATTTCCTATGAATTATGCGATGGATTTGCAGTCCGTAAACTCGACACGACCTGGCTCACGCGTGGTCCCTACTGGCTCCGCAATTGCCTTGATCCCAACGGTGGTGAAGTGATTGACAACATCGCCAAGAAATTTGGCGTTGAGGTCATCCATGGCGATGAAATCGAGTCGGTCATTCCCAAAAATGGCGTTCCTAGCTATGTGAAAACGAAAAAGGGGCGCGAGATACAGACTGATATGATTGGGATTGGCCTTGGTATCACCTTGAACACCAGCGTCCTCGCCAACACGCCGCTCGAAATACGCCAGGGGGTCGTGGTTAATGAATATTTAGAGACTAATGTACCAGGAGTTTACGCTGCCGGCGATGTAGCTGAGTTCTACGATTCAACGGTTAACGAACATCACACTATGGGTACGTGGGATAATGCGATGGCGCACGGGCGTATCGTAGCGCTAAACATGGCAGGTGGCCAGCAGCCCTACCTCGATGTACCAACTTATACGAGTCCCCTCTTTGATGTGAATATTGCCGTCGTGGGAACCGCAGAATCAAATAATCCCGAACTCGTGAGCGTCGCACTGCGCGAACCTGGTGAGAAAGGCAATGAAAACTACCGCAAACTGTTCTTCCGTGAGAACAAGCTAGTGGGCGTCCTCATGATTGGCAGTCCCAAAGGGCGCAAAAAACTGGTTGAGATTGTGAAAAACCAGCAAGTACTCGAAACAGCCGAACGTGAAGCTCTCTTGAGACTGAAATAACATAGTTACACTGATAGCGTTGCGAAGATTGCCCAGGTCGAGTCCTCGAGCCATCTCCGCAACGTTGCCATGTACCTCTAATGGGCAAGTTTGTACCCTTCTACTTGACATCCTTCCATCTCTGCCCTACACTTAAAACAGAACAATCAGCGTGGGCGGCAGGCATGCAGGCTATGAGAAATGGGAAACGATTCTTATGTCACAGTACATCTCTGAAGAGGCGGGCAATAATGAGTATGCACACAATGCTGACCATGACCTATCACACCTACCTCAATTGCCACCAGGTGTCTCTATACCGGCGCCCAGCAAGACACCACGCCGCAAAACACATTGGCCTGACGCGATCGATGTTATTTTTGAGAAAGACCCTGCATGTCGCAATATCTTTGAAGCGCTCCTCTATCAGAGCCTTTGGGCAATCTTCTACCACCGTATCGCTCACGCGCTCTATAAAGCTCACATTCCTTTTCTGCCCCGGCTTATCTCGCAGTTTGCCCGCTTTATGACAGGGGGTATCGAAATTCACCCCGGAGCGCAGATCGGCAAACGCTTCTTTATTGACCATGGCGCCGGTACTGTCATTGGAGAAACGACTGTTATCGGCAATAATGTGATGCTCTATCACCAGGTCACCCTTGGAGCCACCGGCTGGTGGAGGCGCGGACCAGGTCGTTTACAAAAACGCCATCCCGCTATCGAGGATGATGTTACCATTGGCGTCGGAGCCGCTATTCTGGGATCCATCACCATTGGCAGGGGCAGCAAGATTGGCGCCATGGCCCTTGTGCTCGAATCCGTTCCACCAAATTCGGTTGTCGCCTCCAAACCCGCCGAGCTATTGGTAAAGGGCGGTGAGGCGCTGGAAAAGCACCAGGAGCTGACCCAGGGATGGAATAGCAATGATCCCTGGGAAATGGACTATCAAATCTAGACGGCGCTCATTCGTACGTCAAAATAGTGCTGATCACCATCTCCCAGAAACGCGTAACATCCAGGGCATAGCCAACGCGTGCATTGGCTGGCTTTCCTAGCATTCCATACACATCACAAACAGTGCGTCCAGTTGTCCACTCTCCTATAGTCTCGATCTCGACACGCATAGTATGCGCGTGAAGTATGGTAGGATCAATCACCGCTGCTACGGCGCAAGGGTCATGGACGGGCGGAGCAGGGAAACCAAAAACGTTACGGTAGGTATCACCAAAGAAGACCAGCAAGTCTGCTGCGAAGTTCGCTACCGTGCGCTTAGCGTCTCGTAAACGACTGATCACCGCTTCGGTCGCCTGGGCCTGGTGAGTAACCTCCAGGGGAGACATGGTAATGGGTCGGCCACAGTCAAAGACGATTGCAGCGGCCTCGGGATCCGCCCATATATTAAATTCAGCCGCTGGCATCCTGTTACCAACGCCTATTGCACCCCCCATCAATGAGATCGCCTTGATCTTAGGCACAACGGCAGGTTCACGGCGCATCGCCGTTGCGATATTCGTGAGCGGCCCCGTAGGGACAAGCGTGATATCGCCATCTGAACTCATCAGCAAGTCGACAAGGAGATCGACAGCGTGTTGTGGCACAACTTCGATATCGGGTTCTGGGATGTCAGGCCCGTCCATCCCAGACTCCCCGTGAATATCAGGGGCATATCTGGTCGGTTGCACCAGCGGTCGGTCCATCCCCCTGGCAATAGGGACATTACGGATATTTGCCAGCGAACAGATCTTCAGCGCATTGTGAGTAGTTTTCTCAAGCGACTGATTGCCCGCGACAGTGGTGATTGCAAGCAGGTCAATCTCGGGATGATGGGCGGCAAGTAGAATAGCGATGGCGTCATCATGGCCGGGGTCGCAGTCGAGAATAATTTTGTGTTTCATTCATTGTGCCTTCAAGCACCCAACAGCGGTGCTCCTACAATTCTTTCATTCAACAAAGCGTGCGGCATTGTTTTATAGTAACATCTGAAAGAGTTCATTTCAAATCAACCCTCGACGCCTCACCTCCATATTGGTATAATATCCAGGAATGACGTTGTTACTTCCTAAAATCAAAGAGGAGATACTCCTTGCCCATAAATTCAGGTAATCTTATTATTGGACAATCTGGCGGCGCAACCGCCGTTATCAATGCCAGCCTCGTAGGCGCCATCGAAGCGGCCCTCAAGGACACACATATCAATGGCATCTATGGCATGCGCTATGGCGTCGAAGGATTACTCAAAGAGGATATCATCGACTTGCGCCAGCAGCCAGCAGACTTGTGGCCGCGCATTCGTAACACGCCTTCAGCCGCTCCTTGGCTCTTGTCGCTATAAACTCCAGGAAGATGACCCCGAGCGAGTCATTGCTCTTCTTCGCAAGCATGATATCCATTACCTGCTCTACATCGGTGGCAACGACTCGGCGGATACCGCCCATCGTCTCGCGCAGTCAGCGCAGCAGGTTGGCTATGACTTACAAACAATCAGCGTCCCAAAAACGATTGATAACGATTTACCTTTTACCGATCATTGTCCAGGCTATGGTAGCGCGGCACGTTTTATAGCGCTGGCAACCATGGATTCGACGCTGAATACCGTATCCATACCCTGGCATTACCCTGTCAAAGTAATTGAGACGATGGGCCGTAATGCAGGCTGGTTGGCAGCCGCCTCCGCTTTGGGGAAACGGCACGAAGACGACCCTCCACATATTATCATGATACCCGAACAGGCATTCAACGTGGATCGATTTCTAACGCAGGTTGAGGCGGTCTACCGTCGTATCGGTTATGTGATTGTCGTGGTCTCGGAGGCGGTACGCGACGAACAGGGAAAGCCCCTGGGCACCGTGGGACAGGTGGGAGAAGATGCTTTCCAGCATCCGCTTTTGAGCGGAGCAGCGCAATATCTGGTAGAATTAGTCAAGCAACATTTGCAGTTGCGAGCGCGTTTCGATAAACCAGGCGACCTGCAGCGCATGGCCTCAAACTGTATTTCACAGACTGACCAGGATGAGGCATATCTGGTAGGACAGGCAGCCCTTCTAGCCCTCCTGAGCGGCGAAAGTGATAAAATGGTGACACTATTACGCCATACAGAACCTGCCTATCATTGCAGCACGGGATTAGTAGAACTGGCAAGGGTTGCCAATGCACAGCAGTTGATGCCCAATCACTTCCTGGATGAAAGCAAAACGATGGTGACGCAGGCTTTCTTCGATTACGCACTGCCACTGATTGGCGCGTCATTGCCCGATCACGCTAAACTGGCAAAGACGAAGGCACAACTATGACGACACTCAAACGAGCCATTCTTGTCGTCCTTGATGGCGTCGGTGCTGGGGCCAATCCAGATGCACATGATTACGGTGATGATGGAGCCAGCTCGCTTGAACACTGTGCACAGGCTATTGGAGGACTGGCTCTCCCATGCCTGGGAAGCATCGGTCTAGGGAATATCACTCCTATTATGGGAACACCCCCAACGGATCAAGCCCGTGGGTCATATGGCCGCATGGCCGAAGCAGCCGCAGGCAAAGATAGCACTACCGGTCACTGGGAAATGACTGGAGTTGTCCTGCAAAAACCCTTGCCCACCTATCCGCACGGGTTTCCCCCTGACATAGTTGCAGCTTTCGAGCAGGCGATTGGACGCAAAGTCATTGGGAACAAGGCAGCTTCCGGGACAGAGATTATCAAAGAATTGGGCGAAGAACATGTTCGTACCAGCTTCCCCATTCTCTACACTTCCGCCGATAGCGTTTTTCAACTTGCCGCGCATCAGGAAGTGATCCCTTTGCCGGAACTGTACCATATGTGTGAGATTGCGCGGCATATGCTCACCGGAGATCATGCCGTCGGGCGGGTCATTGCCCGTCCATTCATCGGAACATCAGGAGCCTTCAAACGCACTGAACATCGTCGCGATTTCTCGCTCCAGCCGCTTGGCACCACGCTCCTCGATCTCCTTAAGGCTGATGGCAAGGATGTCATTGGTCTCGGCAAAATTGAGGACCTTTTCGCCGGGCGGGGACTGACACAAAGCGACCATACCGAAACCAACAGCGATGGCATGAAAGCAACTCTAAGTTGGCTCAATCATGATTTTAATGGGCTGCTCTTTGTCAATCTGGTAGAGTTTGATATGCTATGGGGCCACCGCCGCGATAGCGAGGGATACGCGCGGGCATTGCGCGACATAGATGCATGGTTTGCACGGGTACAACAGGCAATGAAGCCAGAGGATGCCATTTTCTTTACCGCCGATCATGGCGTGGACCCCACCTATCGCGGCACCGATCACACACGCGAATATGTGCCACTCCTGGCTTACGGAGACTATATCCGAGCGAATGTAGATCTGGGCACGCGTTCTACCTTTGCGGACCTGGGTCAAACACTGGCACAGGCATTTGGTGTTGGACAATTGGCAGCGGGAACCAGCTTTGCACGCGAGTTAGGGCTTGTATGACAGAAACACAACGCAATAAAACATTGGGACAGGCACAAGATAACCTCCTGCGAGGTGAACGGATCACTTTACGGCGTCCCACCATGAACGACGCGGCAAAAATTTTTCACTGGGAACGTGATGACGAGGTATGGCGTTATGATCCACATCGCCCGTTCTCGAGCAGCATGATGGAATTTTTACCCATCTTTGAACGCAACTACGTGCGCGGTAATGGCCGTCAATTCTGGTTTATCATCGAAAACGAGCAGCATACACCTATCGGCACCATCACCTATTTCAATATAGATTATCGCCTTGGACAGGTAGAAATAGGTCTCGGCCTCGGTGACAAAACCTGTTGGGGCAAAGGGTACGGACCAGAGGCAATCCGCACTCTGGTTAAGTACCTCTTTTCTCGTCCAGGACTGTCGCGCATTTACGCCGAGACCGCTCATGCCAATCACCCTTCTCGGCGGGCCTTCGCCAAAGCAAACTTTGTCGAGGTCAGCCAGATCTATGATCCACGTAGTTCAGGAGAACCCTGGGTACTCCTGGAAATTCGCAAGCAGAGAAAGGATTATTCAAAAGAATGAATACAGCATCCGTACCTGTTGATCCAACTATTTTTAAAGCATACGACGTTCGTGGCATTTATGGCGAAAACTTAAACGACGAGGTGGCCTATCGCATTGGACGCGCCGCCGCACAGTATTTGCAAGTCCCAGAAATTGCGGTTGGTCGTGATATGCGTAACTCTTCACCGCAATTGGCCGCTGCCTTGTTGCGTGGCATTACAGACCAGGGTGTCAACGCTATCGATCTAGGCATGACCACTACCGATGGCCTCTATTTCGCCGTTGGAAAATTCAACTACCCCGCCGGGATAATGATCACTGCCTCCCACAACCCGGGAAAATACAACGGGTTGAAATTCTGCCGTGCCCAGGCTTTTCCCATTAGTCTCGAGTCAGGATTAGCCGATATCCGTGATCTTGCAGTCAGCGGAAATTTTAGTGAGCCGTCCTCCAAAGGTCAAGCGATCAAGCGCGACATCAGTGATGATTATGTCAAGCATGCACTTTCGTTCATCGACGTGAACAAGGTCAGACCACTGAAAGTAGTCATCGACGCGGGCAATGGTATGGCTGGATTGATCATGGCAAAAGTCTTTCAGCATCTCCCCTGCGAACTCGTTCCGCTCTATTTTGAATTGGATGGCAACTTCCCCAACCATCCCGCCAGTCCTATTGAGCCTGAGAACATGGTAGATGTACAAAAGAAGGTACGCGAAGTAGGAGCTGATCTTGGTGCTGCCTTCGATGGTGATGCCGATCGCATGTTCCCTGTCGATGAGCATGGTGACCTGGTCGATGGTTCCATGGTGATAGCTTCGGTGTCTAATAGTCTACTCCACAAATTTCCCGGCTCAACTATCCTCTATAACCTGATTGTCTCCAAAAGCGTGCCAGAACTCATTAACAAATTAGGTGGCAAAGCTGTACGCACGCGCGTGGGGCATTCTTATATCAAAGCAGAGATGCGTAAGCTCAACGGCATCTTTGGCGGAGAGCACTCCGGACATTTCTATTTTCGTGACAACTGGTATGCCGACTCGGGCTTGATAGCCTTCCTGATTATGCTTGAGCTTGTCTCAGTCGAGAACAAGCCGCTCTCCGAACTACTCAAACCGCTTGATCACGGTGTACGCAGCGGTGAAATAAACAGTACCGTAAGCGATGTACAGGGCAAACTCCATGCGTTAGAGGAGCACTTTAGTAAAAATGCGCAGTCCGTTGATCACCTGGACGGGATAACTCTCGACTTCGGAGACTGGTGGTTTAACGTTCGCCCATCGAATACAGAACCTCTGCTTCGCTTGAATCTCGAGGCGAACAGTCGCGAGTTAATGGAACAGAAGCGGGAGCGAGGTGCTCGCTTTCATTCGCCAGTAGGTGCCCGATTACAAAAGTCTTCCCGGGCTACTATTTAGCATACCGTGCCACTGACATGATAGGAGAAGCAAGCGCGACCGATTGGCTCCCGAGCCACCGAGCCGCGCTTGCTTCTCTATTGCGAGGCAGATCAACCTAAATTGAAACCGTATACTCGCTTCCTCCACTCCCATATTGGACCAGGAAGTCAATTGTAATCGACCTCAAACCAGCCGGACCTACGAACGCCACTCTTCCATTTACCCCTTTCACGCCAGCGTTAAAGCCATAGGGAAGAGTATTATCAATTGGCGGATGAGGAGAACCGCCATTATAGATGAACCGCACATAGTCATAGCCATAGCCAGGCGACACTTTTACCCCATTGGGATTACTGACACTGAAATTTAAGACATAGTATTGCTGTCCCGCTTTGACCTGGCTCCCTCGATACGAGTAGCGAATATCCACGCTCGACAAGTGATAAGTCAGCACAAGTGGCGCGTTATGGGGAAAGTAATAATTGATGTCAAGAGACTGCGGTGATGTTCGGTCCCTATAGCTGTCAGCATGAAATGCCCCACTAAATGGTATTGTTACCAGGTATTCGCCAATAGTTTTAGATCCAAGTTGCAACTTCAAGGTATCAAGCCGCATCCTGCTAGGAACAGGAAAGTCAATCCAGCCAGTTTCGCTTGTCCCTGCTTTGGGGCCAACAGAGAGGGATACATTGGTAGGGCTGATTGGACTCAGTTTAGGCGCAATCAGGCGAGCAATATCATAATAAATGACTGAAATCTGGTCAGTAGACGGGTTTGTGACTTTCATATTTAAACGTACTATAGCCGGGCTTGATTGGATGCCATCATCAGCAAAAGAGGTCGCATACTGTACATTGAGCACATTATAATTTAAACCTGCATATGTTGCTGTCCGATTGACATTGAAGGTAAGCGTTGGAATTGGCGTTAGAGCAGGGTTAATAGAAAATTTTACATTTTTTAGCCAACCTAAAGCAATAGAGCTGACAAGTGCCAGCACAATTATCCCCAATACAAGCAGGCTGCT
>DMFQ01000100.1:10940-13667 GCA_003450555.1 Ktedonobacter sp.
GCGGCACAGGCGTTTTCTCCTGGAAAACTGGTGGGGCTGGAATCGTTGGTAATTTTTTTGCCATAAACGTGCCCTCCTTCTCGCGAATCGATTTTCCCCGCTTCTATTGTATCAAGTCTTGGCAACACTTGATAGCCCCGGCATTCACTCACATCTACACAATTTTGTTTCGCTTCCAGGCGCCATTCTTGACACCCTGTGAGGATAGTGTTAGCATAACTTCAGTAAAAAAGCAGATCTTTCCGCCCCGTAGAGGCGCACAGCATTGATTACAAGGAGAATATGTATTAGTGAAAATCCATGAATATCAGGCCAAAGATATTCTGGCACGCTTTGGCGTCCTCATCCAACCCGGACGTGTAGCCTCTACGCCAGACGAGGCTGAAGCAATTGCTCGCGAGCTAGGCGGCCCAGTCGTCATTAAAGCCCAGGTATACGTTGGTGGACGTGGTAAAGCGGGTGGCATCCAGTTTGGTGACACACCAGAACAGGCGCGTGCAGCCGCGGCGAAAGTATTGGGTATGGATATCAAAGGGCTGATTGTAGAAAAAGTCCTTGTCGTTTCCAAAATAGACATCCAAGAGGAATACTATCTCGGCATCATCCTTGACCGCAAGTCGCAGGCCCCAGTTGTAATGGTTTCAAAAGAAGGTGGCATTGATATCGAAGAGGTGGCCGCGCATACTCCCGAAAAGATCATTAAACAGCCCATTGACATGCGTTGGGGATTGCGCCCCTTTGAAGCGCGCGCTATCCTCGCGCGTGCCGAGCTTCCCCATCAAGTAATCGGCAAGGGCGGCGCTATCCTCACCGCGCTCGCCAAAGCCTTTATTGAAAGTGACGCCAGCCTGGCTGAAATCAATCCACTTGTGTTGACCTCTGAGGGACAGGTGCAGGCAGCCGATGCTAAAATTCTCATCGACGATAACGGTCTCTTCCGTCAGAAGGAGTATGCTTCGTGGGCGGAGTCAGAAGAGTCGAATCCATTGGAATATGAGGCCAGACAGGCAGGTCTGACCTATGTAAAACTGGACGGCAACGTCGGGATCATTGGCAATGGCGCTGGGCTTGTCATGACTACGCTCGATATGGTAGCACGCGTCGGTGGTAAGCCCGCTAATTTCCTCGATATCGGTGGAGGAGCTAAAGCAGAAGTCATGTATAAAGCTCTCTCCTTTGTGGCGCGCGATCCACAGGTCAAGGGTATCCTCGTCAATATCTTTGGTGGCATCACACGCGGTGAAGAAGTGGCTAAGGGCGTGATCATGGCACAGGCTGAACTTCCTAAAGGGATGCCCATCGTTGTTCGTTTGTCGGGTACTGGTGCGGAAGAGGGGAAAGCGCTGCTGAAAGATGCTGGACTTGACTGGGGTAAAGATATGCGCGAGGCGGCCCAAAAAATCGTCGCCGCGATTGGATAAACGGATAGAGGGAAACAAAGAGCATGAGTATTTTATTAGATAGTTCGACGCGGGTGATTGTACAGGGCATAACCGGGCGCGAAGGACAGTATCACACCCGCAATATGAAGGCTGCAGGAACAAATATCGTTGGTGGCGTGACCCCTGGCAAGGGTGGCTCCACCGTAGAAGGTGTCCCAGTCTTTGATACCGTTGCCGAAGCAAAAGCGGCTACCGATGCCGAAGCATCTTGTATTTTCGTACCGCCTGCAGGCGCCGCCGATGCGATAATGGAAGCAGCCAGCGCTGGCATCAGCCTCATCGTCTGTATCACTGAAGGCATACCTGTTATTGATATGACACGCGCTATGCTGGTTGTACATGAGCATGGAGCGCGGCTGATTGGTCCTAACTGTCCTGGTATGTGCACTCCTGGCCAGGGCAAGATCGGCATCATTCCTTACCAGATATTCAAACCAGGTCCCGTCGGTTTCATCTCACGCTCGGGCACGCTGACGTATGAAGTTGTAGCCCTGCTCACCGAAGCAGGCATTGGGCAATCTTCTTGCATCGGTATTGGCGGCGACCCCATTATCGGTTCAACATTCGCCGACTACTTGCAACTCTTCGAGTCCGACCCGGACACCCGAGCCGTTGTGATGTGCGGCGAGATTGGCGGAAGCGACGAGGAAGACGCTGCTGAGTTCATCAAAACGATGAGTAAGCCCGTAGTTGCCTTCGTCTCAGGTCGCACGGCCCCTCCAGGAAAACGCATGGGGCACGCCGGCGCGATCATCTCCGGCAATACAGGCACAGCGCAGGGTAAGGTTGCAGCGCTACAGGCTGCAAACGTCCCCGTTGCTGATACCATCTTCGAGATTCCTGACCTGGTTAAAAAAGCCCTGACGTCCTTGTAATTCAATAATTTCCATGGATGCGATGCACCAGGCATATCGCATCCATGGAAATTGCTTCAGAGGAAAAGCATGACCACCGCGTTGATCTATGATCCAATTTTTTTAGAGCATCTTACTCCCCCAAAGCATCCAGAAAGGCCGCAGCGCCTCGAGATGGCAATGAAAGTTCTGGAGGCTCTGGACTGGCTGAAACGAGATGGATTGATTCAGCTCCCACCACGCGCCGCTACCGAGGACGAACTCGCAGCAGTGCATGACCGGGCATATATTCGCCGGATCAAGACCATAGCTGAGGATGTGGCAAAGGAAGAGCATCAAGGCAGCCGCAAGACTCGTTTTTTTGCCACTGACACTTACATTTCCGCACATTCCTACGAGGCAGCGATTAAGGCCGCTGGAGCCCCCTTGAC
>DMFQ01000100.1:13798-20761 GCA_003450555.1 Ktedonobacter sp.
ATGGGGTTCTGTCTCTTCAACAATGTTGCCGTTGCCGCCCAATATGCGCTCGACCATCATGGCCTTGAGCGCGTGATGATTATTGACTACGACGTTCATCACGGCAATGGCATCCAGGATATTTTTTATACTGATCCTCGCGTGCTCTACTTTTCGGTACACCAGGCGCCATTCTATCCTGGTACTGGTTACTCCGAAGAGCGCGGAGAGGGGGCTGGACTGGGTACAACCATTAATGTACCACTACCGGCAACCGTCGGTTACGAAATATACGAACCCGTCTTCCGGCAGGTCATGTCACATGCCGCCGACCGCTTTAATCCTCAATTGATCCTGGTTTCGGCTGGCTTTGATGCGCATTGGAATGACCCTCTTGGGCAGATGAATCTTTCTACAGCAGGCTTTGCACAGCTCACGAAAATGATTATCGACCTGGCTCAAATGCTCTGTAATGGTCGCCTGGTAATGGTGCAAGAAGGAGGGTATAACCTTGATGTCATGGGCGCTTGTGTCGCTACCTGCATCAACCTGCTCCTGGGTGACGATGCCGCGGTCGATAGCCTTGGTGCCGGGCCGAATGCGGAAAAAGAGTTTCACCTCAATGCCGAAGTCCTTGTCGCCGAGTTGCGCCGCATTCATAAGTTAACGGGCTATCGCATGCGCAACGCTCCCAAACCAGATATTGAACGCTTACGTCGTGAAATGAAAGGACCAGATGCATAGGTGGCGATGAGACGCATATTATCACGAGGCGCGGAAGAAATACGTTTATTGACAGGTGACAATCTGCCGCAGGTCAGACGTTTGCTCCAGGCGTCTGAATACGTGTACCAGCGCTTTACTCTGCAAGAACTGCCAACCCTGCTCGCGCATTACCCGGCTCTAGGTGCCTTTAATGGCTCATCGCTGCGTGGTTTTATCCTTTCACAAACCGTCCATGCCCCGTCGGCATGGATCGGCGGATTCTGCGTCAGTTGGACAGAAAGTAAATCATATCTCAAATTTCTGGATACCCTTCTTGACCACCTGTTCCCGCTCCTGATCACAAAAGGAGTCCGCTATCTCCACTACTCTGGCAATGACGCGGAGCAAGACTGGCTGCGCGATGCCCTGCTAACACGAGGCTTCATCCCCTATCGCTCACTGTACGCCTACGACAAATTTGATTACCATATTCCTTCACCGGGCAATCAGGAGATCACTATCCGCCCTGTGGAAGCACGCGATATACCAACCCTGCTCTCAATCGATGAAGTCTGCTTCGAAGAATTATGGCGCTACGACAGCGACTCATTCAATGATATTGCAGCTACTCATCCCTATTTCGTCGTTGCGGAACTCCACGGCAATGTCATCGGCTACCAGTTCAATGCTCTGGATGACGTTTATGGCTATCTCGTGCGCATCGCCGTCCATCCATCTATGAGCGGACAGGGGATCGGTGTACGTCTCATGGCTGAAGCGATACGCTTTTTTAAGAAGGCCCACGTGTCACGCATCATGCTCAACACACAGGACGATAATAATCACGCCCACAGGCTGTACGAGTGGTTTGGCTTCGTACGCATTCAGCAGAAGGGGTTTGTATTACGCAAGGGATTGTGATTACTATGCAATTGGAGTATCAGACTAACCCCAGCAGAGACCACACATCCAGCGGTGCCGACTTATTTTTCACCTGCAGCGGTGCAAGGTGTGATACCATCACATGCTGGCGCACCTGGACAAAGGTCGAGTGATTGAGCAGAATATTGTTATCTGAAGCGTTCGATTGCAGACGCGATGCCACGTTCACAACATCTCCGATCGCTGTATAGTTCTGCAAACGACCTGTCGAGCCGAGATTTCCCACCACTCCCAATCCGGTATTCACCCCAAAACCAAAGGCTAGCGGGGTCTCCTGCGGATGTTCCCGTTGATATTTCTGGACAGCTTTTCTCATATTCCAGGTAGCTCGCACCGCCCGTAATGCATGATCGCTCTGCAGAAGCGGAGCATTAAATATAGCCATCAATGCATCGCCGATGAAGGCCGTCAGAGTACCCTCTTCATGCCAGATCTCCTCAACCATAATTCCAAGATAGCTGTTAAGTAGATTCATCATTTCCTCGGGCGACATGCTCTCACTCAACCGGGTGTATCCGCGAATGTCAGCGAAGACCACTGAGATTTCTTTGGTCTCCCCACCCAGATTCAGCGCCATCGGGTCCTTGATCAGTTGTTGCACGACATTGGGATGAACATAGCGTTCAAAAATGCGCCGCACCTGCTTCGCCTGAGCTTCGGAGCGTTTTAATTCGGTACGGTCATCAATCACCAGTGCCATACCAATGTGGTCGTTCTGTGTATCAAGCAGCGCGGAAACATAGAGATTCAAATTTACCTCGCCAGCGCCTGGAATATCACAATCGACCGAATTGGTGACCATGGTGCCATGCTCATGCTGCACCCTGGCACTTTGTAGCAATTCGCTAATACCGACCTGCGGCCTGACGGTAAAAACTTCCTGGTGGTTTTTCCCTATCGCTGTCCTTGGATTCATGCGCAGTATCTTCGCGGCTGCTTCGTTAAAAGTTGTGATGATGCCCGCCGAATCGGTGGTAATTACACCATTGGCTATGGAGGCGAAGATATTATCCATGTATTGTTTGTCTTCGTTGACCTTACGTATCGTCCTGCTCAGGTCGGCGAAAAGACGCGCATTATCGATAGCGATAGCCGCTTGATGGCAGAAAGCCAGCAGCATTTCACGATGTTTGGGGCCAAACAGGTTGGCATTGATACGGCTATCAACATAGACTGCACCAATACAATGATCTCGCACGACCAATGGGGCACACATGATCGAGCGAATACCAAATGCCATGATACTCTCCTGCTCCTTCAAGGCTTTGTCCAGCTGAGCATCGTCGGTGAGCATTGGCTCCCTGGTTTGTACCACACGATTCACGGTACTGCGGCTATTTTTATAGGCACTTCTATCGATTGGTTGTCCTTGTTTATCAAGGGCGATAGTAAATTCAAGCTCATTATTTACCGGGTTCAGCAGCGCGAGGAAGCCGCGTTCTGCATTGACGAAACGGATCACCTGTTCCATTACCAACCGCAACACTTGATCAAACTCAAGTGTCGAATTCAGCACTCGTGCGATATCGTAGAGGGTCTCCAGTTCATTGCGCTCTCGCTTGAGGGTATTGATACTGGTATTGAGAGCCTGCCGCTCCCGTTCAAATGGCGTAGCTCCCCCCGAGATCAATGGTTGTGCCGATGGCTCACCCCATTGGCCCTGTAGCAGTTGCAACACGCGCTGGAGCGATTGACTGAGTCGTCCTAATTCCAGGTCGGCGAGCCGACTCAAGTGAAGAGAGTCGCTGAGCAAACGAATACGAGGATCGCTGTTCTCGCTAGCATATGTGCCTTCGACGGCCCGCTCTAACTTCTGCGTATGCTCATGTAGCCCACGCGAAATACGCATCAACGCCTCGCCAATCGAACGTAAGTCGTTGCTAGCCTTTGATGCTAGATCAGGTGATACGTTCAAGCAAGTCCCTCCATCATATGGGCGTCTGCAAGCAAATGGCACAGAACAATATAAAAACAAAGCAAAAACCGCGATCTTAGAAGCAGAAAGAGCACAGACAACACAAAAATGTGAGGGCATGCATCTCTGAATAATAGACGCTCACACCCTCACATTATAGCACAGCAGATTCTAGGCTTGCATTACACGCCATGCTGACGTAGGTAATCAGTGAATGACACCGGCTTAAAACCAAAATCGCGTTCGATACTCTGTTTGTCTGTGATGTTATCAAAAGAAAAAAGCGTCATAGCTGCTTTCGTTATCGGTGGCTTCGGCAGCACTGCCTCCATTACCGCCGCGCCTACTCCCACCAGTAGGGTGGGTGCAGGGGCCTTAATACGCGTCTTGTGCATAGTACCGAGCAAAAGGTCGATTACCTGGCTAAACGAGTAATACTCTGGACCACCAATGGTGTACGTTTTCCTGGAGGTACGCGTTGGATCCTCCAACACTTTCATTATCACCGATACGACATCCTCTACATAGATTGGTTGAAACATGGTTTTGCCGCCACCAATAAGCGGCACAACAGGGGCAGAACGTATAAGATCTGTCAGCCCTTTGATGAAAGGCGACCCCTTCCCGAATAGAACTGATGGTTGAATAATTGTCCAGTCTAATCCGCTGTCCTTGAGTGTTTGTTCCGCAAGATAGCGCCCTTGCATATAACTACCAGGCTTGTCAGCCCTGGTTCCTAGTCCACTGATCTCGACGATACGTTTGACTCCTGCCTCCTTTGCGGCTTTAATTACGTTCTCCGTACCACGTACATTGGTATTTTCGTAGTGATTACCCACCGATTCTTTCCGATCAGCGGTCATAAAAGCTGCGTGTACAATTGTATCGATACCATGCACTGCTGTTTGTAGTGCAGTGGCATTAAGGGTATCTCCCTGTACCAACTCAACTTTGTCAGTTGGTAAAATCTGTGCAGCACGCTTCGGATCTCGCACCAGGCAGCGCGAGCGCTCCCCTTGTTCTGCCAGTCGAGACACGAGATGTCGTCCAATATAGCCTGTTGCGCCAGTAATCAGTATCATCACAAAACTCCTTTTTCTTTCATTATACCTTGCTACTACCTACCTATATCTTCATTAGTGCTTTACACTACGACGCATGAGTTAACTCAATCAAGTAACAATGCTTTAGAGGGGTCTATCTCAAGTATAGTTGGTGCTAGATAAATTGACCAGAGGACTACAACATGAATAAAAAGGTGAGCAGGCTCATGTAGTAATACTTTGGCAGCCACAATACGCTTAGCGCAGCGACTCGGCAGGGAGAAAAATACGGACGGTCACCCCCTCGCCCGGAGCGCTTTTGACGGTCAGGCTGCCCCCGGCGATAGCAAGCAATGCGCTGTGCGTGAGCAAGCCGCCACCCGTACCACTTGTAGAGCTACTCGCAGAGATAATGCCTACCCCATCGTCGGCCACAATCATCTCCAGGTATGGCTCATTACGATCACACGTTGCCTTGAGCGTCAGGTGCAAACGACGATGCACGTCTGAGCCGCGCGCATGGCGTGCGGCATTGCGCAGCGCCTCTTGTACGGCAGCAAAAATGAGTTCGGCGATAGCTGGCGGCGTCACTTCATCGATACAGTTAGTAGTCTCTTCAGAAACACACCACTCGACTTCATCAAAAGCGAGTTGAAAGTCCTGCTCGAGCATCGTGCGAATCGCGTTCATCATTCCTTCGCGCTCTAAGCGGTGCGGCGCGCTTGGCCCCGTGGCACGCATCATCGAGGCAAGGCGACGATGTGCGTCGCTTATCATTTCCGCGACTTCGTCTAACACCTGTTCTGGCGGAATAGCGCTCTCCTCTGTTTGCCTGTCCTTGCCAGGAACTGAGCGCAGGGATTCCAGCCGTAGCAGAGCAAGATGCATTTGCGGCAGGATATCATCATGGAGTATACGGCGATGCTGCGCCCCGAGTAACTTTACATCGACGATACGGCGTCGCAGTAATGCCGCAACCGCCTGCATTGCTTCGTGGTCACTTAGTGTGTCAAGAATGCGCTGTCCACAGGCGTGAGCAAGGTCCATATCTTCATCGGTAAACGCGCCTCCATCCTCGCGCGGACCAAGGTAGAGCATCGCCACGAGGCCAAGTTCATCATAAATCGGCAATACCCAGCAGATCATCGGCTGCCCGTCAATTGTTATACGCATGCGTGCCGGGGCACGATTTCCTCCTCCCTCCACTGTCTCGTCAACATTGCCTGGAACAAACAGCGGAGCACCGTACATGGATTGATCTTTTGCGACGAGAGGCCAACGATAACTAAAAACACGCCTCACCGAACCGACCATGACTGTCATACGCGCGCATTTGACCGCCAATACATCCTTACACAAATGAAAAAAGAGGTCTTCCAGACCCTTCTCGGTCTTTTGCACGTCAGTATTCAACCAGTGTCGCAGGTTCGTGCTGCGGATAAAAGGCCCAAGCAGAGCAATATAGCGGTCATGCGCGGTATAACTGCTCCATGTAAACAGGGCATAGACGCCTGTTGCAAGGGATGTAATCAGTAACAGGCTTCCAAGCGTGCTGTGTGTAAAATCCACGAGAAGCACAATGAAAATAGCCACCGTCGTTGCCACGATTACAATACCACGCCACTGTTCAAAAAACCCGCGCCTCGCTAACGGACGCTCAATGAGTACGCCATGGCGCACGATTGAATAGCCCACCAGGAGAATAATGAGCGCCACCACTCCCATAGCAAGCGTATCGAGTACAAGCAAATGAAGAGGGATAGAATCCAGGGGAAGAGGAGCAGGAAGAGCACCATGGTTTCGATATTCAAACCAATCGATGATAGACCAGATACTTACTGCTCCCAGGATGGTCGTCAGGCCAACCATCAAAAAAGCAGCCAGCAATAATCCAGGGCGGGCCAGGTGCCAGGAGAGAATCGGCTCCTGGAGCAATTCTACATCGGTTGGATCATCCCAAAAGGCGGCGGAGAGAATTCGCCGCAAACCCCGCTTTTTCTTTTTGTCGTCCACTTCGTCGTCGCTAACTTGTTCAGGCGCTTTCATTTCCTGCGCTACATTGCGCCTGATAAATCCCCCAAATGCGCGCAAGACACGACTCATGCGACCAGGAGTAAACCATGGCCCAAGGGCACAGAATGTGACATAGCACAGAAAGAGCACTGGCAAGAGCACCGTCGCTGAGAACAATCCTGCTCTCGTATCGTCATACAGATCGCCATAGGCCAACAGCCGGATAGTTCCCAGAAAGGTAAACGTCGATTGATGAAGGATGAGCATCACTAACAGAAAGCAGCCAAGTATTCCGCTACTCACCAGCAGCGCTGGCCGCCTCCGCCGCCAATTCTGGCTGATGAGAGCGGCATAGTGAAGACCAAT
>DMFQ01000100.1:20983-22506 GCA_003450555.1 Ktedonobacter sp.
GGACTGGCTATGAGCAAGGTATGTACATAAAAGAAAAATGCGGAGAAGCTCAGACCCACGACACCCAGGCGCGCAATCCAGGCACGGCGATCGCCATTTAACCAGACTGTGATAGCCAACCAGAGGAACGTCACCAGATTAAAAATGGAGAGTGCCAGCACGATCGTTTGAAACAATTGCGAAGGTTCAAGAAATGTTAAGAATGTCATGTTATTCTTCTTTGTAAAGTGGAACCCATTCACCTTTGCGGTCCTGCACAAGGGCCGCTCCATCTTCATCCCACATAATTATCCGGTTCATTGTGTAGATCAGGGTGGTACGGGCGCGCGCAACTTTATCATCCACCGCCGTCTCACTCAAACCCCAGGCGGCGTAGATACGGCCATTGGTTCGACTGACGGCACGCTTATCGTGGAGGTTGAGACGCGCTGCGATCTGCTCGTTAGTCATGCCTTGCGCGACCAGTTCAGCCACACGCAGTTCATTTGGCTCCAGCAGGGCGCGTGGTGACTGCTCATCCAGATCGCGCACCTCCTGCACCCTATCTTCAATTTCAGGATCAACCAGGCTGCGTCCATTGATGGCATCGCGCAGGAGTGGGACGAGCATACTTGGTAACAGGTAGTTGCTCTTGCGTACATAAGCGTAGTGGGTCAGTATCCCGGATGCGCGAAACTCGCGATAATACTCGTCATCATCCTGAATAGAATAGAAGACAACGGGTAGACGAGGGCGTTCGCGTCGAATAGCCACTGCCGCTCCTACACCACTGAGGGCCTTGCGGCCTGCCTTCTCATCGTGTAATTGTACATCCATTAAGATAACATCGATGTCGAGTTCGAGTGCCTGTAGCACCGCTTCCCGCCCGGTTGCCGCCTCGCCGATTACTTGTACAGCACCAGTTGCTTGTAAACCTTCGCGCAATGCATTTCGCAGCGGCCCATGATCATCTACGAGTAATAATTTTATGATAGCCATTCCTTCCCCTGCTCTTCCTGGTGCATAAAGAGGAACAACCCCGAACACTCCCCCTTTTATCGCACCAGGTGCGTAAAAAGTTATCGGTATAAGTATATCAATTCTTGCAAGCAGGGAGATAGTTTCCGAAGCAGCAAAACAATGCACACGAGGATTGCCTGCGTTCTCTACTTCTGGATAGCATCTTCCAGGGAATTAGTACCAGGTTCCCTTTTCAAATGTGGCTGCAATAACACTGTACCCTTTGGTGGTAGCATGAATATCGTGAAAGATACTGCACATCCATGTGACTGTAATAGTCATCGACATAGCCACTGGTAAAATTCAAGTCGGGTTGGTATCCAAAGGCGAACGAGTCACCCAATGCCAGGTAATGCTGTTAGGGACCTACCAGCGTTGACTTGAGCTTATGACCAGAGCGCATGTTCTGAGAGGATGCCAGAACAGCTGGCGCAAAGGTAAGAAGCAAAACGAGCGAGAGGGCAAGCGGCATTACAAGGCGGCGACAGACATGCACATTTTCGCGCATAAACATCCCTCCATGC
>DMFQ01000100.1:22525-24306 GCA_003450555.1 Ktedonobacter sp.
TGCTAGAACATCTGGCGCAAAGGTGAGAAGCAAAACGAGCGAGAGGACAAGCGGCATTACAAGGCGGCAGACATGCATATTTTCGCGTATAAACATCCCTCCATGCAGTAAGAGAAGTTGAGGAAGAACTACACACCCACAACTCAAGTATAACATCACCTACATGAAAAAAACAGACACCCTGCTTGACCCTTGATAGAGCCATAAGATATAGTGAAAGTAAATGGGCGCTGGCTACGTCCTTGCCCTCTGCCGTTACTCTATTTTCAGGTGTGAAACATGACAAGCATGCAAACCAGTAGCATTCACTTTGGCTTATTGCTCCACAATCATCAACCGGTCGGCAACTTCCCATGGGTCTTCCAGCAGGTTTACGAAGAATCCTATGTACCCATGATAGAAGCGCTGGAACGGCACCCTCAAGTGCGCCTCTCATTGCACTACACAGGCTCTCTCCTCGATTGGATGGAAGAGTTCCAGCCTGCATTCCTACAACGTATCGCTTTGTTGGTGCAGCGCAACCAGGTAGAGATAGTCGGTGGAGGCTACTACGAACCCATTCTCCCTTCCATTCCAGATACAGACAAAGTCGCACAGATTCGTCATCTTAGCGCACGCATCCAGCGCGACTTTGGGATTAAGGCGACAGGAATGTGGATTGCCGAGCGAGTCTGGGAACCGGGCCTACCGCACTTTTTGCGAGAAGCGGAGATAGAGTGGACGATCCTCGACGACGTCCACTTTAAGAATGTTGGTTTAGAAGATAACGATCTCTTTGGCTACTATGCCACGGAAGATCAAAGCAGCATCATCAAAGTGTATGCGACCAGCAAGTCGTTGCGCTACACCATTCCCTGGCGTCCTGTCCAAGAAACCATTGAGAATATGCGCTCGTTGGCAACACCGGATGGGAGCCGCATTGTTGTTATGGGAGACGACGGTGAAAAGTTCGGCAGTTGGCCAGATACCGCGCCATATTGTTGGGGGTCTGATGGTCGCTCTGGTTGGATCGAAGAGTTTTTCATTACGCTTGAGCAGAACGCTAGCTGGCTCCATACAATCCCTCTGGGAGAATATGCTCGCACCTACCCCGCTTTAGGCCGCATCTACCTTCCAACATCCTCGTACATTGAAATGACCGAGTGGGCGCTCCCACCGCAAAAATCCTACACCTTCGGCAAACTCTTGCATCGTTTAGAGGATGAGAAGCGCGACGATATACTGCAATTCATGCGCGGCGGTTTCTGGCGCAACTTCCTGGTTCGTTATCATGAGATAAACAACCAGCACAAAAAAATGTTGCGCGTCCATAAAGCTGTATACGATGCCGGGGCGACACCGGAGGCAGGTCTCATACACCTGTGGAAGGCGCAGGCCAACGATACATATTGGCACGGTCTCTTTGGCGGCATTTATATGGGGCATGTGCGTTCAGCTATCTACCACCACCTCATCAAAGCGGAGAATGCCGCTGACCGTTCCCGGTTCGGTGACGGGCATTGGCAGCGCTACGAGTTCACCGATTTTGATCGCGACAGTCAGGATGAACTGATCGTTGAGAGCGACCAGCAAAACCTTTACATCGATCCACAGCGTGGCGGCACGCTTTTTGAGTGGGACATGCGCAGGAGTATGCATAACCTCCTCTCCGTCATGACGCGCCACCAGGAAAGTTACCATGAGACCCTGCGACAATTTGAGCAGGAGCGTCGACAGCTCGAAGCATACAGGCAGCGCAATAGCACCTCGCTACAAGGATATATACAGGAGGGTGAAGGTCC
>DMFQ01000100.1:24532-30811 GCA_003450555.1 Ktedonobacter sp.
ACTCAGGTGCGCTACGAAGAGCAGGGGACCTTTGTCGAACTACCCTATGAGGCAGCAATAAAACAAGATGCTAGCGGCATCACTGTCACATTGGCACGCACTGGACAGGTGAAGCGCGCAGGGGCGCTGGGACCTCTCCCGGTACACCTGGAAAAAACGCTGTTCGTGCCGCCTGGCGAAGAGAAACTGACCGTACGCTACACGATCCACAACAAGGGACAATCACGTCTACAAACGCGCTTCGCCAGTGAATGGAACATCCATCTGCTAGGTGGAGGCGGCAACGATCAAGCATATTACCGTATCGAGGGGCACAAACTAGAGAATGACCGCTTCGATAGTACTGGTGAGGTCCCTCAGGTTGAGCATTTTCACATCGGCAATCACTGGATACAGCAAGATATCGGCTTCTCCCTGGATGAAGCGGCAACACTTTGGCGATTTTCCATTGAGACAGTCACCGGTTCGGAAGCTGGCTTCGAACGCAATCACCAGGGGAGTTGCCTTACCCTGCTCTGGCCCATCTTGCTCGAGGCCAATCAACGTTGGAGTGTTACGATCACCTGTACTGGAAACGGGCATAGAGGATGAGCATAGCAACAAGGATGGATATATGAAAAGAGTTCTCGCACTACAAAATTATTGGGATGATTCGCCAGGCTACCTCGGTGAAATCATGGAAGAATATAGCATCCCTTACGATACCATCAAGGTTGATGAGGATCCCTTGCCTGACCCTACCAAGTATAGTGCGATCATTTCCTTAGGAGGTCCACAGAACGCGAATGCCCATGATAAGTATCCATATCTGCTACAGGAAAAAGAGTTCCTGCGTGTAGTCGTTCAACAGGACATTCCCTACCTCGGTATCTGCCTGGGAGCACAATTGCTCGCAAGTGCTCTGAAAGCGCCTGTCATACGCCATCATACAAGCGAGATAGGTTTCTTTGATGTACAGTTGACCAACGAAGGAAAGCACGATCCCCTCTTCCAGGGTCTACCAGGCTATCAGCATGTCATTCACTGGCATGAGGACATCTTTGAGCTTCCCCCTGGAGCGGTAAAACTAGCTAGCAGCGAGATCACTCCTAATCAGGCATTTCGCGTTGGACGGCGCGCGTATGCTCTACAGTACCATATCGAAGTTACGCCAGCTATGTTCGATATCTGGTTTGGGCAGGACGACTTGATGCAAAATATGAATCAGGTAATACCTCAACACGAACTCAACTTGATCAAGCAGGATTTCGCAACCCGTTATCCGCTCTACCGTGAGCATTCGCGCATCCTCTTTAAAAATTTCTTGAAGATCAGCGAATACTTGTAGTACTATATGCTACTTCACAACCAGGACTGGGCAGCGAGCTTTTTCGATCAGCGCATGGCTCACGCTGCCCATAATGGCGCCCCTGAGCGTACTCAAGCCACGTGTACCGACAACGATAATATCCGCATCGATCTCATTGGCGACGCGCAATATACCTTCGTCAGCCCTGCTATCAACAACGACCCGTCCTGTAACGGTTACATCTGGCGATGTGACAAGGCTGCGTACCTCCTCTACCGCGCGATCAACGATATCCTGGGCACGAGTCCGCTCTTCGTCACTGAAGTCTTGCAGGGGCTGCTCTGGAGCGGGTGTTAGCGTTCCAACAGTTGCCAGTGGCGATACCAGTAAATGTACAAAGACAACCGTTACTACCGCCTGCTGGCGGCGGTCCGCCACCTGGGCGCTGAAGCGTACGGCACGTTCAGCATTTTCCGAACCATCAGTTGGGACGAGTACATGGTCAATCACAGACGAGACCCCTTTCCCAAAAATAGTGGTACAATGGAAGGGTATTTCACAATTCCTCTTCAGACAGTCTACCTTAATTATGAGATAAACGTCTAGAGTTCAAGAGCTTTGATTGGTAACTTATCGTAATTTCTTGAGTTTTTGTTTGCTGTGCTGCACTTACCGCATTATCCCTTTTCATTTCCCCTCCTTATCTGATATACTTGCACACAATAACACAATATATTCCATAATTCTTTTAGCTTTACAACACTCAAATAAAATAGCGTGTGGGAGCGGATCTTGCAAGGAGCACTCGACGAAGATGTCGCAAAATAGAACCAATCGACGTAATCATATTACTATTGGAGGAACTCCCTCCGAACTAACACCTTTCACCTTTGCACGCCATACGGTAGCGTGTGAACGACATCCTGATCGCAACGAAGATAGTATCATCGCCGAGGAGCAAAGCGGCTTAGCCGCTGTTTTTGATGGAGTCGGTGGGAGCGCGGCTGGAGAAATCGCATCACAAACAGCAGCGCGATCAGCACGAAAAAGCTGGAAGCATTTGCTACAGCGGGCACAAAAAGGGCGGCGTGTACAAGGTTTCCTCGAGGATTGTAGCAGCCTCGATCTCTGTACTATCCTCGAACAACTCATCCTCGAAGCAGATGAACAGGTGCGTACCGTGGGTGCACAACGAGCCAGGACGAATGACCTGGCGACCACCGTCGCGGTAGCGGCACTTTGTCGCCAACCCAAATTAAAAGGCTATACCATGATCTTCGCTCATGTCGGCGATAGTCGCATCTACTTATTGCGAACCAACGAAGCTCTTAAGCGCCTGACCAGCGATGATGGATTGCTCGCGAAGTTGGTTGAAAACCAGGTAGTCAACGACGCGGACGCGCTGCGTATTGATCAAGCCATGCGAGCCGATCAATTATCGGATACCGAGTACAGCTACTTCCGGCTGCGTGGAGGTATCACCCAGGCTTTAGGCGGCCCGTTACCTCCCACAATCCACATTAACCAGGTCGCGGTCTACCCCGGTGACCGCATTCTCCTTTGTACTGATGGCATTCATGACAATTTGATCGACGAAGAGATTGAAGACATTTTGCGGACGGGAGCACGCACTACCAGCGCCCGGTTACTTATCGAAAATTCTATTCGCCGCTCTCACGAAGAACGCAACACTACGGTGCGAGCGAAACCAGACGACATGAGCGCCATCGTTATGACCTGCCGCTTCTAATCTTACTTTTCCAAAAGTACTATACTATGCCTGGCAATTGCATGCCTTGCTTTCAGGTATGGTACTCTTCTAAGAGAGCAAAATTCGTAACGTTTTTTGGAGGAGTTGGATTCTTGTGGCTAGAAGATACCAGTATCTTATAGGGCTGCTCATAATGCTCTGTATGGTCTTCCTCACGGGATGTGGCTCTCAACAAAGCATTCAAATGACGCCACCACAACCCCTGACAAGCGATGGTGCGCATATGGTCCAAGAGCAAAGACCGACTCCAACACCGCAGCTATCGATTCTCTCGCACATAGCAACCCCAACGCCTATCCCTACGAAAGCGCCATCAATCCCTCCGTCTTCTCCTCCTACTATTATTCCCGGCTCAGGCTCGGGACCCGCTCCTTATGGCCCTCCGCCGTCGCTGACATCAGAAGAAATGCAGTTGACTCAGCAACTTTTTGCGCTGATCAATCACGACCGGGCAGTCCGTGGCCTCTATCCATTTGTCTGGAATTCGACCCTTGCTGGAGGCGCGCGTTTGCATAGCTGGAATATGGTCCACTGCGGCTTCAGTCATACCTGTCCCGATGGACTTAACCAATGTACCCGCATCGCCAATGAAGGCTTCGCTGGCTTTACAGATTGTGGCGAGAATATTGGCCTTGCCGGACCCTATCCAACGGCCTGGGGCGGAGTCTACAACGTCCAGGAGAGCATGATGAACGAAGGTCCCACAGGCTGGCACTTCATTCACCTTACCAGCACCACGCTTCACCGTATCGGTGTAGGAATCTATGTAGCTTCGAATGGTTGGATCTGGTTTACCGAAGATATGGTGAGCTAAGAGCTACAACGAGATTTTCCGCGCTTCGCCCCACGTACCTTCCCAGTCCTGTTGCTGCCTACCCCAGCTTATTCTTACTGTATATCCAGTAACATCCGTTACGCGACATTCCACATGCAAAGCAAAAGTGCCCCACTGGATCGGTCCAACGCGATACAGCGCCCCTACTCGTCGCAGCTCTTGCGGGAACATAGGACAGACAGTGAGTACGCCCGCCTCCTCCTCGCACAATCCCAGTAGATAACGAATCAGTAAGTGTACACTCAATGTTCCCCAACCATATCCCTCAATACCAGCATTGGCATAATGATCTCTTCCCTTCTCATCACGCACCACCCTGCGATATTCGCGCGTCACCCCCGGCAATCCTCCCTCTTCGTCCAACTCCCGCTTATCTGTACTGCGGTACGAGCCATCGATATAGCAATAGGCCAGTTCAGCGGCATCCAGAGACAATCCTGCAGCCGCTGCCGCTCCAACCAGCGTCATCACAACCGGTGGCCAGGAGAGCGGTGCCCAGCCAGAGCTATGCGCAGGCGGCTGTGATAGGAACGGACGCAGTTGCTCAATATGCCCCAAGCCGGTCGCGCCACAGAAGACAGGAGCCAGGTGCATTGCATCCCGCTGCGTTGACCATTCACCAGTTACCGAGTCATAATCGCGAAACCAGCCATCCTGCCACATCTGGCGCGTCTTCACGGTAAAATCATTGGCGACATCTTTCCACCACCTGGCATCAGCGCTATAATTGTTGCTGCCATCCCTCTCTGTCGCTGCCTGTTCCTCTAATGAAACATCTTCTACGGGCGCACCGGCAAGGAGTGTGGCCCAACGCGACATGATATCCGCGCATTGCACCATGCTGGCCTGTAAATCAACCGGGCGCACATGTTGGATAATGGTGCCGCCGGTTTGCTGCGGTCCAAAGCGGCTCGAAACATCCTGGCCACTCTCCCAGGAACACGCGTAGACTAACCAGCCCTCGGCATCCCGCCGCTTATCAAGCCACCAGCGCAAGTACGCCGCGGCTCTCGGATACAGACGCCGCAGCCAACTCAGGTCTCCAGTGCGCCTGAAGATCTGGTCGCAGCACCAGAGCGGAAAGCCCCACTCGGGAGCAGTACCACAAATCTGCCCATCATCGGCGACCATGTTGTAGCTGCCATCCTCGCGCATACATGGCAGTTGCGGGTGAGGAGACGACTCGAAATGTCCCAGGATGACTTCAGCCGCCAGTTTCGGGTCGGCATAGCTGAGAAAAAGCACATCCAGCGCTGCCTCCGCCAGGACCGTTCGCGGAGCCTGTATTTGCATGCCATCCCATGGATGTGGAATAATCCCTACAGAAGGCCGTATCGTCATGCGCAACGTTTCCAGGTCATAGACCCAGCCCCTCCTCCAACTATCTGGCCAGTCACCGGCAAGTTGAGGGGCCCCTTGCCAGAACTCCTCGTCGTCGGCGCGATGTTGCGCCTCTGCCAGTGCAATCTCCTCAATCCCATCTTCCCAGTGCCGCAGCGTTTGATCCCGCGAAACACCGCGTGCCAACACGGCATTGAGGATATGGACATTGTCACTTTCTAACGTGAGCCTGCATGGCAGTGCTACAGTACGCACCTGCCACCCTGTATCCTCCTCGCGCTGGGTGATATGTGGCTGAGCTATATTTGCACCGCTTGCCCAGCGAGCGATATCTTCGAGCGCGGACCGCGTAGCCTATGTCGCCGATTGCTAACCCGGCGCCGTCAGCTTCCCGTACTCCGTGGATGAAGACATCTCCCTCGCTGGCGATACCCAGCGTGGCGCAACAATCTTCAGGCCCTTTCAGCGCATACAAGCCATGTTCCCACAGTCGGCTGGTGTAGGGATTGTGCGTGTGCCTGTGCATCACATAGCAGGTCACTGGGAGAGGCTGCTTCATTGCCGTTGAGAGTGAGAGAATACAACCAAGCGCGTGCTCATGGATGAGAAAATAGCGTGCCGTAAGCGTCAAATCATACTGAGGCACTGTACACGTGTATTCAAAGCGATTTTTCGTATGCAAAGAGCTAGTAATTATGCAGCCATGGTGCGCGAATTCCTCGGGAGTGACCAGTACCAGGTTTCCCACTTTCAGACCTATCGTTAGATGCGCCGTATATTGAAACTGGTTTCGTACATAGGTACCCAGGTTAGGAACGTGCCAACCCATGCCAAGCGGAGCCTGCGAACGCAATACTCCATTCGGGTTAATTTTCCAACTGTGAAAGGGATTATCGAGGTAGCCATGCGGGGTAAAATCGTCGTGAGGGATCATTACGCTTCACTCCTTGCTGGATAACTGGTCGGTAGTCTTGCCACATTGTATGCCAACATAGGTGTTTCTACAAGAATTCACAGAATATGGTGTTGCAAGTGTTTCAAGTG
>DMFQ01000096.1:0-4513 GCA_003450555.1 Ktedonobacter sp.
AACCACTGCTCTATCCCGCGTCACTTATTTACTTCGGCTCCCATAGAATACAACATAGCTTGCGGCTTGTCAACCATCATATTTGGCCTATTAGAAGGATAGTAGTAGACAAACACGCTTCTCCTTCGTTAGAATGCTATAGGTGAAACGTATAGAAGGCACGTATCGAGTACATACCGAATACGATCAAGTGCGTATTTATGAGTGGGGAGAGATGACACGACTGATGGCGCTGGATGTTGGAGAGGCGAGAATAGGGGTGGCTGTGAGCGATTCGACGCGCTTCCTGGCCTCGCCCTTTACGACGCTGCATGTTGAGCGTGGCAATGAGGCGAAATTATGGACGGCGATCCAGCAGTGTATCGACGAAACAGAGGCTGAGGGTCTTGTGGTGGGCTTGCCGATTAGCCTGGATGGTCAGATTCATGCACAAGGGGAGCGGGTGCAGGCTTTTGCCGAACGTCTAAAGCAGCATATCGACATACCACTGACGTTTTGGGATGAGCGTCTTTCGACGGTTGAGGCTCAGCGATTACTGGCAGAACGCGGCCAGCAGCAAAGAGGAAAACGCCAGCGAGGGGGAGGCCAGGGGCAGGGGGGGCAGAAACGCGGCAGCTCAAAGCGGCGGCCAAAGGGTCACGAGATCGATGCGATGGCGGCTACCGTTATTCTACAAGAATACCTGGATTCCTTGAGCCGTAATACAGAGGAAACAACGTTATGAAACGACGAGGCGCACGGGGTGCAATTATAGCGGTATTATTAGTTGGTTTGCTCATCTTTGGCGTGGTCTACTTTGCATGGAACACTGCCACCTCCATTTTTCAGCCCGTGGATAGCTCTGGTCAAGGCAGAACTATTCCCATTCAGATTCAAAAGGGTGAGTCGGCCGCCCAGATTGCCGATGACCTGCAGGCAAAGGGACTGATTCGCAGTGCACTGGCATTCCGTGTCTGGGCACGCATCAAGAATCTGGATGCACAGTTACAGGCAGGTGGCTATAACCATCTGAGCACCAGTATGACCATCAGCGATATTATTGATCAACTGCTCACCGCTTCGCCCGATGTGCTCTATGCGAGCATTCCGGAGGGATATCGTATCGAGCAGATTGCACGCGTGTTCGCCAACGTGGGACTTGTCAAGTTCAACGAACAAGATTTTCTAAAGTATACGCTCCATCCAGACCAGTTCCCGGACGCGGGCAAATATCCCGTTTTGAAACTCATTCCGCGCGGTCACAGTATGGAGGGCTTGCTCTTCCCGGCCACCTACGATATTCCTATTGATGGCACCGCACGTGACGTAGTGAATAGCATGTTGACGGCCTTCGACGACTATGTACAAAAAAACAACCTTGTCGCGCAGGCTAAAGCGCATGGTCTGAATGAGTACCAGTTGGTAATCCTGGCTTCACTGGTTCAACGAGAGATTTCTAATGTTAATGATGCTCCTGGCGTAGCCGGCGTGTACTGGAACCGCGCTTTTAGCACCACGTCCAATGATACGGCGGGCTTTCTTGGCTCCGACCCATCGGCGCAATATGCACGCGATACGGAGCATCCGCCTAAGACATACTGGCTGCCGCTGGCGGACTCGGGGAAGAATACTGCCACGGACAGTCCCTGGAATACCTACATCTTCAAAGGTCTTACACCCACACCGATCTGTAGCCCTGGCTTAGCAACGTTACGGGCTGCCGCTGCGCCGACAAAGTCGAATTACTTCTACTTTTTTAGCACAAAAAGCGGGAGTATCGTCTATGCGACCACGTATAATGAGTTCTTGCAAAAATATAACTCGACTCCACATTGATAAGAGAGTAAGTAGCACATATGAACCTGAACATCTGGCAAATACTTTTCCTGGCCCTGCTGCAAGGAGTGACGGAACTGTTCCCCATCAGCAGTCTAGGCCATACGGTGATAATCCCGGGGCTGTTTGGCTGGGGTGACCTGGTGCGCGACCCGAATTTCTTGCCGCTCATCGTTGCGTTACACCTGGGCACCAGTGTCGCACTGGTGATCTATTTCTGGCGCGACTGGCTGCAAGTTTTGCGCAGCATAGGGAAGAGCATCAAAGATGGTGAAGTGAAGAGGGGAACCGAAGAGTGGGTGAGTTTTCTCATTATCATAGGCTGTGTGCCTGGGGGATTGCTCGGCGTCTTCCTGGAAAAGCCACTCAAGCTGCTCTTTGCCTCGCCACTGGTGGCAACGACGTTTTTAGTCGTCAATGGTTCACTGCTCTTCCTGGGCGAGCGCATGCGGCGCAAGGCGGAAGCAAGCATAGAAGTTGAAAATTTCAGCGTCAAAGAGCGGGAAGCGCAATTTCGCCCACTTGCCTCTCTTTCGTGGAAAGAGGCCATCATCGTTGGTTTTGCCCAGGCGCTCGCGCTGATCCCCGGCATATCGCGTTCGGGATCTACCATGGTGGCGGCCCTTGGAGTGCGCCTCAATCACGAGGAGGCAGCGCGTTATTCTTTTTTACTGGGAACACCCCTGATAGGTGCGGCGGCTCTGTTGGAGGTGCCCCAACTGGCAGGACAGTCTATGACGGTCCTGCTGCTCGTTCTCCTGGGAATGGTTGTGGCAGGAGTCGCTGCTTTTTTGAGCACCAGGTTCTTAATGAAATACTTTGAGACAGGGCGTTTGTATCCTTTTGCCTACTATTGTTGGGCAGTGGGTCTATTGGCGCTTCTTTACTTTCTCGTCGTTTTGCATGCACACGCGTAATTACCCAAATTGGCTACTCATTCGGTATGTTCAGCTTAGCAAGCTTTACACGTTTGATACAATGTAGACGCTTTGGATAGGCCAGAGCAGATTTATTTTAGAAGAGGTAGGTATCGGTTTTAATGAAGAATCCTATGGTTTACTATGCTGTCATCGGTATTGGTATTATCGGTCTCGTTGCGGGTGGTATTTTGTTGGCAACCGCGACGAACGCAAGCCCCCATCATATTAGTAGCTATGCGGCCCTTGGTGTTGGTGCGCTGCTGGTAATCGCTGGCGTAGTTGGTATGTTTGTTATGAAGCCTAAAGCCGCCAAGTAATCCTTTAGACATGAGGTGAGAGAAGCACTGGGATAACGTTTTTTGTACTGGCGCTCTTCCCTCATCTCCTGCGCAAAACTTTGGATGAGAAGATAGCACTTGAAATTGTGGCGCTTGTCAACCGACGTAGACGTTCAAGTAGGATTACAGGCTGACCACGGTAGAAATGAATTTTTGAGAAAGTAGGAATTTTACCTGATGAAAAACCCGGCTCTTTTCTATGGTGCAATTGTTGTTGCAGTGATTTCCCTGGCTCTTGGTATTTATTATGCTGTTCCTGGCGTATATCATGTTTTGACCAGTGGTTCGCATCCCGCGATGGAATCACAGCCATCACATGTAGTTCTTTTCATTGGCATTACTGTTGTGTGCATTGTCGCTGCACTGGTAACCCGCCCGCGATCGAGAGCTTAGTACATTCAGATAAACATATTATGAAAATGCGGCTCCCTGTGCAGGGAGCCGCATTTTTTATTATACGCTTAATGGGGTCTCAAGGTCTCTCCGATGATTTGTGGATAGCCGCGCAAGAACTCTTGCGCGCTCATGGCCTTCTTTCCTTCCAACTGTAGCTGCTCGACTACCAGCGAACCGTTACCTGTGGCGATTGCTAGTGATTTGTGGCCCGCATCTTGCAGGGCAGAGACTGTTCCGGGGGTGACCGGTTCAGGAGATGTTGTTTGTGGAAACGCGCGGGCCGAGATGATTTTCAGCAGTTTGCCGCGCCAGTAGGTGTATGTACCGGGCCAGGGAGTGTAGGCGCGCACCTTGCGAGCCAGCACAGATGCTGGTTGTTCCCACGCGATCTTGCCATCTTCTTTGCGTAACATGCGGGTGTGGGAGGCGGCGCTATTGTCTTGAGGAATAGGGGTGATTTTCCCTGAGATCCACTGTGGCAGGACTTCGAGTAGGGCCTGTGCTCCCAGGTCTGCCAGTTTGAGGGTGAGGCTGCCGGTAGTTTCGTCTTCAGCGATAGGTATACTGCGTTTGAGCAGTAGCGGGCCTGTATCCACGCCCGCATCGATAAGCATGATGGTGACGCCTGTTTCAGCATCGCCCTGCAGGATGGCTTCGGAGATAGGGGAGACGCCGCGATATTTGGGCAGTAACGAGGCGTGAATGTTGAGCGTCCCGTAGCGTGGGAGATCGAGGACAGCCTGGGGAAGAATTTGTCCAAAGGCGGCGACGATAAAGAGGTCGGCGTGATATGCCGCCAGGCCCGCGCTATTTTCCGGTCGCTTGAATGATCCAGGCTGCCAGACGGGGATGTTGTGGGCGAGGGCTACCTGTTTTACCGGCGAAAAAATAATTCCCTGTCCTCGCCCGACCGGTTTATCTGGACGGGTAATGACTGTGACGATTTCGTAGCCTTCGGGGAGCACGACGCCAGGAGGCGCTCCTTTGAGGAGCGCTTCGAGAGCGGGTATCGCGAATTGCGGGGTACCCATGTATAGTATGCGT
>DMFQ01000096.1:4754-9548 GCA_003450555.1 Ktedonobacter sp.
TAATGGTGTATACTTGCCTCTACATAAAGCAAGCTTGGAAGTCAGGGATACATATAGTTTATGCAAGGGCCAAGGCAGCTACAAGGGATGCGTGGTTTCACGTTTCAACCCCCGGAGAGCACATATATACTCGCTACTATGCGACTTAAGGCACCGCGGCCGCAGCGAAATTACACTTTCAGTATAGATGATACTGTTCCACCCGCGACCGATATCAATACGATCATGCAGCGCGGCGACGAGGTGAATGCAGTGTTGCGCATGCTGATGGATGTACAGACGAGTACGGTCGTGCTCTCGGGCGATGCTGGTGCAGGTAAATCGACGCTGGCGGCGCTGTTGTATCGCCGTCTAGAGTTGACCTTGCAAGCAGGTTTGCCTGCTCCAAAGCATTTTGTCTGGTTGAGTCTGGGTGTACACACGACGCTACCGGATGTGATTGCGGCAATCCTTGGTGGACTGAATATCAGTGAACCGGGTTTTTTTCTGCTGAAGCCTGAAGAGCAGATTGCAACACTTTTGCGTGCATTGCGACGACCACAAGAGCCTCTCGTTGTCGTGTTGGATCAGTTCGATACACTATTGGACCCGGAGACCCTGTTAGGATTAGAGGGACGAGGAGCTGTATTACAGTTCCTTGATATGCTGCAACAGGACCTGGGAGTGAGTCGTGTCTTGCTTACCTGCTATCGCTCGCCATTTCCTGGGCAGGACTTGCAGGAGACGCGGGTGCGCTCGTTCCTGGTCTCGCGCATCAGCATGCCGGAGGGGGTAGCACTGCTGCAACAGCGCGGCGTTCAGGGTACATATGAAGATCTGTCACTGACATGGCAGCGCTGTGGAGGGCATGCTTTCGCGCTGGTTATATTCAGCGCTCTGCTGAGATTGAGTGGCCTCTCGCTCAGCTATCTGCTCAACGCGCCAGATTACCAGTCCCTCTGGAGTAGCGAAGTTCCGATCCATCTCCTTGCCGCCGTCTACAGCTATCTTAACCCGATTCAGTATACACTGGTGAGCATGCTCAGTCTTTTTAACGAACCGGTACCCGCGCAGGGGCTACTTATGACGATAATGGGAGAGCAGACCTCAGTCAACCTGGCAATATATGAACAAGAACTGAAGCTCCTGACGCAACTCTCACTGGTACAGCAATCGGTGGATCAGCAGGATGTACCATGTTATTCCTTGCACCCAATGTTTCGCCAGTATGTGCTTGAGCACTATCTCGCGGGAGGAACAGTGCGGCCAGGGGGAGTCGGCGCTACATCGCTCGGGGTTACCGGTACGATGAGTCCAATCATGGAGGGTGAAGAGGCCAGGGAGGTAGCACTGGCTGCCGGACATATGCGTGTCGCCGCATATTACCAATTACTTGCCGAGAAACACTATTTCCCTCGTGAGAAACGGAGCAGTCCGCAAGATATCGTTTATTTACTGGCGGCGGTACGCCACCTCTGTCTCGGTTGGCACTGGCAACAGGCCTGCGACATGATTTTGTCTGAAGGCATCTATGAGAGTATGGTGCAATGGGGAGCCTGGAACGCGCTGATTGGTCTCTATATGACGATGCTCCCCCCAAATGGGGTGCTAACGCGTCGCGATGAAGGACTGATTTGTAACCACCTGGGACTACTCTATGATCGCCTGGGAAACTATCCATTAAGCCAGGCCTTCTATGAACGAGCGCTGGCTGTGCAACGTAAAATAAATGATAAGCACGGCCAGGCTATTACACTGACCAATCAAGGTGAGCTATTCCGCAGTATATTCGAGTGGCAGCAGGCTCGAACGAACTTCGATCAGGCGCGTGTCTTGAACCAGCAACTACGTGACTCGTTGTTAGAAAGCGTCTTGTTGCATAATCTTGGCATTCTTCATCACGCTGTCAAGGACTACCAGCAGGCGTTCATCTATTACCAGGAGGCTTTGCGCTTCGCGAGAACGCTGGAAGAACGGTATAACGAGGGGATGATCCTGACCAACATCGGTTTGCTTTTTTATGAGCAAGGCTTTCAGGCTGAGGCTCTGGCGGTGCTCTTCTATACATTACAACTGCGCAAGTCTCTGCAATACTCGACCATTAGCTACATAGAACGTTTTCTAACGACACTGGAGGATAGTATGGAGGTGGATGCGTTTGCCAGCTTGCGGCAGACATCGCGAGAAGTGGAAGAACAGGTACTCTCTCGACTCGTGTCCCCGAATATGAGACAATAGGGGCAAAGATGAGCATTTTGCGTTATGAAAGAGAGTTTCACTATGTCCACTACGACCCCTAGCTCGAAAAAAGCGCCAAAGGAGGATGCATCTACCGTTTCGACGACTGGTAACAGGTTGCAAGGCTGGTTACTTATTCTGCTGGTATTTGTCGCGGGAGCCTGTTCACTCGCGGTGGAACTCTCGGCATCGCGTTTGCTTGCACCGTATTTTGGCACCTCTTTGTTTGTCTGGGCCAACCTGATCGGCTTGATCCTACTCTACCTGACGATTGGCTATTATCTCGGCGGACGCCTGGCCGATCGCTATCCACGTTCCGCAGTCCTTTATCTGCTGACGATATGCGCGTCTATCCTGATCGGTCTTATTCCCTTCATTTCGCGACCTATTCTCCTGTGGTCGTTAACGTCGTTTGCTACGTACTCTGTCAGCGTCTTTTATGGTTCCCTGGTTTCGGTGATCTTGCTTTTTGCTCTGCCAATGATTCTATTGGGGTGTGTCTCCCCTTTCGCGATTCGTTTGAGCGTCGAGCAGGTGGTACATTCTGGACGCACAGCCGGGCAACTCTATGCCATCTCCACAGCTGGCAGCATTCTTGGTACGTTTTTACCCGTGCTCTGGCTTATTCCGACGATTGGTACTTACCGCACTTTTATTGTGTTCGCGATAACGCTGCTGCTGGTTTCGATCATCGGGCTAGTTGCGACACGACCAGGGGCTGGAGGGCCAGCGCGGTCGCGCGGTCGTTGGGGTACAAGCTTACTCTCGATCCTGTTGTTGATACCGATGGGACTGGCAATCATTGCTCCGCAGGGGCCAATCAAGCCGCCGAGCGGTACTAATGGTGGAGGAGTGCTGGTCACCGAACGCGAGTCACCATATAATTATATCCAGGTGGTGCGTGTAGGTGATGAGACGCAGTTGGTGCTGAACGAGGGACTGGGGATACACTCGATATACAACCCGAACCAGATTCTAACCCAGGGACCATGGGATTATTTTCTGATCGCCCCCTTTTTCAACAACGCGCCTTTCACAGCGAGCCAGGTGCATAAGGTGGCAGTTATCGGATTGGGAGCGGGTACTATCCCGCGAGAGTTCAGCGCGATCTACGGGCCTATCCCTATCGATGGCGTTGAGATCGATGGCACGATTGTTGACCTGGCACAGCACTATTTTCATATGAATGAACCCAACCTGCACGTCATTGTCCAGGATGGGCGCTACTACTTGCAGACGACAAAACAGCAGTACGATGTGATCGGCGTCGATGCCTATCAACAGCCATACGTGCCCTTCCAACTCACTACCAGCGAGTTTTTTCACGAGGTTCGTTCGCACCTGACACCGGCAGGAGTGGCCGTCGTCAATGCAGGTCGAACCTGCTGTGATTTTCGTCTTGTAGAAGCACTGGCGCAAACGATGCGCTCAGCTTTTGCCAATGTCTATATTATAGATACGCAGCGCTTTGAGAATAGCATAGTTATTGGAACCAACGCGCCAACGTCGCTCAGCAACTTTTATACCAACACGGCCAGGCTGACCAATCCAGCGCTCAAAAGTATCGCTGATGCTAGCATTGCGTATGGACATATACGCGAGGAGAAGAGCAGCACCATCTATTTTACTGATGATCGCGCACCCGTCGAGCAATTGATTGATCAGATCATTTTTGACGCGGTACGAAATGGTGGTAGATAAGGAGAGAACATCAATGCAACCAATTGACCTGAGTAAGATGAGGGTAATCGATCTATCGCAGAACTGGGATATGCATACGCCCGGTTTCGCCACTTACGATGGCCCGACGATCAAGTGGATCAAGCGCGTGGCCTTTGACAAGGTGGGGGGACAACACATAGCATCTACGCTGCACGTGGGGACTCATCTCGACGCGCCGCTGCACTTCATTACGAATGGACAGGATATAGGAAGTATCCCTCTGGATAAGCTGGTCGGACCCGGCGTGGTAGTAGATCTCGAGGGACTGGGTATTGGTGATTACGAGGTCTATACCTCGGCCCACTTCGAGGAATGGGAACGTAAAACGGGTTTGCGCATCCAGCCGGGGGATATTGTCGTGGTGCATACCGGCTACCACAAGTATTATCCAAGCAACTGGTATGGTGAGTCGGAGCCGGACGAGACACGTTATTTTATCAAGCATCCTGGGCCGACACGCGAGTTCGTCAACTGGGTGCTGGAGCGCAAGATTTCCTGGTTTGCAATCGATGCTGGTTCAATGGATCACCCGATGAACACCGTTATTCGCAAAGTCCGGCCCGACCTCGCGGTCAAATGCGCTCAGAAGCTCGGTAAGCCTCTTGAGGAGGTCTGGCCTGACGATGACCTGCAGCTGATGCACTATGATATGTTCCCCCATGGTGTCTTCCATGTTGAGAATGCTGGTGGCATGATTGACGAGGTGCTGGATCAGCGTATCTGGGTTGGCTGCTTCCCATGGAAGTTCAATGGCGGTGAAGCGGCTTTTTGTCGCCTGGTGGCGTTTGTGTGATAATCAAAGACGCGCAAAATAGAGACGGCCTGCTGATGACAGGCCGTCTCTATTTTGCGCGT
>DMFQ01000096.1:9557-17596 GCA_003450555.1 Ktedonobacter sp.
AGGCCGTCTTTTTTTTGCGCGTCTCATGTCGTGATTTTCCGGTCCAAGGAATCAAGCTGAATCCCTGCCAGTGTTTGTTGCATCAGGTACTGGTAGACAGCATGGATACTTCCCGTTTGCTGGTAAATAGCGATTTGGCGGTCGGCTCCTGTGCCGCGCGTGTCATCCACCAGGTTACGAATATAGCTAAGATCGGAGTATGTGCCAAGATCATCCGCGACATCGTCCACCATGTCCAGAAGCTCGTGGATAGAAGCGCGCATACTGAGAGAACGGCCCCGCCCAAAGTCAACGACCTCGGCATCCAGACCGTAGCGCATGGCGCGCCATTTATTCTCTTCGAGTAGATTGCGTGGCACGATGGGAACCTCTTTGCCTTGTTTATGCAGCCAGGATAATTTCGCGACGAGCGATTGACAGAGCGCGGCAATACCCATCACATCATTGAGTGTGGAAGGCATGTCGAAAATACGAAATTCGACCGTGCCAAAAAAAGGATGGGGCCGGATATCCCACCAGATTTTCTTGCCATTGTCGATACAGCCGGTAGAAATGAGCGTTTGCACGTAGTGCTCGTACTCGCTCCAGGATTGGAAGGTGTCGGGAAGACCGCTGCGCGGAAAGCGCTTCCAGACGACGGTGCGATACGATTTGAGACCGGTCAAGCGTCCTGCCCAGAAGGGAGAGTTTGAAGAGAGGGCCAGAAGATGAGGTAACCAGGTGCGCAGCTGGTTCATAAGTGAGATGGCAACCTCGTTGTTCTCCACTGCGACATGAATGTGCAGGCCAAAGATCAAGATAGAGCGCGCCACGTCCTGGAATTCTTCTAGCAATTCATGGTAACGCGGGTTCGGTGTTACGAGCTGATCCATCCAGATGGCCCCAGGATTGGTACCCGCGCTGATCAGTGCTAAACCTTCTTCCGCGAGAAGACTGGATAGCTTTGCCCTCAATCTTTGCGTCTCTGAGCGTGCAACAAGAATGTTCGGATAGATTGTAGAAATAAGTTCTACGGTTGGTTGTAACATTTCTGGCTTGATCTGTTCACCGAAAAAGGGCGCGCCTTTTTTCAAAAGAGGAATTATTTGGGGGCTGAGTTGGCCCGTGTTGCGGTCTACTATTTGAAACTCTTCCTCGATGCCAATAGTGTAACGCGCTGTCATACCTAACTCCTTCACCATCCTCAGGACCTGGGATAGCCTCACTATATATGCCGAACGAAGATGCCAGAACTGCCAGACTACAAGGAAGAGTTAAAAGACAACATAAGTTCACATATACATTGATTTGAACGTGGGAGTAGTGGAAACGAAGGGAGGAGAGCATTGCCAAAGAGGCGGGATGGCGTTTCTGAGAGGTGTGCGTATTTCTTCAGTAGTTCCTGGTTATGCGCACTCGCGCGTGATCGCATACAAGCTCCTCGCTCGTGAAAGCTTTACTGCATGGGATGCATTAGAGAATAACATACTATTGCACTTACCATTCCTGGATTTATAGCGTACACAAGAAGTATGCGATTTGTCAAGAGTTTTTTCGCTGTGGCAGCATAATTGAGCTAGCTGCCACAGCGAAAAGTGATTTATAGGCCGAAGGCGTGGGGCAGGAGGTCTGACACTGAGAAGTCTTGTGAGGCTCCATCTATATAGATAGTGGCGTTGGGAGCGAGATCAGCTAGCCATTGACGACAGGCGCCGCAGGGAGTGCGCTGATTGAGGGGAGCTGCGGCAGGGGTATCTATGCAGGCGACTGCGACATGGGTAATGGCACCAGCGCCAGCAGATAGAGCGGCAGCCAGGGCTGAACGTTCCGCGCATAATGTCAGGCCATAGCTTGAGATCTCGATATTCACGCCGGTATAGAGCTTGCCGCCTGCTAGAAGAGCGGCCCCTACTCTGAAATGTGAGTAGGGGCAATGCGCCAGCGATGCTGCCTCACGAGCGGCTGCCAACAATTCGTCTCGGGTCATAGCTTTTTTTCTCCTTGATGTTTAGTGTGTAAAAGGGGAAAGTTCATTGCCGTGGTGATTATTCATAGCCCAAATTGTACCATGGTGTTACTGGCTCGTGTCCATCGCGTTACTAGCAATGAAAGCAGTGCAATTTGCAAATGGGGACATTTGCCCAAGTATAAATGATATTGTCATGCAGGTCAACAGGAGGAACACGAGTGAAAATAATGGTGGCGGATGATGACCGCGATATGGTAGATATGCTGAGCTATTTGTTAAAAGGGCATGGTTATGACGTTGTACGCGCGTTTGATGGGGAACAGGCAATCAAACGATGGCGAGAGTCACTGCCGGACCTTGTCATTCTGGATGTTCAGATGCCCAAACTCGATGGTTTCGAGGTATGTCGCCAGATGCGGAGTGAAACCAATTCAATGGTCTTAATTCTTACGGCACATGATCGTGAGGATGACGAGATACGTGGGCTAGAGATGGGAGCTGACGATTATCTGCGGAAGCCGTTTAGTCCGAGACAACTGCTCGCTCGTGTGAAGGCTGTAATGCGCAGATCAAGTAATTCGCGGGGAGCATCGAATTCCTCTTCTGTTACCGTCGGGCCAGTCACGTTGGATGCTATGCGCCACGAAGTGACGAGAGAGGGCGTAAAGGTGAGGCTCACGCCCACGGAGAGCCGTCTGCTCCACTTGTTGATTACGCATACGGGACAGGTGCTTACTACTGATATGATCATCGAGCGCGTATGGGGTTACGACGAAGCAGGGGACTCTGGGCTGGTAAAGACACATATTCGTCACCTACGTCAGAAGGTCGAGCCTGATCCCAATTCTCCGCAATATATTATGACGGTGCCAGGGGTAGGGTATACGTTCACTGCCCCCGTTACGATAGAGCCGTGAGATATCCCGTGGCTAAAGCCAGGGATCTTATGCCGCGAATGATAAAAGAAGGGCAAGAAAGAACAGGAGCAGGCGAAATCACGTGATTTCGCCTGCTCCTGTTCTTTCTTCATCTTAACCGGTATCATCACTTTTTAACCGCAATACAACGAAATTTTCATCTTTTCCCCATCTACGCTGTCATATAATTATCTTCACACAGAGCACTTTGGATGGGCGATGAATACTAAAAGAAAAGATGATGTAGCACAAACACTTATGCAGCCAGGATCTCCAACTGCGGAACATTGTCATTGTTTACCGCTCTCTTCACTGCAGGCGGTACCTCTACAAGTTCAGGGAGAAGAGGCGATAGATCATCACAAGGTGACGCCTGCTTCACCTGAATTGAATGCTCTGATTCGCGCGAAATTGGAACATTCCTTCCCGCGCTCGACTTCCCTGGGCCTGTTACTACTTCACATTTCGCAATTGGAGCATATTACTATTCATCCACAGTCGGCCTTACTTCACAAACGCCAGCGCTTGCACGCATCCGCAAGTTTCTTAGAGCAGGTCCTGGTGAATGTGCGACGCGCTATCAGGGAGTGTGACGAGCTCTTGATCCACGAAGGAACGGGAGCCGCTATCATCTTTCCTGAGGTCGACCGGCAAGGGCTCAGCACTATTTTAGAGCGTGTCTCGCGCAATGTTGATCTGCTCCAAGCAGAGACTGTTATCCCTCCGTTAAAGCGCGAGACAAATATCGCTCTGGGGATCGGTTCTTATCCTGAATGCGGCCCATCAGTAGAGCACCTACTTTACCATGTAAGTGTTACCGCGCATCGACTTACACTGCGGCCAGCGATTTCAGCGCAATTGTTGGGGATGCTGTCTACGACGAGAGAGGCAGGAGGGGCACCATTCGCTGACCACCAGGAAGATTTGCACCAGTCAGCAAAAACCATGCAGACGCAGGGCAACATACCGTTTATGCAGTTGCCTGTCCAACTCCCCACGCGCTTGAAGCAACTTATTCCTTACCAGGTTGCCCTGGAACTGCGCTGTGTGCCCGTGGGGCGAGATCATCATTGCCTTACCGTCGCAATGGCTGACTCCACCGATAGCAAAGCACTGCGTTCTTTACAAGAGATAACTGGTTTGACCATCTTTCCTGTATCATGTGATGGAGCCGCATTAAATGCACTGTTGATTGATAAATGGTAGGAAGATATCCATTGTGAAGATACCCGTTTTAAGCAATACGTTCAAAGTGGTTTGAGTAGATCACAGGTGATGAATTGCTAAACTCATGCGGGCAAAAATTAACCAGATCGCAACTAATCCTCAATACAAAAGTGTGTCACAATTGGTTACTATAACATGCAATGAGACAAGTAATTGTATCATCCGATACATTTTAACGGTTTTTGTTGACTTGACAGTTATACCTATCGCCTTGGGGAGGAAAGACATGGTTTTACAGATGATTCAAGATGACGTACTCTTAACGTTCAAAGAAGCAATGAGCTATTTGCGGGTAAGCCGCTCGACTCTTTACCGCCTCATGTGGTCTGGCCAACTTACCGGTCATAAAGTAGGAAGTACCTGGCGTTTCTATCGTGAGGATCTGCGGTCATGTGTGGGGCGAGAGATTCCCATGACTAATTTGCAGAGCAATGTCGCGATCAACTAAGCTGTCACTGTGCGGAATATCTTGCATTAGTTTATGCTAAAGCCTGTCATAATCTGTTATTTTCCAGGTTCCATGTATATTAGCCAGGCTAAGCAGCACGTCATAGCTACTGTGAGTGCGTTTAACAGCTACGGTCATTGTAAAATGGGACAGATCTGGACCTGTATTCGGATCTGTCCTTAATGTTGGTTGACTCAATATAAAAGAAACAACAGGACCGTCTTTTTCATCGAGCTGTTTTGCCTGTGTTGTAAACGCTGCTTGAGTAAGGCCGTTGATTTGCCCCTGGGGAGCCAGGTCGCTATACGCGCCCATATAGTTTTTTGCCTGCAGATTGGTATAAAAATCGTCCACGACATTTACGGATCCCGCTACTTGATGGTAGGTCGTGTTGAAAACATTGTAAAACGCCCAACCACAGAATCCGCAACCGGCAAGCACAAAAACGCTGACGATTGAGACCAGTATCCAGACCCACCTGTACGACTTTTTAGCGGGTGGTTGCGACGGGTAAGGATATGCTCCTGGTGGGGGATAAGTTTGTGTGTTCCCTGGCTGGGCGTGACTATGTACTGGTGGCGTATACATATCTGGCGCCATTGAAGTAGGGGTTGGTAGTGGTAATGGAGGTTGCACAGACTGAAGAGGCATGTTTTGGTAGTAGGAAGGTGGTGGCGGATAGACATGGCCCTGCCGAATAGCTTCTTCGTCGAGCGTAGCGCTTTCCAACTCTTTTGTTGGCAGCACCCTGGTAAGTGGCGCTGGCTGAGGAGTTACGCCTGACAGAAGGCCATCAGGTGGAAATTCATAAAGTGGTTGGAATGCCAATTGTTCTTCCGATGTATCCCGCGAGGTATCCTGCTTCTGCATCTCTTCGGCTGGCTGCTGGTCGGAAGGCTCCATACGTTTAAAGCTCCTTCATGCGATACGTTTTATCTTTTGTCAAAAAAGAGTATAGCTTTTTAATGAAGGAAACGCAAGGAGACCGGGGCGCGTGTAAAGCTTACTTCTGCTCAATATTTTCTTCGTTGGAGAGTCGCTGCTGCAAATGAACTTGCCCGATTTCCTCAAACTCAGACTCCATGTCTCTGCGGACATGGAATTCCGCCTCTTGACGCGAGATGCCCATCTTTCGTGCATAGGCAACGATACGGTTGACATAAGAGCGGCTAATTTCCGCGCGCTGCCATGTTAAATCAGGCATTGGTCGCAGGTTCAAGAGCGAAAATGGGTAGAAATCTTTCTCGCGGAAGGCAAATGAGAGCAGTTGCGCGTATTCAATCACTGCTTGACAAGTAATCGGGTTAGCAAAAAAATGGGTCTGTACGCTGGAGATAATCAAAACACCCGCGATACGTCCAGCATGCATTACCGGGAATGCACAGGCACTGCGTTCATATTTGTCAACTTCAACCTGTAAACGCTCACTTTCACTGATCTTGTCCCATGTCTGTAGACGTTCAAGGGTAGCTGCTGTTCCAGCCAGTGTTGTACTTCCCAGGTACGTATGATTCTCAAGCGCGAAGGGCCAGGGATAATTGCCATGCAAGGTTGTCTCTACGAGTGAGTGAACACCATCTTCACGAGCAGGCATTAATTTTGCATAGGTAATGGCAAGTCCACGGCGTTCAGAGTCAAGGTGAAGGAGCGCATATTCAAAAATAGCCTGGGTGATCTGCCATTGGCGCGCGTCATCATCCATCGTAGTTGCAGCTAATTCCATGACGCGACAGTAGATATCTTTTTGTACTTCGCTAAGGCCAGTAGAAAGTGATTCTAATACATCAGGAAATGTTTGATTGATGGCAAAGGCGAGGTTACCTACATGCTGAGGGAGAACATCAAGTAGTTTTTTCAGGTTTACCTGCCTAGGTTCTGATCTCCCGTTCATCCAACGATAAATGGTATTTTCAGCGACATTCAATTCACGCGCTACACGAGTAATCTCCATATGGTCGTGCTTTAAAATGTGGCGTAGGTAGCTACTGAACTGTGAAAGGTCTTCTTCTTTCACAGTGTAGGCGAGCTGTTCGTCCGTCAGAGCAACATGCGCTTGAGCTACAATTTCGGGTGTAGCTGGTTGTACTAGTTGTTCTGGTTGTTCTGATTCTTTTTGAGTATGCTCAAGTACGGCTTGCTGCTTCTTTGGACGCCCCCGTCTCCTAATTTGTTTGGTGGAGTCTTCCCGTGAGCGCATAGCTACATTTCCTTTCTTTGGCGCGATAATACACTATTTCAGAAGACAAGTTGATTTGTGGTTATAGCGAAGCAACTTATAAGAATTATATCATAAAACGTACATATTGTTAGTAGGTTTTGTGCCTGATACTTCCAGGGTAATGCTTAGGGATTGCTCCTATTATATACCACGCGTAAATGCTATGTTAGGTGTTCGTTGCTACTTCATACAATGTTAATAAAAAAGTACTACAATGTTTAACATTATTGCCTTTTCGTTTTTTTAGATGTTATACTTGCATCATCATTTAATACATTATTTTATCTCCATCCTTTAGGAGATTGAGGGAAGTGTTATGGCTACCAATAATTCTGTGTATACGAACGAGTGCGGATTGCCGCTTAATGCGATTGAATGGTTGGAGACGCACCATACTAGTAAAGCAGTTGAACGAAGACAAATGATTTGTGATCTCCAGCTCGAAGCAGGTAGCTTTGTTGTTGACGCGGGCTGTGGACCAGGACTATGGACACCACTACTGGCCGAGGCAATTGGGCCGTATGGTCAAATCATCGGCGTAGATATTTCGGCAGAGGCGCTCGTTACAGCGCAGAGGCGCAGCTATGGGAAATGGTATCGTAAGCAAGTACAATATAAATGTGCTGCTTTGGAGGAACTGCCGGTAGAAGCAGGCTCAGCCGATGTAGTCTTTAGCGCGAATGTGAGCCAGTATCTCCCGGAGCCAGTTGAAACCTTTGCCGCCATGGGGCGTTATTTGAGCAATGGAGGACGCCTGGTAATCAAGGACATAGACTTTGGTACAATGCGCTTCCAGACTATCGATACCGGTTTACAGGCACGAGTGCTCCAGGCGCGAGAAGACTGGGAACAATTACGTGTCGATGAAGGCTTGACTTTTGAGGATAGCTGGGTTGGTTCCAAGCTTGCAGGTTACCTTCGTGCCGCCGGTTACGAGGATGTGCAGGAGAAGAGTTATCGCATTGTACGGAAGTATCCGCTGCCCAAGGCATTTCGTTGTTACCTGCAAGGTATCGCTGAATGGTTTGTGTGCGAAGGGGCGCCGCTACTCACTGGTGAAGATATAACAAACTGGCTACGCTGTTTCTTAGATGAGAGTCATAATGTGTTGGACCAGGAATCATTTAGCAGCGAGGAGACGGAATTTATCGTCACCGGTGTGTGGAATAAGCACGCTCCCACGACTATGCGCTTTTTTGATCTGCATGCAGTCGCGCAAGCCTGATCATTCCCCTGGCTCACAAGCGGGCTTCACATGCTATGTACGTAAAGAAAGGCCGT
>DMFQ01000096.1:17714-27740 GCA_003450555.1 Ktedonobacter sp.
ACGGCCTTTCTTTACGTACATAGTAAGGAGCTAATGTGTGTTGTTCAATTGGTCAGCAATCATCGCTATCGCTATATCACCTACTATTGACTGCAATTGACCGTGAAGCTGCCCCATATTCTCCATACGGGCAGTGATAAATTCGTGTTGTGAGGTGCCGTAGGACAGACCCGTGAGACCGCGTTGTGCAGCTTCGTATTCCTCACTAATTTGCGATAAGAGCCTTGCTACTTCACTTCGCTGTTCCTGCGCTCCTAGCATAGTTTCCCTCTCTTTGCTATAGTGACCGACGGGCTACTGAACATTACAATTGATACTAATGATTGCAACAGACAAATATGTGATGTGTTTACAATGTGCATTACTTGTTATGAACAAGAAATACGTGTACGTTTATAGTATGCATGAGAACACTGCATTTTGTCTAGTGTTTAGATAGCTTATTTTGGTCATTTAGCTTTTTTTCGTGATATTTACATGTTTTTGTGAATGTACATATATGTGTATACACAAAGTGTTCTGTGCTTTATTGTAATAGACGGATAAGCCTGGCGTATATAAAAAGAGAGGGATATTTGAAAGCCTTTCAAATATCCCTCAACCAGAAAGAAGCTGCGCTGCTAAAAGTCATGTTTTACTCCAATGACTTTGAGTTTTTTACGCAGCGAATTCATGCCAAAGTTGATGATATCGTTGGGGTCTTCTCCAAAGGCGGTTAGCACCACACGCTGCATTTCAGGTAAGTAGAGGGTTTGATGTATTTGTGGCATCCAGCGAGCGATGGTATTGCGGATAATAGCGGCGTGTGAAGGGTTCTGCTGTACAGCTTCACGTAAAAATTTGACGCCGAAGAGCACATGGCGTGACTCATCGCGGGCTATAGCTGTAAACCCTTGTTGGAAACCGGGATACCAGCCCATTCTTTTGTTACGGTTCAACATATTGCGTTGACCTGCGAGTGCTAACGTTCCTTCCGTAATAATATGGTACAGCGTGATGCCCTCGACAAGGTAGGCCATATTAGTGGGTTCGTCGTGAAGCTTCTGACCGATTTCTACCAGGCCCTCCATCAGTATCTGGCGCTGTCCAGGCTGGATGAGTGGTCTAATTTTTACCAGGATCGACTCAATGTCAGGCCCTTCCATGAGCAGAGCCTCGCGAAAGAACTTGTCGAAGAAGGTGGCGTGACGCGCCTCGTCGACTAACTGCGTGGTGAGGAAGATACGTTGTTCTTCTGTTGGCACGGCTGCCAGATATGGAATAAGGTTATTGACGACACTGACTTCACCCTGGAAGAAGACGACGAAACCGCTAATCCAGATAGGGCGATTCTCTTCTGCGACATTTGCCCAGTCCTGACGATCGATGCTGAAGTCGAGGTCCTGGGTACTCCACTGTTGTTTTTCCCAGCGGTGGTAAAGTTCGCGGTAGCTGGGGAGGTTGACGAGTTTGTCATCGATCTCTCCAACGATGATGCTGTCTCCATCCAGGGTTCCTAGTTCGTGGAGGGATGCTCTGGCGATATCAAGTCCCATTGAAGATCTGATCCTTTCTGAACTGACGGGTTAAAAGCATGATGACCGGCAATGTTAGGCGTTAACAGAACGAAGGCTGGCAGCGCCGGTCATCATGCTTTTATTAATTGCGTAAGGGTTTTCCTGTCATCAGGATTGCTTGCATCCTGTCCTGGGTCTTTTCCATGCCACAGAGGGTAAGGAATGCCTCGCGCTCCAGGTCAAGGACGTGCTGCTCCATTACCGGAGTGATGGGGGAGCAGTCTCCACCTGTGAGGACACGGGCAAGGTGGCGGCCTATCACCGCATCATGTTCGCTTACTTTGCCGGTAATGAGCAGATTCTCAATTTGCTGTTCCAGTACCAGGCGAGCACCGGAGCCAGGCAAGATCATCATTGCGGGTTGAGCGGGCTGCCACTTTCCTGCTTCACGAGCCTCGGCCAGGCGAATGGCATCGGCCTTAGCGTCGCGCAACAAGAGGTCGCGATTAGTAGTGATGGCATCGCTTTTCCGCAGGAAACGCAACTCCTGCGCCTCTACCGCGCTGGTAGAGACAGTGGCAACGGCGATGATTTCGAAGGCGCGGCGAGAAGGGGTAAATGGGCCGCCAGTTTTGCCTGCCTTTTGGCTTTCCAAGCTGGCACCGTGGCGTAATAAGAGTTCTTTACAACCGCCTCCCGCCGGTACCAGACCAACGCCCACCTCAACGAGGCCAATGTAGGATTCTGCAAATGCGCGAGCGTGGTTAGCGTGCATGATGATCTCGCAGCCACCGCCAAGAGCGCGGCCAGCGGGTGCCGCGACGACGGGAATGGAGCTATATTTGAGCAGCTGGTGGGCCTGCTGGAGACCATTGATAGCCCCTTCCAACATTTTCCACTCACCTTGCCTGGAACCCATGAGCACTAGAAGCAGGTTTGCGCCTGCAGAGAAGTCGGCTGCCTCATTGCCGATAACGACCGCGCGGAATTGTTGCTGGCCCTCCTCGACAATGTAGCGCAACATTTCAATGATGCCTTCGTCAATCGAGTTCATCTTGGTATGGAACTCGACACAGGCAATGCCATCGCCGAGGTCGATCAGAGCAGCAGAGCCGTTATCACGTATGACAGCACTGGAAGCTGAGGGGGTATCAACAGGAGGCAAGGTACCCGCTAGGGGCACCCGTACATTTTGAGATTTCAGGGCTGCGAGGGAGATGGCGCCCTCCGGCATTGGGACGGGTTTGTAGGAGAGGGTGTGGAAGTCGAAGTATTGGCGCTGTCCCGCGGTTCCGGTGTAGAATGTGCCGTGACCATCGACCTGGGCGCTGCGTACGAGCGGCGGTACCTCTCGATCTTGCAGCACTTTCTGCATGATCTCGGGATGCTGCAGGAGTGCATCCCAGACCTCGAAGCTGCCCATTTCGAAGTTGAAGCCCCAGCGCATTGCCTCATCAATGGCGACGATGCTATCGGCGATCTCGGTGGCGAGGTTCGCCGCGTAGATCAGCGAGTCCGCCGTCGTTTGCCGCGCTAACTGTGCTGCCCGGTCATCCCCGTTGAGGACGGTCAGCATGCGCTGAAGCGGGTCGCTGATATTGCGAGCTTCGCTTATTGAAGGGAAGCGTTCCTTTTGCTGAGGTTGATACTCCAGGGTATTGAGGTTAAGTTCTAAAATGATCGACTCACCGTCAGAACTTTTCACGCGTTTATAGAAACCCTGGCCGCTTTTTTCACCGAGCCAGCCGCGGCGTATCATCTCGCGTACGACCTCTGGCATATGGAAGGTCTCGCGTTGGGGATCATCCGCCGCGTTTTTATAAAGGTTGTCGGCGACATTGGCGAGTGTATCCAGACCAGAGAGGTCAGCGGTGCGGAAGACGGCGGATTTGGGGCGTCCCATATTTGGCCCCAGAATAGTATCCACGTCGCTGACAGTATAGCCTTTGGACAAGGCATACTCAATTGTTGACATAAATCCATAGACGCCGATGCGGTTGGCAATAAAGTTTGGCGTATCCTTGCAGAGAACCACGCCCTTGCCCAGCACCTCCGTTGCGAATTGCTGCATGAACTGCAGCAATGCTGGATCGGCGTCTACAGCGGGAACAAGTTCTAACAGACGCATATAGCGCACCGGATTAAAGAAGTGTGTGATTAAGAAGTGGCGGCGGAAATCTTCGCTGCGGCCTTCAGTGAGCATATGCGCGGGCAGACCGGAGGTGTTCGAGCTGATGATGGTGCCGGGGGTCAACACCTGTTCCAGCTTGACGTAGAGATCGTGCTTGATATCCAGCCGCTCTACAACGGCCTCGATGATCCAATCGACATTGGAGAGTTCCTCGAGGTCATCTTCAATATTGCCCACAGTTACCAGGCTGGCCGCGCGCTTACTATAAAAGGCAGCTGGCCGCGCTTTGAGAGTTTTTTCCAGACCGGTGCGAGCCACTTTATCGCGATCTTTACCGGCGTCCGGCGGTACGATGTCGAGCAGCAGGCTGGGGATACCGACGTTGGCGAGATGGGCAGCAATCGCTGCTCCCATCACACCTGCGCCCAGAACGGCTGCTTTACGAATCTGGTATGTCATAGTTATACCAGCCTCTCGATAATCGTCGCCAGACCCTGACCACCGCCGATGCAGAGCGTGGCGATCCCAAACGTCTTGTTCGCGGTCTGCAAGTCATTGATGAGCGTGGCAATGATACGGGCACCACTACAGCCGAGTGGATGGCCAAGAGCAATCGCGCCACCGTGAGGATTGAGTTTCTCTTCATCTATGCCCATGACTTTGACGACTGAAAGCGTCTGCGCGGCAAAGGCTTCGTTGATCTCGATGATGTCGATATCACTCAATTGCAGACCAGCGCGTTGCAGGGCCTTTTTCATCGCGGGCACCGGACCAATACCCATGATATCGGGCCGCACACCAGCCACTGCCATCGAATGTACCCTTGCCAGGGGAGTTATGCCAAGGTCGCGTGCCTTCTGGGCAGACATAAGCACGGCAGCGGCGGCGCCATCGTTCAGTGGGCTGGAGTTCCCAGCGGTGACGGTGCCGCCCTTGATGAAGGCCGGTTCGAGGCTAGCGAGCTTCTCCAAAGAGGTATCGCGGCGCGGTCCCTCGTCAATCTCCATGGTGCTGCCATTGGGCAGAGGCACAGGGACAATTTCGCGCTTGAAGGTACCATTAGCGGTGGCAGCAAGGGCACGTTGGTGACTGCGCAAGGCGAAAGCATCCTGGGCCTCGCGGCTGATATGGTATTCACGCGCCAGGTTTTCCGCTGTGATACCCATAGGAATATAGCTGGAATAGCCATATTCCAGTTCACTGGGAGGATACGGTGAGCTGCTGGCTTCTCCCGCGCGGGACTGAACGAGACGTGGATTGAAACTGGGATTAAAGCCGCCCATCGGGACGCGCGACATACTCTCGATACCGCCCGCGACAAACACGTCGCCCATGCCCAGCATAATATTCTGTGCGGCCATATTGACTGCTTGCAGGCTGGAGGCGCAGAAGCGATTGACAGTAACTCCACCGGCCGTCTCGGGAAGGCCAGCGAGGGCACCGACAAGCCGGGCAAGGTTCATACCCTGCTCGCCCTCGGGAAAGGCACAGCCAAGAATGACATCTTCGATAAGTGAACGATCAAGTTGTGGGACGCGCTCAACGGCTGTTCTGACGGCGAGGGCGGCCAGGTCGTCGGCTCGTACATCTTTGAGTACGCCCTTGTTGGCCCGTCCAATAGGAGTGCGTACGGCACTCACGATGACTGCTTCTTGCATAATGTAATGCTCCTTTAGCTACAGGGGATACCCTTGTTTCTCAACGACAACGGCTGCCAATTCACGCTGCAGAGCGACACCATTGAGCAGGTAATCGCCAACGTATGAGCGTACAAATTGCAATTCTGCCTGGACGTCACCCTCGGCGGAGTTGGTCATAATCATCTGATCGAGATTTGAGCGCAGGCGTGTGAAGGCCAACCAGGTCGCCAGTTGGGCCAGTTTTACATGGGTGCCGCTATTCTCGTCTCCACGGCGAACAGCTTGCGTGGCACGGGCGAGCGCACTATCGACAGCATAGAGGTCGATGAGCAGGTTTGCCAGGTATTCAATGAACTCTTCCTCATTCTCCAATGCCTGCATGTACTTCAGCGCAAACTTCATAGCCGAATATATTGTGACATCCTTGGCGCGTTCAAGGGCGTTGACGGCGTCACGCAACTCGGCGGGGATCGATTCGCCCGCGTTGTTGAGCGGCTGCCCTGAGCGAACACGCGACTCAATGGCTGGATAGAGGGACATTAAAGGAAGTTTGCCTTTGAGCACGCGACGGAAAAGGGTACCAGAGGCGACGAGGCGGTTGATTTCATTGGTGCCTTCAAAAATGCGCTGGATACGTGCGTCGCGGTATGCCTTCTCGATGGGATATTCTTGCATGAAGCCGTAGCCACCAAAAATCTGTACGCCTTCGTCGACGGCCATGGCCAGCACTTCACTGCCATGTACCTTCGCAAGAGAGGCTTCGATGGCATATTCTTCAATGGCTTTGAAGGCCCCTTCGGTGTCGTTTCCCGCGCTACGGCGGGCATTTTCGATGTTGGCCGCGGTGCGAAATACCTCGCTCTCGGCAGCGTAGGTTTCAGCGGCCACACGAGCCAGTTTTTTCTGGATCATGCCAAACTCGCTGATGAACTTGCCAAAAGCCTTGCGCTCGGTTGTATAAGCAGCCGCCATTCCCAGTGCAGCGCGCGCGCCGCCAACGGTGCCCGCCCCCAACTTCAAACGTCCAATGTTGAGAATATTAAAGGCGATCTTGTAGCCTTTATGAATCTCACCCAACAGGTTCTCGACCGGGACTTTCGTATCCTCAAAGTAGACCTGGCGAGTGGACGAGCCTTTGATGCCCATCTTGCGCTCTTCCGCGCCGGTCGAGACACCTGGCCAGTGTGCTTCGACAATAAAGGCCGATGGTTTTTCGTTGCCGATACGCGCAAAGGCGATCATCACATCGGCAAAGCCAGCATTCGAGATCCATTGTTTAGTGCCGTTGAGGATATAATACTTACCATCCTCGGAAAGCTTAGCGTGCGTGGTCAATCCCATGGCATCGGAGCCTACGCCGGGTTCGGTTAAGGCGTAGGCGGCGATCCACTCGCCCGAAGCCAGCTTCGGCAAATATTTCTGTTTCTGTTCCTCGTTGCCGTAGAAGACGATGGGCAAGGTGCCGATGGTGGTGTGCGCGCCAAAGGCGACGCTGAAAGAGGCTTCGCGCAATTCGGAGCCGACAAGGGAGCTGGTGAGGAGGCCCAGTTCTGCGCCGCCGTATTCTTCTGGTACGTCGATCATCAGCAAGCCCTGTTCGCCGGCCTTCTTGACAAGTTTCGGCAAAACGCCTGGCTCCTGGTGGTCAATGGCTTCTGTTAGTGGCAAGACTTCACGCTGTATAAAGGTCGCGCTCGATTCTTGAATCCAGCGCTGTTCTTCGTCGCGCTGCTCCAACGTGAATATTTTATCGGCGCTCTCGCTTACGGTTGTCGTTAAAAACGCGGTGCCTGACTCTGTTGGTTTCATTGTCGTTGTCATAGATAGAGATTCTCCTTCAGGGCAGGGGCGCCTTCATCATCCCCCGGATGCGGCTGCCCAGCCCGTACATTTTGATGATTATTTTGATATTTTTAGCTCACGGCGCAGGATTTTGCCGATGAGGGATTTGGGTAGAGTTTGACGGAATTCGAGTAATTTGGGTACTTTATAGCCTGCAAGGTTCTGTTTGCAGTGGGCCAGGATACTTTGCCTGGTCTCATCCGAGGGGGCAATGCCGGGTTTCAGGATTACGAAAGCGGCAACTGTTTCACCTCTGTATTCGTCTGGTGTGCCAGCTACGGCGGCTTCTTGAACGGCGGGATGTTGGAAGAGGACTTCTTCTACTTCGCGTGGGTAGACATTGAAACCGCTGGCGAGAATCATATCTTTGGCCCGCTCTACCACGTAGAAGAAGCCGTCCTCGTCCATTTTGCCGAGGTCGCCCGTATGCATCCAACCGTTTGTAAAGATCGCCTCGGTCTCTTCTTTGCGGTGCCAGTAGCCTTTCATAATATTCGGCCCTTTTACCACGATCTCGCCTATCTCGCCAACTGGCAGAGGTGCGCCTGTCTCCTGGTGCAGGATGGCTGAATCCACGTTGGGTAGGGGCAGGCCGATACTGCCACTGCGGCAGTTCTCAGTCAGGGGATTGCAGTGCGTGACGGGTGAGGCTTCACTCAGTCCATAGCCTTCAACCAGCTTGCCATGGGTAATGTGCTCAAAATCCTGCTGCACTTTGGCGGGTAATGGCGCGGCTCCGCTGATGCAATACTTAATTGATTTCAACTGTTCGGTGTGCTGCCCGACCTCGCGCATAATGGCCAGGTACATGGTAGGTATGCCGGGGAAGAGGGTGGGTCGGTACTGACGAATGGCTTTTACGACATCAGACGCTTTGAAGCGCGGCAGAAGCACCATCGTAGCGGCGGCAAGAATGGAGAGGTTCATGCCAACCGTCAGACCATAGGAATGGAAGAAAGGTGCAACACACAAGGTTACTTCGTCGGCATTATGGGCTTGTGGCGTCCAGTGGCGCGTCTGCATGGCGTTGGCAAGGAGATTGCGGTGTGTTAGCATAGCACCTTTGGAAAGCCCTGTTGTGCCACCTGTGTATTGCAGGACGGCAAGGTCATCGCCGGAGGAAATTACCGGTAAATTGAAAAGCTCTATCCCGCGCTTCGCATGTGATAGCAGCATCTCGCTCATTGTATGTAGTGTTTTGTCTTCGTGGCGTTCTTTGTTGGTGAGTAGTGGCTCTTGGCGTTTGGCCTTGCGCTGGCTAAGAGGATACAGTCTGTGCAACAGTGGTGGTAGATAGTCAGCAGGGCTGGTGAGAATGACGTGTTCAAGGTCAGTTTGAGCGCGTATAGCACGGACGGTAGGATAGAATTCATCCATCATCACGATGATGCGCGCGCCGGAATCCGCCAATTGATGCTCCATTTCGCGCCCGGTATAAAGCGGGTTTGTTGGAACTGCCACGGCACCCGCCCGCAAAGCACCATAAAAAGCGATAGGGTACTGGGGGATATTGGGGAGAGCAATCGCTACACGATCGCCCTTCTGTATGCCGAGTTTTTGTAGTGCTATAGCAAAGCGATTCGCCAGGCTAGAAAGCTGCGCGTAATTAATTTTTGTTCCGTAGTACATGAGGGCGGTTTGCCCTGGATAGTGTTTCACTGCCTGGTCTAGCAGCCATGTCAGAGGATAATCAGGGATATCGAGTTGAGCGGGAACGCCCTGCTCATAAAAGCGGACCCATGGCCGGGTAGACAAAATGTCGTCGTATCCAACGGCAGTGTTGGTAGAAGAAGCACGCTGACGGTTATTTATGAGCGATGAATCAGACATAGTATATCAGTTCCTCTCGTAGCGATATCAGCTTCTTATGGATACCCTGGGTGACATCCATTGTCACACCTACAAGGCAAAAACTTCCTTCCTCTCATTATATGGTGATAATACCTATAAAGCCATGTTGCCAGCTAACAATTTTGTGATGCATAATGAAGATGTAGCTAACAGGAAAGAGAATGAGCTATGGTTATAGACAGTACTACATCCGATTTTGCACAACTCGTGGCACGTTTTCGGCAAGAGCGAGGTATGTCTCAAGGGCAACTGGCTCATGCTACCCGGCTTTCACGCACCTATATTTATCACATAGAGAATGGGATGCGCAGCAATCCCTCGCCGCATGTTGCCGAGAGTATTGTGCGCGCTCTACAACTTCAGGAAGATGAGCGGCGGCAACTCTTTGCGGCGTACACGAAATTGACCGGACATTATCTCGATACCGAACAAGTTGAAAGCACGTTGTTGGACTTTGGCGAACTGGCACGGCTGCTTGTACACAACACTTCGAATCCGGCCCACTCGCTGGATCGCCTCTGGTTTCTGCACTCGTGGAACGAGGCTGCGATTACCCTTTTTGAGGTAGAGGAAGAGGTTGTGGAGGAGGGAGAGAAACGGCACCTGTTAGAGCTGGTATTTGATGCTCGCAGACGCCGCTATTATTATGGTTGGGAGAACCTTGCGCGTCGCCTGGTGAGCGATTTTCAATATAATACTCGTACGTTGACCCACTTGCCAGAATACAAAGAACTATGGAAGCATCTGCGCGAGTTACCGGAGTTTCGCCGTATTGCTGCCGCCACATATCCAGAGGGGAGACCTACTCCGTCCTTTGTTTTTCAGATACAGAACAGCAAACTGGGGCGTGTTACGCTGCGCACGGCGACGACTGTGTTCACGGGAATAGCCAGCTATTCGATGGTTAGCTATGTGCCGGGCGATAAGCAGACATTGGAGATTTACCGGAGGTATAACTGGCAGCCGGGCTAAAAATAGAACTCCATCACATGGATTGGAGTGTGCTACACTCTTCACCCTCTCCGTTCTTCACATACATGTTCTTTTGCTTCCAAACGCTTGATAG